>NZ_JAMYBY010000006.1:0-306185 GCF_024126555.1 Pseudomonas sp. VE 267-6A
CAGATCGCGGGGCAAGCCCGCTCCCACGGCCTTGCGGCCAGAAGCAGGTTGTTTGGGGCTGTGAGGTTGGCTTCTGCCCGCAGGGTGTGTCAGGCAAACCGTGCGCGCAGGTTTTGCTGCCGCTTTGCGCCAGATCGCGGGGCAAGCCCGCTCCCACGGCCTTGCGGCCAGAAGCAGGTTGTTTGGGGCTGTGAGGTTGGCTTCTGCCCGCAGGGCGTGGGAGTTGGCTTGGCCGACGATCGAGCGCGAAGCGGTCGTAAAACCTGAGTGCAGGGTGTGTCAGGCAAACCGGCTACGGCCAGAAGTGCCCTGGCAGGCTGCAACAAAACCCCAGGCAGCCACGGGCAAGACGCCAGTCAACCGCCAGCGCACAGTGGCGCATAACCACAACAACGGCATTCGAGGTCGCTCATCATGTCGCTCAACCACACCCTCAGCGTGCACCTGAACCGTGGCACGGTCGGGTTCCCCACCGCGCTGGCCAGCACCATCGGCCTGATCATGGCCAGCCCGGTGATCCTCACCGCCACCACCGGTTTCGGCATCGGCGGCGGTGCGTTCGCCGTGGCCATGCTGATCGCCATGCTGATGATGCTCGCCCAGTCGACCACCTTCGCCGAAGCCGCCGCCATCCTGCCCACCACCGGCTCGGTGTACGACTACATCAACTGCGGCATGGGGCGCTTCTTCGCCATCACCGGCACGCTGTCGGCCTACCTGATCGTGCACGTGTTCGCCGGCACCGCCGAAACCATCCTGGCCGGGGTGATGGCGCTGGTGAACTTCGAACACCTCAACACCCTGGCCGAATCCGCCGGTGGCTCGTGGCTGCTGGGGGTGGGCTTCGTGGTGGTGTTCGGCATCCTCAATGCGTTCGGCATCAGTGTGTTCAGCAAGGCCGAGATCATCCTCACCTTCGGCATGTGGACCACGCTGATGGTGTTCGGCGTGCTCGGCCTGATCGCCGCCCCGGCGGTGCAACTGGACGGCTGGTTCGGCGCGTCGCTGGTGGGCACCGACCTGATCACCGTGCTGTCGCTGGTGGGCATGGCGATGTTCATGTTCGTCGGCTGCGAGTTCGTCACCCCGCTGGCACCCGACCTGCGCCAGTCGGCGCGCACCCTGCCCAGGGCCATGGCGCTGGGGCTGTTCGGCGTGGCCTCGTGCATGTTCATCTATGGCGCGGCGATGAAGCGCCAGGTCGACAACGTGCTGCTCGACGCCGCCAGCGGCACGCACCTGCTGGACACGCCCATGGCCATTCCGCATTTTGCCCAACAGGTGATGGGCGACATCGGCCCGTTGTGGCTGGGCATCGGCTTTCTGTTCGCCGGCGCCGCCACCATCAACACCCTGATGGCCGGGGTGCCGCGCATCCTCTATGGCATGGCGGTGGATGGCGCATTGCCCCGGGTGTTCACCTACCTGCACCCACGCTTCAAGACCCCCATCGTGTGCATTCTGGTGGCGATGCTGATCCCGTGCCTGCACGCCTGGTGGCTGGGCGGCAACACCGACACCATCCTGCACCTGGTACTGGCGGCGGTGTGTGCCTGGAGCACCGCCTACCTGCTGGTGACGCTGTCGGTGGTGATCCTGCGCATTCGCCGGCCCGACCTGCCACGGGCCTACCGCTCGCCGCTGTTCCCGCTGCCGCAATTGCTGTCGAGCGTCGGCATCGGCCTGGGCATGTGGTTCATCACCCCGCCGGGCATGAACCCGGCCCAGGTGTACGTGCCATTCGCCTGGATGCTCGGCGCCACGGCGGTGTACGCGCTGTTCTGGACCCTGGTGGTGCAGAAGGTCAACCCGTTCAAGCCGGCCTCGGTCGAAGAGGTGCTGGCGCGCGAATTTGCCCACCAACCGGGAGTCGAGCATGGCGCATACCCTGCCCACACTGTGGCAAAGGCTGTTTGACCGCGCGCCCTCGGGCTACCGCCCCGGGGTGACGCTGGCGCACCTGCAGCGCAACCTCGGCCTGGCCGGTTGCGAGGTGCTGGGGCCGGGCAGTGCACGCTACGCCCTGGCCGATGGCAGCCTGGCGTTCGAGGTGCGCGAGCGCACCGAGTCGCAGTTGCTGATGCACCTGGTGCTGTGCGAGTTCCGCCTGCAGGTGCCCTGCCCGCAACAGGGCACGGCGCGGCTGGCGTTGCAGCATACCGGTGCACTGCGGCGCAGCGGCCTGCGCTGGCGCCGGCTGCGTGGCGAGCAGTCCTGGCAGGCGCGGCTGGAACAGGCCCTGGCCCACGACCCGGCCCTGCAACAGGCGCTGATGCCGCTGGATTTCAAGCGCCTGCACCTGGACCTGGCAGGCGGCTGCTGGACCCTGACCCTGGAGCACATGGGCGGCAGCGAGGTGGTCAACCGCATGCCGGCGTTTCGTCGCTACATCAGCCTGAACCCCGCACAGCGTGACCTGCTGCTGGCCGCGTTGAAAGGTCTGGCGCGGCTTGTCGAAGACCTCTGAACCCGCAGACTGGCACCAAAACTGCTTCCACCCTGGCGACGACGAACGTGTTGCGTGCATATAGCTAACATGTTAACTATTGCCCAACAAAAACAAGATGCCATCGTGGAGGTACCCATGAGAACTCATCAGCTCGCCGGCACTGCGCTGGACCGCTGGAATGCCGACATGCAGCACATTTGCGGGCATTTCGAGACCGAACTTGCGTTCAATCGCTCGCTGTTCATCGGCGAGATTTCCACCTGGTCACGCGGCGGCCTGGCCCTGGCCAACCTGCGCACCAACGCCGGGCTGATCCGCCGCGACGGCATCAAGCCCGACCGCGACAACGACCAGCACTGCTTTCTGGTCAGCCAGCGCACCGGTTTCTCCCAGGTCACCCAGAACGGGGTCAGTGTGCAGCTGGCACCGGGCGAGATGCTGCTGATGGACGCGGTCGGGGCCTGTGAAATCATGCCGTTCGGCCTGATCGAACACGCCTCGCTGTCGCTCTCGCGCGAGGCGGTGTGCCGGCAGCTGGGGGGCGATGCGCGTACCTTCGGCAAGATCTCCCAGACCAAGGCCTGCGGGCGCATGCTGCATGTGCTGATGGATCAGCTGTGCAAGGAAAGCGCTCCGGGGGAGGGCGAGCTGGCCGAGGGCCAGGCCCTGCACAGTGCATTTCTGTCGCTGCTGGGGTCGGCCCTGGAGGGCGGCGATGACCAGGTGCAGCCGGGCGCGGCGCTGCATGGCGCCAACCTGCGCAGCTATGTGCAGAAGGTGATCGACGAGTCCCTGGGCCAGCCCGGCCTGTCGCCGGTGAACCTGGCCAACCGCCTGAACATTTCGGTGCGCCACCTCTACCGCCTGTTCGAAGAGCAGGGCGACAGCGTGTGCCGCTACATCCAGCGCACGCGCCTGCAACGCAGCGCCGACGACCTGGCCAACCCGATCCTCAAGACCGAGTCGATCACCACCATCGCCTACAAATGGGGCTTCACCGATTCGGCGCACTTCAGCCGCTCGTTCAAGAAACAGTTCGAACGCTCGCCCAAGGACTACCGCTCCCATAGCCTGGCCGGCCCGGCCTGATAAACCACTGGCTTGACCCTGCGGGGCACAGTGTATAGGCTCGCACGCTCTGGCTACCTACCGGTCGGTAGGTTAGGCATTCGGCAGCCAGACCTGTGACCTTTTTGTGGATTCGAGCTATGCACACCCCGCAGTCCCCCCACGTGAAATTTGCCGTGTCCCTGGCGCTGATCGGCGCCCTGGGGCCGTCGGCCATCGACATGTACCTGGCCAGCATGCCGAGCATCGCCGCCGAGTACGGCGCGACCTATGCCGGGGTGCAACTGACGCTGACGGTGTTTCTGCTGGCCATGGGCGCCGGTCAATTGCTGTTCGGCCCGCTGGTCGACACCCTGGGCCGGCGCCGGCCGCTGCTGGCCGGGCTGCTGGTGTTCGTGCTCAGTTCGCTGGCCGCGGCCCAGGCGCCCAGCCTCGAAACCCTGCTGGCGGCGCGCTTTGTCCAGGGCCTGGGCAGTGCGCTGACCCTGGTGGTGATCATGAGCATGGTCCGCGATGAGGCCGAAGGGGCGCGCGCCGCGCAGATCTTCGCCCTGCTAATGACCGTGGAGGGCCTGGCGCCGGTGCTCGCACCGGCGGTGGGCGGTTTTGTGGGGGCGCACCTTGGCTGGCGCGCGATCATGTTCACCCTGGCCGGGCTCGGCGTGCTGGTGCTGTTGAACTCGGCCTGGGTGCTCAAGGAAACCCTGGCCGCCGACAAGCGCCAGCCCTGGCAGCCGCGGGACATCCTGCGTACCTACCTGCGCATCGGCAGCGATGGCCAGTTCCTGCGCCCGGCGCTGGCGCTGGCGGCGGTGTTCTTCTTTCTGTTTGCCTACATCGGCGGTGCGGCGTTCGTCTACCAGACCCACTTCGGCCTGTCGGTGCAAGCCTTCGGCACGCTGTTCGGCGCCACCGGGGTGGCAATTCTGCTCGGCGCCATCGCGGCGGGTCGGCTGGTGGCGCGCAAGGGCCTGCTGCGCCTGGCCAAGGCTGGTGCGGGGTGCCTGCTGATCGGTTCCCTGGTGGTACTGGCAGGGGCCCTGAGCGCGGCGGGGCTGGCCGGCATCGTTGCCGGCATGGCGCTGGCGATGTTCGGCCTGGGCATTCTCGAGGCCACGCTGATGTCGCTGGTGATGTCTTCGCAAAGCCGTGCGCTGGGCTCCACGGCGGCGTTGCTGGGCGCCTTCCAGTTGATCATTTCGTCGTTCGCCACGCCGTTGTCGGGCATCATGGCGCCTTTGGGCGCGGCGCACTGGGCGTCGCTGCTGGTGATTTCGGGTGTTGTCGTGGCGCTGCTGGTGCGCGCCTGCACCCGGCACGCGCCGGTCGAGGCGAGCAGCCTGGCCGGGCATTGATACGGGAGAACCCTGCATGAGAACCCTCACGCCTTCGGCGCAGAAGGTCTGCGCGATCGCGGTCGAGCAGTTTGCCGAGCATGGCTACGATGCCGCCTCGCTCAACGACATCGCGGCGGCGGCCGGCATGCGCAAGCCGTCGCTGTATGCGCACTTCAGCAGCAAGGACGACCTGTTCGAGGCGGTGTTCGAGCGTGCGGTGGAGGCCGAGCGGCTGTATGTGGAGCAGTGCTTTGCGCAGTGCGACGACGCGTTGCCGGGGGCCGGCTATGCCCACTGCCTGGGTGAGCGCTATCAGCAGTCGGCGCACCTGCGGTTTCTGCTGCGTACCGCGTTCTTTCCGCCGGCGGCGCTGCGGCCGATCATCTCGGCAGGCTTCGAGGGGTACCTGGCGCGGCTGGGCGAGGTGTTCGAGCAGGCGCTGGGCACGTGCCTGCCGCAGGTGCCGGTGGCGCGGCGGGGGGTGTATGTGGACGCGTACCTGGGGGTGGTGGACAGCCTGAATGTAGAGCTGATCTATGCCGGGCAGCAGGCGTACGCGCGGCGGTTGCGGGCGATGTGGGTGGTGTTCGGGGATGCTTTGAACGCAGCCGGATAAATCGTGGTGCCCTCATCGCGGGTCAAGCCCGCTCCCACAGGATCACAACAACCTGTGGGAGCGGGCTTGACCCGCGAAGAGGCCCGTCAGGCCACCGCCAGGTAATGCTTCACGAAGCTCTCGCTCAGCACCTCCCACAGCACCGGCGTGCCCTTGGTCACGAACCAGCTGTCGCCCACCTTGTACAGCGTGCTCTGCCCGGTGCTTTCATCGGTCAGGCGCACTTGGCCGGTCATCACCGTGGCCTGCTCGTTGAACGGGTAGACCATGCGGAACCTGCCCTGGGTGGTACCGAAGTAGGCGCTGCTGAGCGCGTCGGTCGGCGCGCCGAAGGTCATCTTGCCGAAGGCACGCACCTCGCCTTCGAGAATCTCCGAGCCCAGGTCGGCAACGGTGCCCCAGGCGTCGAGTTCGCCGAGCTGGATGTTGTGCTTGAGTGCAGTCAGGGTCATGGCAGTGTTCCTTGAACAGTGGAAAAAAGGGGGGTCAGCGCCGGCCATTCCAGTACCCCGACAGCTGGTGCCAGGATTTGCCGGCCGTGAGCAGCAGCGGGCGGATATGGTCCTTGCCGACAATCGTCGGGCGCGGGATCGAACTGACCAGGTCATAGCGGGCCGAGCCTTCGCTCATGCCTTCGGCCAGCACCTTGCAGATGATGTGGCTGGGCGTCACGCCGAACCCGGAGTAGCCCTGCACGTAGAACGCATTGCTGCGCCCGGGCAGGGTGCCGACCTGCGGGAACAGGTTGGGGCTGCAGGCCATCGGGCCACCCCAGGCCAGGTCGATCTTCACGTCCTTCAGGTACGGGAAGATCTTCAGCATCAATGCCCGGTTCCAGGCCTTGAGGTCGCGGGGGATATGCTCCACCAGCGGCGTCGCGGCGCCGAACAGCAGACGGTTCTCGTTGGTCACGCGGTAGTAGTCGATCACCGGGCGGATGTCGCTGTAGGCGCCGCGAATCGGGCTGATGCGCCGGATCAGCTCCTCTGGCAGCGGCTCGGTCATCATCTGGAAGGCGTAGGTGTTGATGGTGGAGCGGTGCAGTTCGGGTTCAAGCCTGTTGAGAAAGCTGTCGCAGGCCCACAGCAGCTTGCTGGCGCGTACCGAGCCGCGGCCGGTGCGCACGGTGATGCGCTCGCCGTACTGCACCTGCAGCGCCGGGCTGTTCTCGAAGATGCGCACGCCATGCCCGGCCACGGCCTTGGCCTCGCCCAGCAGCAGGTTGAGCGAGTGCACATGCCCGCCGCCCATGTGCAGCAGGGCGCTGCCGTAGGCGTTGGAACCGATGATCTGGCTGACCTCGCTGCCGCCCAGAAAGCGGATCTCGTGCTGGGAATTCACCGACTTGAAGTCTTTCTCCCAGGCGCGCAGGGTTTTCTCCTGGCGGGCATTGAAGCCCATGTAGCCATAGCCGTGGCAGAAGTCGGCATCGATGGCGTACCGGGCGATGCGCTGCTTGATGATGTCGGCGCCCAGGTCGCTGATCTCGAAGATCTGGCGCAGGCCATCTTCGCCCACGGCTGATTTGATCTTTTCAAGGTCGTGGCCGATGCCGGCCATGATCTGCCCGCCGTTGCGCCCGGTGCCGCCAAAGCCCAGGTAGCGGGCCTCGAGCACGACGATGTTGGTGATGCCCTTTTCGGCCAGCTCCAGCGCCGTGTTGATGCCGGAAAAACCGCCGCCGATGATGACCACGTCCGCGTCTTCATCGTGTTCCAGGGTCGGGAAGCTCAGGTTGTATTTCTTGGTTGCCGTGTAGTAGGTCGGCGTTTCGATCGTGATCATGGCGCAGCCTGAAAAGTGGAGGAGCTTTCGAGGCCTATTAGGGGGCTTGGCGGGGTGGCGTGTCTTGACCCTGCGTGCCGCATGCCTTGACCGCGGGTGCCAGCGCTGCGCAGGCGGGTAGGTGGCCGCCGGCTTCTTTGTTAAAGTGTTAACAAATAACCTGATGACCGTAGCCTTCCATGTCCAAACCTCGTGTTTCGCTGACTCTTACCTTGTTGCAAGCCCGCGAGGCGGCAATGAGCTTCTTCCGCCCCTCGCTCAACCAGCATGGCCTGACCGAGCAGCAGTGGCGGGTCATTCGTATCCTCAGCCAGCAGGGCGAGCTGGAGATCTACCGGCTGGCCGAACAGGCGTGCATCCTCAAGCCGAGCATGACCGGTGTGCTGGTGCGCATGGAGGCGGCGGGGCTGGTGTGCCGGCGCAAGGCCGAGCAGGACCAGCGGCGGGTGCTGGTCAAGCTGGCGGACAAGGGCGTGGCGTGTTTCGACTCCATGAGCCAGAGCATGGAGGCCAACTACCAGCAGCTGCAGGACCAGTTCGGTGAACAGAAGCTGCAGCAGTTGCTGGGGTTGCTGGAAGAACTGAAGCAAGTACGGCGCTAACTCATTCGCCGGCAAGGCCGGCTCCTGCAGACACCGCAGCCTGTGTAGGAGCCGGCCTTGCCGGCGAAGCGGCCCGTCAGATCAATACACCCCGCCAGCCTTGTCGACAGGTGCCGCCTCACCCTTGAACTTGCCCACCAACCCCTGCAACCCGCGCATCAGCACCGTGGTATCCACCCCCACCGCCACGAACGCCGCGCCCAGTTCGATGTAGCGGCGCGCCAGCGCTTCATCGGCGCTGAGAATCCCGGCCGCCTTGCCCGCACGCTGAATCCGCACGATCGCGTCTTCGATTGCCGCCTGCACGTCAGGGTGCCCCGGATTGCCCCGGTGCCCCATCGACGCACTCAGGTCGGCCGGGCCGATGAACACCCCGTCCACCCCCTCCACGGCCGCAATCCGGTCCAGCTGCGCCAGCCCCTCGGCGCTCTCGATCTGCACCAGCAGGCACATCTGCGCATCGGCCTGGTCCAGGTAGCCGGGGATGCTGTTCCAGCGCGACGCCCGCGCCAGTGCACTGCCCACCCCGCGCACGCCCAGCGGCGGGTAGCGCATGGCGCGCACCAGCTCGCCGGCCTGGGCCGCGCTTTCCACCATCGGCACCAGCAGCGTCTGCACACCGATGTCCAGCACCTGCTTGATCAGCGCGGTGTCGCCGATCACCGGGCGGATGATCGCCTCGCCAGGGTAGGGCGCCACCGCCTGCAGCTGCGCGAGCATGCCGCGCAGGTCGTTGGGCGCATGCTCGCCATCGATCAGCAGCCAGTCGAAGCCGGCATTGGCCGCCAGCTCCGCGCAATATGCGCTGGCCAGCCCCAGCCACAGGCCGATCTGCGGCTCGCCACTGGCCAGGCGTTGTTTGAAACGGTTCACAGGCAGGTGCATGGCAGTCTCCGAAGGTCAGACAAAACGGCAGGCGATGGAACCGAGCATGTCGTAGTCGACATGGAAGGTGTCGCCGGGGTTGGCGGCCACCGGCCGGGTGAACGAACCGCCCAGGATCACCTGGCCGGCCTCCAGCGCCACGTCATACGGCGCCAGCTTGTTGGCCAGCCACGCCACGCCCTTGGCCGGGTGGTTGAGCACCGCCGCCGACACCCCGGATTCCTCGATCACGCCGTTGCGGTACAGCACCGCCGGCACCTTGCGCAGGTCGATGTCGCCCGGGCGCACCGCGCGCCCACCCATCACCACCCCGGCATTGGCGGCGTTGTCGGAGATGGTGTCGAACACCTTGCGCGTGGCGCCACTGTGCGGGTCCACCTGCTGGATGCGCGCATCGATGATCTCCAGCGCCGGGATCACCCATTCGGTGGCATCCAGTACATCGAACAGGGTCACATTGGGCCCCTTGAGGGGTTTGCCGAGGATGAACGCCAGCTCCACCTCCACCCGCGGCACGATGAAGCGTTCGAAGGGGATGTCGCTGCCTTCGTCGAAAAACATGTCGTCGAGCAGCGCGCCGAAGTCCGGCTCGGTGATGTTGGACGACACCTGCATGGCGCGCGAGGTCAGGCCGATCTTGTGCCCGACCAGCTTGCGCCCGTCCTTGATCTTCTGCGCCACCCAGGCGCGCTGGATGGCGTAGGCGTCCTCGATGCCGATGGCCGGGTGGTCGAGGGAAAACTGGCGCACCTGCTCGCGGCTGCGCTCGGCGCGGTCGAGCTGGGCGGCGGCTTGAAGGATCTGGCTAGGGTCGAGCATGTTCGGCATCTCTTACTGGGGGTTGACGATGGCAGCCCGGGTGCGCAGCACCAGCAGGCCACCCAGGGCGATGAACAGGGCCAGCACGTACAGCGCAAGGCTGGCGCTGTGGGTGGTGTCGCGCATCCAGCCGATCAGGTAGGGCGCAAGGAACGAGGCGATGCTGCCGAACGAGCTGATCAGCGCGATACCGGCCGCCTGCGTGGTGTTGGACAGAAACGCCGGCGGCAGCTGCCAGAACATCGGCAGGGCGGCGCTGGCGCCCATGCCGGCGACGATCAGGCCGCCCAGTACCATCAGCGGGTTGCCCGGGGCCAGCCCGGCCACGGCGATGCCGAGTGCCGACATCAGCAGCGGCACGCACAGGTGCCAGCGCCGCTCGCGCTGGCGGTCGGACGAGCGCCCGCAGGCGATCATGAACAGGCAGCCGGCCAGGTAAGGGATGGCGCTGAGCAGGCCCACGCGGCCGTCGCTGCCGATACCGGCGCCGTGGATCAGGGTCGGCATCCAGAAGGCCAGGGTGTTGACCGCCAGCATCACCGCGAAGTACACCGCCACCAGCAGCCATACCTGACGGTTGCGCAGGATGCCGCCGAACGAGGTGATCGACTTGCGTTGCTCTTCGCTGGCCAACTGCTCGCGCAGGTGCTGCTTCTGGCCGGCGTCCAGCCAGCTGACGTGCTCGAAGCTGTCGGGCAGGCGCTTGAGCACCACCAGGCCCAGCAGCATCACCGGGGCCCCTTCGATCAGGAACATCCACTGCCAGCCGCGCAGGCCGGCGGCGTCGTGAAACAGTTCCAGGATGCCGCCCGACAGCGGCCCGCCGATCACCCCGGCCATCGGCATGGCAATCGCGAAAAGCGCGGTGATCTGGCCACGGCGCCGGGCCGGGTACCAGCGGTTGAGGTACACCAGGATGCCGGGGAAGAACCCGGCCTCGGCCACGCCCAGCAGAAAGCGCAGCACGTAGAAACCCGAGGCCGACTCGACCCACAGCATGCCGGTGGACAGCGCGCCCCACACGATCATCAGGGTAGCGATCCAGCGCCGCGGGCCGACCCGGTCCAGGGCCATGTTGCTGGGTACGCCGAACAGCGCGTAGGCGATGAAGAACAGGCCGGCACCGAAGCCGTACACCGTGTCGCTGAAGTGCAGGTCGCTGCTCATCTGCATCTTGGCGAAGCCGATGTTGATGCGGTCCAGGTGGGCAAACAGGTAGCAGACCAGCAGAAGCGGCATCAGCCGCCAGGTGACGGTGCCGTGGGTGGAGTCGTGCTGGGCAAGGCTGGCCGATGCGGCGGTATTGGCTGTGCTCATGATCTTGTTCTTTTTGGTCAGAGGGCCGATGGGGGAGCGCAGGGCTGGGTTCAGCCCGGCTGCTGCTGGTTCAGAAACGCGTGCACGTTGTTCTGCTTGAAGTTCAGTTGCGGGTGCAGCTCGATCATTTCGAACGACAGGGCCAGCAGGCGCTGGCTCTGCAGGTCGGCAAAGTGCTCGGTGATCACCGCGAACAGGGCCTTGGCCACCTGTTCGCGGGTGGCCAGGTCGCGCCCGTGGCCGACCTTGAGGGTCATGTGCACGAAGGCGTAGTCGTGCTGCCCGTCGGCCATGCGCCAGGTGTCCAGGCGCACCGCACGGCTGCGGATGCCGCCCAGCGGGAACACGCCCGTGGCGCCCAGGCAGTGGTGAACCTTTTCGAACAGGCCGGGCAGGTCGGCCTGGGCTTGGAGGTTGTCGGTGTACTCGGCGATGAAGTGGGGCATCCTGGGCTCCTTGGCGGGGTCAGACGGGGAAGATGGCGTTGATCTGACCGGTGCCGGAGCTGCCGAACGGCTCGGTCAGCACCTCCACCGGCCTGTCGTAGTCGGCGCCGCCAAGCAGGCCCAGCAGCATCGCGGTGTCGTGCATGCCACCTTCGCCGTAGCAGTGGCTGGCGTAGTCGGGCAGCATCGCGCAGAACTCCCTGAAGCGGCCCTGCTTCCACAGTTCCACCACGCGCAGGTCCATCTGCTTGTCGAATTCGCGGGTCCAGTTGTGGATGTTGGCCTCGGCGTTGCGGTCGTCCGAGAAGCGGTGCGAGAGCGAGCCGGAGGCCAGCACCAGCACCTTGCGGTCGCTCTTCTCGATGGCCCGGCGCACGGCGGCGCCGAACGTGAAGCTGTCTTCCAGGCGGTGCCAGGCGCACCAGGCGGCGATGGACACCACCTTGAGTCTGTCGGCGGCGGGCACGTCCATGTGCATGTAGCGCATCGGTACCAGGGTGCCGTATTCCAGCTCCAGGCTCGGGATGTTGTGGGCCAGGGTGCGCACGTCGGCGGCATTGGCCTCCTGTGCGATCAACTCGCCCAGTGCCGGCAGGCCGGGGTACTCGAAGTCCATGTTCTTGATGAAGTGCGGCAGTTCGTTGCTGGTGTAGGTGCCCTTGAAGTGCTCGCCGCAGTTGATGTGGTAGCCGCTGTTGACCAGCCAGTGCACATCGAACACCACGGCGGTGTCGGCGCCCAGTTCGCGGGCGCGGCGGCCGATCTCCTTGTGGCCGGCGATGGCGGCCTCGCGGCAACCGTGGTGCTTGCCGGGCAGTTCGGACAGGTACATCGAGGGGACGTGGCAGACTTTGGCTGCGAGGACGACTTCGCCCATGGTGGTGTACTCCTGGATCTGTTGTTCTTGTGGTGGGTCAGGGCGGGTGCTTTCGCCGGCAAGGCCGGCTCCTACAGGGGTTGTGCCGTCTGTAGGAGCCGGCCTTGCCGGCGAAGCCCTCAGAGGCCCCAGCGCGGAATGGCGTGGCTGCCCATCGACACGCACACGTTCTTGATCTCGGCAAACACCTCGAAGCTGTACTGGCCACCTTCGCGACCGGTACCGGAGCCCTTCACCCCGCCGAACGGCTGGCGCAGGTCACGCACGTTCTGGCTGTTGATGAACACCATGCCGGCCTCGATGCCATGGGCCAGGCGATGCGCCTTGCCGATGTCCTGGGTCCAGATGTACGAGGCCAGCCCGTACTCGGTGTCGTTGGCCAGCTTCAGTGCCTCGGCCTCGTCCTTGAACGGGATCAGGCACACCACCGGGCCGAAGATCTCCTCCTGGGCGATGCGCATGCTGTTGCTCACATCGGCAAACACCGTGGGCTGGATGAACTGCCCGCGCGCCAGGTGCGCCGGCAGGTTGGCCGGGCGCTCCAGGCCACCGGCCAGCAGGGTGGCGCCTTCCTCGATGCCGATGCGGATATAGCCGGTCACCTTGTCGTAGTGGGCCTGGGTGATCATCGAGCCGACCTGGGTCCTGGGGTCTTGCGGGTCGCCCACGATCAGGCGCCTGGCCCGCGCCGCGAACTCGGCCACGAACTGCGGGTACACGCTCTCTTGAATGAAGATGCGGCTGCCGGCGGTGCAGCGCTCGCCGTTGAGCGAGAAGATGGTGAACAGCGCCGCGTCCAGCGCGCGCTCGAGGTCGGCGTCCTCGAAGATCAGCACCGGCGACTTGCCGCCCAGTTCCATCGAGTACTTCTTCAGGCCCGCAGTCTGCATGATCTTCTTGCCGGTGGCGGTGCCGCCGGTGAACGAAATGGCGCGTACGTCCGGGTGTCGCACCAGGGCATCGCCTGCGGTGGCGCCGTAGCCCTGGATCACGTTGAGCACTCCGTTGGGGATGCCGGCCTCGACCGCCAGGCGGCCCAGTTCGTTGGCGGTCAGCGGCGACAGTTCGCTCATCTTCAGCACCGCCGTGTTGCCCAGGGCCAGGCAGGGCGCGGTCTTCCAGGTGGCGGTCATGAACGGCACGTTCCACGGCGACACCAGCGCACACACGCCGACCGGCTGGTACAGGGTGTAGTTGAGCATCTGGTCGTCGACCGGGTAGGTGTGGCCATCCATGCGCGTGCACACTTCGGCGAAGAAGTCGAAGTTGTGCGAGGCCCGCGGGATCAGCACGTTCTTGGTCTGGTGAATCGGCAGGCCGGTATCCAGGGTTTCCAGCTCGGCCAGCCGGGGCACGTTCTGCTCGATCAGCTCGCCCAGCCTGCGCATCAGCCGCGCACGCTCCCTGGCCGGGGTGCCGGCCCATTTGGGGAACGCCTCCCGGGCTGCTGCAACTGCCTGGGCGACTTCTTCGGCGCCGCCGCTGGCGACTTCGCCGATGGCCTCGCCGGTGGCCGGGTTGTAGTTGACGAAGACGTCCTTGCTTTCGACCTCACGGCCATTGATCCAGTGCTTGATCATCGGGTTCATGCCTCTTGCGGGTTCAGCGCGAAGAACTCGGCTTCGCTGACAATGCGGTTGACCAGGCGGCCGACACCTTCCACTTCCACCACCACTTCATCACCCGGCACCACGTCGGCCAGGCCTTCGGGGGTGCCGGTGGCGATCATGTCGCCCGGTTGCAGGGTCATGAAGCTGGACAGGTATTCGATCAGGTAGGGGATGTCGAAGATCATGTCGCGGGTGCTGCCCTGCTGCTTGAGCTCACCGTTGATCCAGGTGCGCAGGGTGAGGTTGGACGCATCCGGCACATCGGCCACATCGACCATCCACGGGCCCACCGGGGTGGTGGCGTCGCGGTTCTTCACCCGCAGGTTGGGGCGGTAGTAGTTCTCCAGGTAGTCGCGGATCGCGTAGTCGTTGCATACCGTGTAGCCGGCCAGGTACTGCAGCGCGTCCTCGCGCCTGACGTTGCGCGCCGGCTTGCCGATCACCGCCACCAGCTCGCACTCGTAGTGCATGTACTTGACGTCGTCCGGGCGCCAGGTGACCTGGTTGTGGCCGGTGTAGGTACCGGGCGACTTGACGAAGGCCAGCGGCTCGGTGGGTGCGGCAAAGGCCAGTTCGGCGGCGTGGTCGGCGTAGTTCAGGCCCAGCGCGAACATGCTGCCGGTGGCCGGCGGCAACCACTGCACCTCGTGCTCGGCGAGCAGGCGGCCATCGGCCAGGCGCACGTTGTTGCCATCTTCCACGGTCACGGCGTGGTCCTGGCCCTGGTAACGGATACGGGCGTGTTTCATCAGCGTTGCTCCTGTTCGGCCACGATCGGGTTGGCCAGGCGGCCCAGGCCGCTGATCCGGACCTCGACCTGATCGCCTGGCAGCACGTCCACGCGACCTTCGGGGGTGCCGGTAATCAGCACGTCGCCTGCGTGCAGGGTCATGAACTCGCTGATCTCGGCGATCAGCTGCGGGATGTTGCGCACCAGGTTGGCGGTGCTGTTGTGCTGGCGCAGTTCGCCATTGACGAACAGCTCGATGGCCAGCTGATGCGGGTCGGCCACCTGCGCGGTCGGCACCAGCTCAGGGCCGAGTACGCAGAAACCATCGCGGCACTTGGCCTTGACCGCCGGGCGGTAGTAGCTGTCTTCGGGCAGGCTGAACTCGTTGACGATGGTGTAGCCGGCCACGTGCTCCAGGGCCTGTTCGACGCTCACGCGGCTGGCGCGCTTGCCGATCACCACGCCCAGCGCCGGGCCCGGCTGCAGGCGTTCGACACCTTGCGGGTACACCACCGGGGCGCCATGGCGGTTGCGCGTGTTGGGGGTCTTGATGAACAGCACCGGCTTGACCGGGGGCTTCTGGTACGGCGCCTGTTCGAATTCGGCGAGACGCTGGTTCAGCAACCCCTGGTAGTTCAGCGCAACGCCGAACAGGGTGCCGGTGGCAACGTCGTGCAGGGCACGGCTCATGCTCTTCTCCTGGCAAGGGCAGGGCGGCAAGCGCCCTGCGGGACAAATCGTTAATGTGTTAACGTTATAATTAAGATGTTAACGAAAGGCAAGCGGCGCGTGTCAGGCGTTAAGCTGCCGGCAGAACAAGAACACAGCAGGAAACCCCGTCATGAACGAACGCACGCCGATTCCCAACATCAACATCGGGCAGGTCTACGACCAGCGGTACAGCGATGCCGAGGTGCATTACGACAAGCTCGGCAACCTGGCCGGCTTTTTCGGCCGCAACATGCCGGTGCACCGCCACGACCGCTACTTTCAGGTGCATTACGTCAAGAGCGGCACGGTGCGGGTGTACCTGGACGACCAGCAGTACGTGGAGTCGGGGCCGATGTTCTTCCTTACCCCGCCGACCATCCCGCACTCGTTCGTCACCGAGCCCGACGCCGATGGCCACGTGCTGACCGTGCGCCAGCAACTGGTATGGCAACTGCTCGAAGCCGACCCTGCGCTGGCGCCTGGGCCGCAGGTGGCGCCGGCGTGCGTGGCGCTGAGCGGGCTGGAGGGACGGTTTGCCGACGAGGCGCGGCGCCTGGTGCTGCTGTTCGACGAGCTGCACCGCGAGATCAATGCCGCGCAGGTGGGCCGTGGCCCGGCGCTGGACAGCCTGACCCGGCTGATCATGCTCAGCCTGCTGCGCCTGTGCGCGCGCTCGCTGCCGGCGCGCCAGACCCGGCATGAGGACCTGCAGGTGTTCCACCGCTTCAACGAGCTGATCGAGGCGCATTACCTGGAGCACTGGCCGCTGTCGCGCTATGCGCTGGGGGTGGGGGTGACCGAGGCGCGGCTCAATGACGTGTGCCGGCGTATCGCCGACCTGCCGTCCAAGCGCCTGATCCTGGAGCGCCTGATGCAGGAAGCCAAGCGCCTGCTGCTGTTCACCGGCAGTTCGGCCAACGAGATCTGTTACAGCCTGGGCTTCAAGGACCCGGCGTACTTCAGCCGGTTTTTCCTGCGCTATGCGCAGGTGACGCCGGGCGAGTACCGCCAACGGCAGGCGGGCGTGCGCTGACATGGCATTTTTCCGTTTTTGTTGTTAGGCGCGGCAAGCGCCGCTGCCGCCATGATGGCGGTAGCGGTGTAACGGAAAAATGCCTTTTACAGGGGTGCGCTTGTACTTTTCAGAGCGCTCAGGCGGCGTTGTTCAACCACAGGTTTTCAAAACGCCAGGTGCTGAACAACGTCTGCTCCGGCGCCGCGCCGCCGACCTTGCGTGAAAACGCATCGAGCAGGTTGGCATAGCCCCAGATCAGCAGGCCGCCCTTGTCGTACTGGATCTGCTGCGCCTGGTGGACCAGTGCGGTGCGCCTGGCCAGGTCCGGCTGGGCCATGGCCTGCAGAAACAGCTGGGTGAACTGCGGGTCGTCGAAGTGGGTCTTGTTGGCCACCGCGAACGGCGCGTCGGTGTGCATGGCGCTGGCCAGGAACGGCGCGCCGATGGTGCCGCCGGTGCTCAGCAGCCACTGGTCCTGCTGCGGGCCGTTGAAGGTGGCGCTGTCGACCTGGCGCACATCGAGGGTCACGCCGATGCGCCTGGCCTGCTCGGCCAGCACCAGCGCCGAGGCCAGCGCCGGCCCGGCGGTGGTCACCAGTTCCACCCGCAGGTGTTCCTGGCCAGCCTCGCGCAGCAGTTGCGCGGCGCGCTGCGGGTCATGGGAACGCGGGGGCAGGGCGTGGTTGAAGGTGGGGTCGAACGGGGCGTACAGGTCGTTGGCCACGCGGCCCTGGCCGTTGAGGGCGCGGCGCACCAGCTCGTCGCGGTCGGCCAGCAGGCGCAGTGCCTCGCGCACCCGCGGGTCGTTGAATGGCGGCTTGCTGGTGTTCATTTCGAACGACAGCCAGTTGCCGCTGATCGACGTCACCAGGTTCAGCCGCGGGTCGCGCTCGAGCACCTGCAACTGCTCGCTGGGCATGCCGTTGGCCATGTCGATCTGCCCGGCACGCAGCGCGGCCAGGCGCGAGACCTGGTCCTTGAAGTCGATGATCTCCAGTTCATCGGCATACGGCCTGCCGGCCTTGTAGTAGTTCTCGAAGCGGCTGAACACCGAGCGCTGGCCGGGGGTGAAACTCTTGAACCGGTAGGGCCCTGCGCCGACCGGGTTGATGACCGGGTGATAGTCCACCGGCACGATGCCACCGAAATTCACCCAGGTTTCCGGCAGTGGCAGGAAGCTGCGGCCGTCCTTGAAACTCAGGCGCACCGTGCGGTTGTCGAGCTTGACCAGGTTGTCGCGGTCCACCCAGTGCAGCAAGGCGGCGTAGGGCGAAGCCAGCTGCGGGTCGGTGAGGCGGCGGATCGAGAAGATCAGGTCGTCGGCATCGATGGTCTTGGCGTTGTGGAATTCCAGGCCCTGGCGCAGGCGCAGGGTCCAGCTGCGCGCGTCGCTGCTGGCCTCGGCGAACTCGGCCAGGGCCAGGCGCGGCTGCATCTGCTCGTCCCATTCCCACAGTTTGCTGTACAGCGCAAAGCCGCGCACGATGCCGCTGCCGATGGGCTTGTGGACGTCGAGGTTGCCGGTCTGGCCGCCGTCCAGGATGCCCAGGCGCAGGCGCCCGCCGTGCCGCGGCTGGGCAACCCCGGCGGCGGGGGCGGGGGCCTCATCCGGGCCGCAGCCGCTGAGCAGGCTGGTGCCCAGCAGCAGGCCGCCGCCCATGGCCAGGCCCTGGCCGATGAACTGGCGCCGGCTGTAGTGGTTGGGGTTCATGGCTCAGGCTCCTGCCGCGCGCAACTGCGCGGTGGCCTGCACGGGCCGGCTCAGCGCCTGCCGTTCACCGCGAAAGTGCGGCAGGACGTGCTCGCCCAGGCGGTAGGCTTCTTCCAGGTGCGGGTAGCCGGCCAGGAAGAACAGGTCGATGCCCAGCGCGTTGTACTCGCGAATGCGCGCCACCACGTTGGCGTAGCTGCCCACCAGCGCCAGGCCCGGCGGGATGCCGATGTGGCTGAAGCCCGACCACACGTTGGGGTAGATGAAGAAATCGTCGAAGGCATGCTCGTCGTGCTCGGGCCGGTAGTCCTCCTCGTAGCTGAGCTTGCGCGCGGTACGCAGCCCTTCGTGGGCCGCCTTGGCCTTGGCGGCTCCCCTGGCCACGCCCTCGTCGAAAAAGCGCTTGGCTTCGGCCAGCGCCAGTGCCTCGGTCTCGCGGGCGATCACGTCGATCGACAGGCCGAAGCGGATGTCGCTGCGGCCGAACGTTAGCGCACGCTGGCGGATGTCGGCGATCAGCGCGGCGATCTCGTCGGGGTGCTCGGCGCGCATCAGGTAGAAGTCGGCATGCTTTGCAGCGAACTCGCGGGCGGCAATCGACGAGCCGGCCGTGCAGATCAGCGGCAGCTCGGCCTTTTTCTGCGGCCCGCGCAGGCCGCCGCCTTCGGCCTTGTAGAAGCGCCCGTCGTAGTGGAAGTGCTCCGAGTGCCAGTAGCCCTTGACCACATCCATGAACTCGGTGGCGCGGGCGTAGCGCTCGTCGTGCTCGGCCAGGTCGCCGACCTGGCGCTGGAGGGCGTCCGAGCCGCCGTTGATGATGTTCCACACCAGCCGGTTGCCGCTGGCGCGCTGGTAGGTGGCGGCCTGCTGCACCGCCACCCACGGGGTGTAGTGGTAGGGCTGGAACGCGGTGAGGAACTTCAGCGTGCGGGTTTCGCGGGCCAGCAGCGAGCACACCGTCCAGGGCTCTTCGCCGGACGGCGCATTGACCATCAGCGCACCGCCGAAGCCGTTGATTTCGGCGGCCCGGGCAATCTGCCCCAGGTAGTCGATGTAGGTGAAGTGGTCACCGACCGCAAACCCCGACACCGCGCCGGTGCTGGCGCCGCCGGCATGCCAGTCGCCGCGGTTGCGCGGGTCGCCGGGCAGGAACTGGGTTTCACCGTGCAGCGGCAGGCGGGTAAAGAATTCGATGCTCATGGGCAGGCTCCTGGCTTATTGCACGCTGGGGTTGCAGATAGGGGTGACGGGCTGGTCGCTGAACACCTTGCGCGCGAAGGGCAGCGAGTCCTTGAGCGAGGCATTGACCGTCTCGCTGTGGCCCAGGCCCTTGTACAGGTGGCCCTCGACCACCGAGCCGGCAGCGCACGCGTCCTTCATCAGGCTGACCTGGGTGACGGCAGCGGGGGTCTTGTCCTCGGCGCCGGTGCCGATGAAGATCGGCTGCGCAAGCTTGAGCGTCGGGTAGGAGACCTGCGCCAGCCACGGCTTGAGTTGTGCGCCGTCGTTGGCCTTGCGCGTGTTGGCCGGGGTCAGCCCGGTGCCGATCACATCGGCGGTGAGCGACGCCAGGCAGGTGGTGCGAGCCTGTTCGAACAGTGGCAGGGCCTTGTCGGTGTAGAAGTCGCGCGGGTCGATGCTCGGGTCGTATTGCTGCGCAGCCAGCAGGGTGTAGAAACCGTAGGCCAGTGACGCGTCGACCTTGTTCGGGTCCTGCTCACCCACGTTGCTGGCGCCCACGGTGTAGATCACCCCGGTGCCGACGCTGCCCTTCAGGCCCAGGTCCGGGGCGTAGGTGGGGGCATAGGCGGCAGAGGCGAAGGCCCCGGCGCCGCCCTGGGACTGGCCGACCACCAGCACCTTGTTGGCCAGGCCCGGCACCCCGCTGACCACGGCGCGGGCCGCATCGAGGATGCCGTAGGCGGCCATGCGGTTGTTCAGCAGCGGGTGGCCGCCGGGCACGCCCAGGCCCTGGTAGTCGGTGGCGACGATGGCATAGCCCTCGTTCAGCCAGCGCGCCAGGTACTGCACGTCGCGGTACGAGCGGCCCGACCAGGACGGCGCGCAGATGTCGGCCACGCCGACGGTGCCATGCCCCCAGGTGACCACCGGCCAGCCGCCGGCCGGGGCCTTGCCCTGGGGAATGAACAGCGCGCCGGAGACCGCGATCGGGGTCTTGCCGTCGATGCCGTCGGTGGAGCTGTAGAGAATGCGCAACTGGCTGGCCGCACCGGGCAGGCTGAGGGTCTGCTCCAGCGGCTCGCTGCGCAGCAACGTGCCGGGGGTGGCCGGGATCGCCTGTTCCCAGTGGTAGAACGCCGAAACGCGCCCGTCGCCCTGCAGCGGGTCGGGCGTGGGGGCGTAGGTGTCGGCGGCCATGGCGGCGCAGGAGAGGGCGAGCAGGCTCAGGCCGAAGGCCACGGAGTGCGGGAATTTCATCAGGGGCTTCCTTGGGCGAAACAACGATGCCGGGTGCAGAGCGAAAGCCGTGCCAGATGCTGAAATATTCACGCAACCTGCTGAATCAGAAGGGTTTTCCTGGTTTCATACAGACGCTGCCCAGCACCGCGCTGCTGATTTGCAAGCAACCCCCTGGGCCGGATTGCTGCTGTGGCAGCAGCGCCTCAGCAGGTGGTTTCTGATAGGTGAAATTGGAATATACAAAGATGAATTAATAATTATTTGTTCTAATTTGTTTCGTGCACTATGGGCCGGCGCTATCAATGCCAGGAATGCACCATGTCGCTGATTACCCATCCCCATGCCCGGGAACTGACTAAATCCGTTCGTGCCACCGTGCTGGTGTTCAAGGACCCTCGCTCCCAGGAACTGCTGGCCCGTATCGAGCGCCTGGCGCCGAGCGAGGCCAACACCCTGATCATCGGCGAGACCGGCACCGGCAAGGAACTGGTGGCGCGGCATATTCACCAGTTGAGCCGGCGCGGTCGCGAACCGTTCGTGGCAGTCAACTGCGGCGCCTTTGCCGAAACCCTGGTGGAGAGCGAGTTGTTCGGCCATGAAAAGGGCGCATTCACCGGGGCCACCAACAGCAAGGCGGGCTGGTTCGAGGCGGCCAATGGCGGCACGCTGTTTCTCGACGAGATCGGCGACCTGCCGTTGAACATGCAGGTCAAGCTGCTGCGTGTGCTGCAGGAACGCGAAGTGGTGCGGCTGGGGTCGCGCACGCCGATCCCGATCAACGTGCGCCTGGTGGCGGCCACCAACGTCAACCTGGCCGATGCGGTGGTGGCGGGGCACTTTCGCGAAGACCTGTTCTACCGCCTGCACGTGGCGACCATCCGCCTGCCGCCGCTGCGCGAGCGCCCCGGCGACATCCTGCCGCTGGCCGAGTTCTTTCTCGAGGAGCATTGCCAGCGCCTGGGCTACAGCCGCGCCAGCCTGAGCCTGGAGAGCGAGCGCAAACTGCTGGGGCACAGCTGGCCAGGCAACATCCGCGAGCTGGAGAATGCCATTCACCATGCCTTGCTGGTGTGCCGCCAGCAGGTGGTGCAGCCGGCCGACCTGCACCTGGTGGACATGCGTTCGGTGGGTCTCCGCCAGGAGGAGAGCGCCCAGCCGCTGCGCCTGCAGACGCCCGAGGCGCCGAGCCTGGAGGCGGCGCTGACGGCGCTGTTCGAGCAGAACGTCGAGGATTTGTACGAGCATATCGAAGAGACGGTGTTTCGCACCGCGTACCGCTATTGCCACGGCAACCAGCTGCAGACCGGGCGCCTGCTCAACATCAGCCGCAACATCGTGCGGGCGCGGCTGGAGAAGATCGGCGAGCTCAAGCGTAGCGATACTGTCGGCCTGTAAGGGCCCTTCGCGGGTCCACAGGTTGTGCACCGACTTGAGGGGCTGTGAACGTTCTGTGGGAGCGGGCTTGACCCGCGATACAGGCGCCACCGGGTCAACTGATCCGCATTAATCCCCCCAACCTGAATCTGTAACCCAGTACACCTCGAAGCCATAGTAGCGGCCTCCCTGATGAGGTCCGACCATGTATCACTACGACGAATACGATCGTGCACTGGTGTTCGAGCGCGTAGCCCAGTTCCGCGACCAGGTGCAGCGCTTCACTGCCGGTGAACTGAGCGAAGAAGAATTCCTGCCACTGCGCCTGCAAAATGGCCTGTACCTGCAAAAGCATGCCTACATGCTGCGCGTGGCCATCCCCTACGGCACCCTCGGCGCCCGCCAGATGCGCACCCTGGCCAGCATCGCGCGCGACTACGACCGCGGCTACGGCCACTTCACCACGCGCCAGAACATCCAGTTCAACTGGGTCGAGCTGGCCCAGGTGCCGGATATCCTGCAGCGCCTGGCCGAGGTCGACATGCATGCGATCCAGACCTCCGGCAACTGCGTGCGCAACATCACCACCGAGGCCTTCGCCGGCGTCGCCGCCGACGAGATCATCGACCCGCGCCCGCTGGCCGAGATCCTGCGCCAGTGGTCGACCATCAACCCCGAGTTCCTGTTCCTGCCGCGCAAGTTCAAGATCGCCATCTGCTCGGCCCGCCAGGACCGCGCAGCGATCATGATGCACGACATCGGCCTGTACCTTTACCGCGACGGGCGCCAGCAGATGCGCCTGCGGGTGATGGTCGGCGGCGGCCTGGGGCGCACGCCGATCCTGGGCCTGCAGATCCGCGAGGGCCTGCCGTGGGAGCACCTGCTGTCGTACGTCGAGGCCATCCTGCGGGTGTACAACCGCCATGGCCGGCGCGACAACAAGTACAAGGCGCGCATCAAGATCCTGGTCAAGGCACTGGGCATCGAGGCCTTTGCCCGTGAAGTCGAACAGGAATGGCAACACATCAAGGACGGCCCGGCGCAGCTCACCGAAGCCGAGTTCCAGCGGGTAGCCGAAGGCTTCGCGCCGCCACGCTACGCCGCGCAGCCCGACGGCGACCTGGACTACGGCACCCACCTGGCCATGGACCGCTCCTTCGCCCGCTGGGTCTCGCGCAACGTGCAGCCGCACAAGGTGGCCGGCTATGCCAGCGTGGTGCTGTCGACCAAGCCCGGCCCGGCGGCGCCCCCCGGCGACCTCACCGCCGAGCAGATGGACAACGTGGCCGACTGGTCGGAGCACTTCGGTTTCGGTGAAATCCGCATCGCCCACGAGCAGAACCTGATCCTGCCCGATGTCCGCAAGGCCGACCTGTACCCGCTGTGGCGTCTGGCCTGCGAGCAGGGCCTGGGCACCGCCAACATCGGCCTGCTGACCGATATCATCGCCTGCCCGGGTGGCGACTTCTGCGCGCTGGCCAACGCCAAGTCGATCCCCATCGCCCAGGCCATCCAGAGCCGCTTCGACGACCTCGACTACCTGCACGACCTGGGCGAGCTGAGCCTGAACATCTCGGGCTGCATCAACGCCTGTGGCCACCACCACATCGGCAACATCGGCATCCTGGGCGTCGACAAGAACGGCAGCGAGTGGTACCAGGTGACCCTGGGCGGGGCGCAGGGCAAGGCCAGCGCACTGGGCAAGGTGATCGGCCCGTCGTTCAGCGCCGCCGAGATCCCCCGCGTGATCGAGCAGATCGTGGCCACCTACTGCGCCTACCGCGAACTCGACGAGCCCTTCGTCGACACCGTGGCGCGGGTGGGGCTGGAGCCGTTCAAGGAGCGCGTCTATGCCAGGCAGCCGGAGGTGTCCACATGCGCAATGTGATCGCGATACGCCAAGGGCAGGCGCAGCTTGTGGAGGGCGACAGCTGGCAGTTGCTGCGCGAGCAGGAGGCGCCGCTGCCGACGGGCGCGCTGATTTTGCCGCTGCACCGCTGGCTGGCGCAGCCCAGTGGTTATCACGGGCTGTGGCTGGGGCCGGATGACGATGTCGAGTCGCTGCAGCTGTGGCTGGGCGTGCTGCCGCTGATCGCCATCGACTTCCCCTCGTTTCGCGATGGCCGTGGCTACAGCCAGGCCTACCTGCTGCGCACGCGGCTGGGCTGGCAGGGCGAATTGCGTGCTGTCGGCGATGTGCTGCGCGACCAGCTGAGCCACATGCGCCAGTGCGGTTTCGACAGTTTTGCCGTGCGCGAGGACAAGTCGGCAGCCGACGCGCTCAAGGGCCTGCAGGGCATGAGCGTGCTCTACGGGCGTTCGGTGATCGAGCCCAGGCCGCTGTTTCGGCGACGTTGAGTGCGTAGGGTGCTGTCGCGCCGGTGATGGAACGGGCTACCATGCAGGTTCGCCCGTTGGACAGGATGTTGCAGCATGCTTTTCAGTACCCGTACTGCCCGGCCGGCCGATGCTGAAGCCCTCAGCGACATCGCCAGCCAGACCTTCGCCCTGGCAAGCCCCGCCGATTCGTCGGCCAAGGCGCTTGCCGCCTATATCCGAGGCCATCTTCAGCCCGAACACTTCTGCCTGCACCTGATCAGCCGCGCCAAGCAATTGCGCGTGCTGGAGCATGACGGCGTGGTGGTGGGCTACACCCTGATCGACAAGGCGGCGCAGGCGCTGGGTATCGAGGCGGCCGACGGCCTGCCGGAACTGAGCCGCTGCTACGTGCTGCCCGAGCACCATGGCCAGGGCGCGGCGCAGCGCCTGCTCGAGGACACCCTGGCCCAGGTGGGTGGGGCGATCCGCCTGACGGTCAACGAACACAACAGCCGGGCGATCCGCTTTTACCAACGCAATGGCTTCCGCCAGGTGGGCGAGGCCATTTTTGTCTGCGGGCCGGAACGTCACCGTGACTGGGTGATGGTGCGCGCCTGCGCCACTGCCGAACCAGAGGCTGCCGATGACTGATCTTTCTGCCTACCCAATCACCCGCAAATGGCCTGCCCGCCACCCCGAGCGCCTGCAACTGTATTCGCTGCCCACGCCCAACGGGGTGAAGGTGTCGATCATGCTCGAAGAGACGGGCCTGGCCTACGAGGCGCACAAGGTGGACTTTGCCACCGAGGATCAACTGAGCGCCGAGTTCATCTCGCTCAGTGCCAACAACAAGATCCCCGCGATCCTCGACCCGCACGGGCCGGGGGGCAAGCCGCTGGGGCTGTTCGAGTCGGGGGCGATCCTGCTGTACCTGGCCGAGAAGACCGGCCAGCTGCTGCCTGAAGACCCGGCTGCGCGCTACGAGACGATCCAGTGGCTGATGTTCCAGATGGGCGGCATCGGCCCGATGTTCGGCCAGGTGGGCTTCTTCAACAAGTTCGCCGGCAAGGCCTATGAAGACAAGCGCCCGCTGCAGCGCTACGTGGACGAGGCGCGGCGCCTACTGGGCGTGCTGGACCGGCGCCTGCACGGGCGCGACTGGATCATGGGCGAGTACGGCATCGCGGACATCGCCACGCTGCCGTGGGTGCGCAACCTGATCGGTTTCTACGAAGCGGGGGATCTGGTGCGGATCGAAGAGTTCGTAGAGGTTCGCCGCGTGCTGGAGGCGTTTCTGGCGCGGCCGGCGGTGCAGCGTGGCTTGCTGATTCCGGGTTGACCGGGTTGTGCTGCGTTCAGCGCGGGCCTGGCCCGCGCTGAACGCAGCGCCGTCTCAGTGGCTCTGGCGCCACGTCACCTCGGTGATTCCGTACCGCTCGGCCAGTGGCTTGCTGACCTTCTTTACCTTCTCGCGCCCATAGCGCGGAATATGCCCCACCCCGGCGTCACAGCTGGCCCAGTGCCAGGCTTCGGCGTTGTCCATCGCCTCGGCACGAATCACGAAGGACTTCTGTTTGCCGTGCAATTGATAGTCGATGACGAAGAGTTTTGCGTTGTTCATGGTTCCCTGAAAATCCTTTCAACGTGGTGACCGATGCGTGTTCACTCATACCGCCTAACTAAGTACCTTCCAGCCACCAAATAATTCAGTCTGATTGTTCGACATCAGTGTTCGGCGCTGACGGTGAGGTGGCGGGCATCGGTGTCGAACACTACCTGTTCCAGCCGGTGGGCCATGCCGCAGGCCAGCGAATCGTAGGCAGGGATCACCCGTTCCTCGGCCGACAGGCAGTGGATGATGTCCAGTTTGCGCTCGGCATGGGCGGTCTCCAGTTCGAAGATCCGCGCATAGCGCTCCAGGTCGTTGTTCAGGCTCGACAGGTATTCACGCAGGCGCGAGTGGTCCACCGCGCTCTGGCTGAAGTGCCAGGTCATGGGGTGGATCAGAAACCGCGAGTGGGGCACGGCCAGGCGTTCGCTGGCGGCCAGGTACATCACGATGCCCATGGATTCGATGTTGCCCGCATTCACCGCGCTGACCGGCACCGGCAGCGACTTGAGGAAGCTGTAGATCGAGAACCCCAGGTGGGTGCTGCCGCCGATGGTCGACAGGTTGAGCAGCAGGGCGCTGGCCCCTTCGTCGATCGCCTGCAGGCAACGGTCGCGAAAGCGCTCGGTGGTGCCCTGATCGATCGGGCAATGAAAGTGGATGACGTACTGCTTCATCAAGAGTCCTCAAGACCGACGCACCCTCGGTGCGCCGGTCGCTCGAGCGTCAGCTACGACCACCACCACTTGGTTTGCGGGTGTCAGACTTGGTGGCGTCAGGCTTCTTGTTGCCCTGGCTGCCAGCGCCGCCTCCGGAGGCCTGCCCACCTTTTTTGCCGGCTTCCGACGCCTTGTTCTTGTCGTTGGCAAAGTTTCCCGAGTTTTCTTTCTTGTCCATGATGCTGATCCTCATGTCATTGGGATGCGAAGCCTTGTGGACCTCACATAGGTGTGGAGATAGGCCACGGGGCAAAGTTTTAAAATCTTTGCGTGCATGAGACGAACGGTAAGCCCGCACGACTTTTTCATCCGCTTGGCGGGGCTGTGGAACTTTGCAGCGCAGCGCCCATTCCCTTGCATATCGACTGCAAGGGGCAGCCAAGAGGACAACGGCCATGACCGTGATGAACGCAACCCGCCCGACTGCCGACCTGGCGCAGGTTCAGGCCGGCGACCTGCTCGACCGCTACCAGGCGCTGCTGCGCGGTGACCTGGTGGGCAGTGCCGCCTGGCTGGCCGAGCAACTGCTGCGCACCCAGGGTCTGCAGGACGACCTGCCGGCAACCCCGGGCGAACTGGACGCGTGGACCGACCGGCGCACCGCCGCAGTTGCCGGCGAATACGCCGAGTACCTGGCCGGGCGCAAGGCCGGCGCGCCCCGGCGCTATTTCAGCACTCGCGCTCACGCGCTGTACTTTCTGCACCATGTGGCCCCCACCAAGGCGGTGGACGGCGCCTGGCTGCACGGGCTGCTGCGACACTGGGCCGACCCGCGCTATCACGGGCTGATCCGTATCTACCTCGAAGAGCTGGGCGATGGCGACCCGGCCTGCAACCATGTGCTGATCTATCGCCGCCTGCTGGCCGAGGCCGGTTGCCACGAGCCGGTGCCGCTGCCCGACGAGCGTTACCTGCAGGGCTGCCTGCAGCTGGCGCTGGGGGCCAACAGCGACATGTTCCTGCCCGAGGTGATCGGCTACAACCTGGGTTATGAGCAGCTGCCGTTGCACCTGCTGATCAGCGCCTACGAGCTCGACGAACTGGGCCTGGATGCCCAGTACTTTCGCCTGCACGTCACCATCGACAACGCCAGCAGCGGCCATGCACGCAAGGCCGTGCAGGCCCTGCAGCAGTTGCGCCCGGAGCAGGACGACGGGCGTTTCTACCAGCGCGTGGTCGCCGGCTACCGGCTCAACGACCTGGGCCAGGGCTCGGCGGCGATCATCGCAGGCTTTGACCTGGAGGCCGAGGTGGTGGCGCTGCTCGAACGCAAGCGCGCCTTCGGCCAGCACATGCATTCGGACTACTGCCGCTTCCAGGGGCGCACCGTCAATCAATGGCTGGCCGATCCGGGCAGCATGCCTGGCTTTCTTGGCGTGCTGGAACAGAAGGGCTGGATCAAACGCGGGCAGGACCCACAGCTCAGCCGCTTCTGGCAGGTGATCGAGGGGCCGGGCGCGGCGATGTTCGGGGTGTTCAGCGTGTATGAAAAGCAGCTGCTGCATGACTGGATCGCTGGCGACTGGCAGCCGGCCGGCAACCCCGAACGTACCCAGGGCAGCGCCCTGCAACCCTCGATGCCTTCGGACGACACCGCGCTCGACATCGAGCTGCAGGCGCTGCCCGCACAGTGCCGTATCGAACGCCTGATCGACGCCATGGCCGGCAACCGCCATGCACTGCCGCGCGGCCTGCAGGCCACGCGGATGTACCGCCAGCTCACCGGCCTAAACTGAAGGAGTGCACCATGCTGCTGAACACCTGCCAGCCTGAAGCGGACAAGGCCCTGCTGCAACTGGGCCGGCGCCTGCAGGCCGACGGCTACCGCTTCACCTGCGTCACCCCGCTGACCCAGCAGCGCAACAACGAGCGCCAGAGCGCGGCGCGGGCGCGCACCCTGCGCGACATTTTTGGCTGGAACCGTCCGTTCACCGCTTCGCTGCTGTCGGCCGACGAACTGGCGCAGATGCGCGTGGCACAGATTCTCGACGAAGACGGCGACTGCTGGCGCAGCCGGGTGCGCTGGTCGAGCCTGGAGGACCTGCTGTTCGTGCATTCGGGCTTTCCCACCACGCAGGCCGATGCGGTGTTCTTCGGGCCCGACAGCTACCGTTTCGCACACTTCATTGCCAGCCACTTGCAGGGCCGCTTCAGCGAAATCAACCACGCGGTGGATATCGGCTGCGGGGCCGGGGTAGGGGCGATACTGATCGGCCGTGCACGCCGGCACGCCCAGGTCACCGCGCTGGACATCAACCCCGACGCCCTGCGCCTGAGCGCGATCAACGTGGCCCTGGCCGGGCTGGCCAATGTGTCGGTGGCGCACAGCGATGTACTGCAGGGCATTACCGGCAACTTCGACCTGATCGTCGCCAACCCGCCGTACATGCTCGATGCCGGCCGCCGCGCCTATCGGCACGGTGGCGGCAGCCTGGGCGCCGACCTGTCGCTGCGCATCGTCAACGAGGCAATCGGGCGCCTGAGCCAGGGCGGCACGCTGCTGCTGTACACCGGGGTGGCGATGGTCGACGGGCACGACCCGTTCCTGGCCGCCATCCGTGCCCAGCTCACCGCCCCGCAATGGTCGTGGCACTACCAGGAGCTGGACCCTGACGTGTTTGGCGAGCAACTGCTCGAACCTGGCTACGAGCAGGTCGAGCGCATTGCAGCGGTGGGGCTGACGGTGACGCGCAACGGTTGAACATGCCGGTGCGGTTTCATTGCCCCGGTCAATCAGATGCCGTGGGCTGTATTGGAGTTTTCGATTTGAATGTCGGGCCCGGGGGGCCCTTACTAGTGGTTACACCTGAGACATCGAGGGTTGCATCATGCCAATGAACGGAGTGTGTGATCTGGAACTGCGTCGCCTGATAGAAGGCGCCTTTCTGCCATGGCGCTGTGAAGTGGCGTGCAGCGACGGATTGGCGCTGACCATCCACCTGCCGGCCGATGCCGAGTATGCCGAGCTTACGGTCACGGGTATCCAGCTGAGCGCCTTGCCCGACGTGCGGGCCATCGCGGACCTGGTGGGTCAGATCCGCGAAGAGCGCCGCACCATGGGCCTGCAGCCGCGCAGGCTGTACCGCGCCTGACCCCCATGCGCCCGGCTAGCCCAGGCCGGCCGGGCGCAGGTATTCCGGTTGCAGGGTGTTGAACCAGAACAGGATCATCGACACCAGGATGGTCACCTGCACCAGCAACCCCACCCCCCACACGCTGGCCGAGTACAGCAGGCCGTCTTCCTTGCGGATGCGCATGAAGGTCGGCAGACCGGTGAACAGCAGAAAGGTCGCGTACACCGTGGCCGCGCCCAGTATCGTGACCGCCAGCCAACGGCTCGGGTACAGCCCGGCCAGCCCGGCTACGAAATACGGTGTGGCAGTGTAGGCAGCAAAACCGATGCACTGGTTGAGGGTGGGGCGTGCATCGAAGGTACGCGACATCCAGCGGATGAATGCCCCCATCAGCACCGTGCCCGCCATGATCGCCAGAAACAGCAGGATGCACAGCTGCAACGCGCTGCTGGCACTCAGGCGCACGTTCTCGTTTTCGGCCAGGCTCCAGCCCACCGAGGTGATCCCGATGAACAGGCATACGGTGGGGATCAGTGCCAGCAACAGCAGGTGTGACAGGTAGTGACGCGGGTGGGCTTCCTCGTCGTGGCGAATGTCGGCCCACGCCGAGTTGGGTTGGGTGAACAGCTTGACCAGGTGGCTTGTCATGGCGGTCTCCGGTACCGGGGCGAAAGGGCCCCTCGTGTTCTGTGGAGGTCACAAAGCGGCCAGGGTTTCATCGGCTTTGCCGCAAGCGGACCAACTGCCTTGAACCATTGCGCGCGCGGGCCGGTCACTTCTTGCAGGGGCGCCAAACGGCGCCACCGATGACGACCATCACCTTCAGGAGTCAAGACCATGGACCAACAGACCTGTGCCTGCCCGGACTGCAACTGCAAGGTCGGCGACAACCCCGTGCAACGCGAAGGCAAGTCTTATTGCTGTCAGGCCTGCGCCGATCATCACCCGGCCGGCAAACCCTGTTCTGCCAGTGGCTGCGGCTGCGCCAGGCAGGCCCCCACGCACTGAGGCACTGAACCGTACCGGAGGATCCCGATGTCGACGCCAAAACCCAGCAACCAGTACAGCATGCGCAACCCGCTGACCCAGTACCCGCAACCGCCGTTTCCGGCCCAGGGCCAATCGGCGCCTGGGCTGGACAGCGGCATGCAACCCAAGCCGGACCACGGTGAGCACAGCTACCAGGGCTTTGGCCGGCTCCAGGGGCGCAAGGCGCTGATCACGGGCGCCGACTCCGGGATCGGCCGTGCGGTGGCCATCGCCTTTGCCCGCGAGGGTGCGGACATCGTGCTCAACTACCTGCCCATCGAGCACAGCGATGCCAAGGAAGTCATCCAGTTGATCGAGGCCGAGGGCCGGCGTGCCATCGCCTTGCCGGGCGACCTCAAGGACGAGGCCTTTTGCCGCGAACTGGTCAGCCAGGCCCACGACCAGTTGGGTGGGCTGGACATCCTGGTCAACGTGGCAGGCAAGCAGGTGGCGCGCAAGCAGGTGGGCCAGGTCAGCAGCGAGCAGTTCGACGCCACCATGAAGACCAACGTGTACGCGCTGTTCTGGCTGTGCCAGGCGGCCGTGCCGCTGATGCCGGCCGGGGCCACCATCATCAATACCGCATCGATCCAGTCGTACCAGCCGTCGGCGACCCTGCTCGACTACGCCACCACCAAGGCGGCGATCGTGGCCTTTACCAAGGCCCTGGCCAAGCAGGTGATCGAGCGCGGCATCCGCGTCAACGCGGTGGCACCGGGGCCGATCTGGACGGTGCTGCAGCCCAGCGGCGGGCAGCCGCCGGAGAAGATCCCCGACTTCGGCGGGCACACGCCGATGAAGCGCCCCGGCCAGCCGGCCGAGTGTGCGCCGCTGTACGTGCTGCTGGCGTCGCAGGAATCCAGTTACATCACCGGTGAAGTGTTTGGCGTGACCGGTGGCAACCCATTGCCTTAGGCGAGGAGACGAGCATGGCCAGCAGGGCGATCTGGAAGGGCGCGATCAGTTTCGGGCTGGTGCATATCCCGGTGTCGCTGACCACGGCGGTCAGCAGCGACCGGGTCGATTTCGACTGGCTCGACAAGCGCAGCATGGACCCGGTGGGCTACAAGCGGGTGAACAAGGTCACCGGCAAGGAGATCGACAAGGAGCATATCGTCAAGGGCGTGGCGTTCGAGAAGGGCCGCTATGTGGTGATCAGCGAGGACGAGATCCGCAAGGCGCGGCCCGAGGCCACCCAGACCATCGATATCTTCTCGTTCGTGGGCAGTGACGAGATCCCGCTGCAGCACTTCGACACGCCGTACTACCTGGCGCCGGACAAGCGCGGTGGCAAGGTCTATGCGCTGCTGCGCCAGACCCTGGAGAGCACCGGCAAGGTGGCGCTGGCCAAGGTGGTGCTGCATACCCAGCAGCACCTGGCGCTGCTGCGCCCGCTGGAGGACGCCCTGGTGATGATCACCCTGCGCTGGCCCGATGAGGTCCGCGGGCTCGAAGGGCTGGAGCTGGACAAGAGCGTGAGCGCGGCCACGGTGGACAAGAAGGAGCTGCAGATGGCCAAGCGTCTGGTGGAGGACATGGCCGGGCACTGGACGCCGCAGGAGTACCACAACGACTTCAAGGACACCATCATGGCGCTGGTGGAGGAGAAGGCCAGCCAGGGCAAGATCGCCACCGTGGAGGCACCCGAAGACCAGGCAGCGGGCAAGGGTGCGGACATCATCGACCTCACCGAGCTGCTCAAGCGCAGCCTGGGTGGGGGCAAGAAGGCGCCGGCCAGGAAGGCAGCGCCTTCGCGGTAGGAGCCGGCGTTGCCGGCGAAGGCCACACCGCGGTCTGTCGGGCTTTTGCGGTATTCGCTTCGCCAGCAAGGCTGGCTCCTACACAGGCTGCGGCGTTACCGCGGTCTCCTGCAAATGCAGCCACTTGCCCTGCCCATCGAACACCACCGTCGACCAGCGCAGCGTGGTCTGGCCGCTGTCATCCTGCTGATGCTCGCGATAGGTCACCACCCCCGGCGCCACGTCGTGCATCTCATCGATCTCGATGCGCAGGCCAGGCCGCGAGCCATAGGCCTGGGCAAAAAAACCCTCCAGCTGCGCCTTGTCGAGCACCGTGCCCTTGAGCGTGAACATCGAGAACCCCTCGGCAAAGCGCTCCAGCAACGGCGGCCGTGCCTCGCCGGCCAGCCACTGGCGGATCTGCACATGCGCCTCCAGCACCTCTTCAAACCCCGCATTACGCTCTGGCATTGCATTCACTCCACAGGTTGAACAAACACGGCCCCGGCGCCCGGCAGGCGCAGCACCCAGGGCAAGGGCAGCAAGGTCAGCGCGGCGCCCAGCGCCAGCGCTTGCGCGTAGGCTGTAGGCCCCGGCAATCGCCAGTCGAGCACTGCGCCGAGCAACGCCACCCCGAAAAAGAAACTCAACTGCCGGTTCAGGCTCCACAGCGCACTGGCCGCGCCCATGGCCGCCTCGGGGATCGCCACGAACGCCGCCGTCTGCGCGGTGCTGCTGCACAGGCTGCTGCCCAGGCCCAGCAACGCATACAGCAGCACCAGCCAACCGGGGTGGGCGACCAGCCAGGGGCTGGCCAACGCCAGCACCGCCAGGCTTTGAATGCCCATGCCGGCCAGCAGCAGCGGGCGTGGGCCCAGTGCGTTGAAGCGCCACCGGCTCAGGGCGATCGCCGCCAGCGCACCGGCGGCCCACGGCAGCATCAGCCCGCCGGTGGCAGTGGCGCTCAGGCCCAGCGTGCCTTGCAGGTACAGCGCCGCCACCAGGTTGATCCCCATGAACACGCCCGGTACGCACAGGTAGATGAGCATGGCGGTGTGCAGCAGAGGCTGGCGCAACAGGCGCAGGTCCAGGGCCGGCCGTGCGCTGGGCTGGGGCCGACCGCCGGGCAGCCAGGCCAGCACCAGCGCGGCGCACGCCAGGGTGGGCGCAAGCAGGGCGAAGAACACCCAGCGCCAGTCGCCCTGGTCGGCCATCAGCCCGCCCAGCGCCGGCGACAGCGCCGGCACCAGCAGGGCCACCATCATCACCCGCGAGGTGAGGCCGGCGCGCTCGCTGGCGGGGCAGGCGCGGTAGGCCAGCGCCTGGCCCACCGGGATCAGCAGGCCGCCACCCAGGCCCTGCAGCAGGCGCCAGCCGATCAGTGCCTCGATGCTCCGGGCCGAGCCTGCCAGGGCACAGCCCAGGCCGAACAGGGCCAGCGACAGCAGCAGGGTGGCGCGCTCGCCGATGCGCTGCGCCAGCCCGTTACCCAGCGGGATGATCAGGGTCAGGCCGAGCATGTAGGCGTTGCCGACCCAGCCCAGTTGCGTGACCGAGGCGCCGAGCTGGCGCTGCAGGGCGGGGTAGGCGCTGTTGAGCACGAACAGGTTGAGCAGGTCGAGGGCAAAACCCATCAGGAAGATCAGGCTGACTTTGCTGCGAAAAGGCATGACGGGGCGCCGCTGGAGAACGATGGGCGCAGTGTAGGGCGGTGCTTATGATTGAATAAGCCCCGCAATACTGCCAGATTGGTCGAATTATTTTGACAATCAAGGGGCCTTTGCATGGTCAGCCTGGACCGTTTCGAGCTGTTTTGCGCCGTGGTGGAGGCGGGGTCGTTCACGGCGGCGGCCACACGCCTGTGCCAGACCCGCGCCGCGGTCAGCTTCGGTATCAAGCAGCTGGAGGCGCAGCTGGGCGTGACCCTGCTGATCCGCACCACGCGCCGGGTGGCGTTGACCGATGCCGGCGAGGGCTTCTACCGTCAGTGCCTGCTGGTGCTGGAGCAGGCGCGGTTGGCCATCGAGCAGGCGCGTGCCGAGCATGGCGGGTTGCAGGGCAGCCTGCGGGTCACCTCCACGGTGGAGTACGGTTTGCGCGTGGTGGCGCCGGCCTTGCAGCTGTTCATGCGCGAGCACCCGTTGCTCAACGTGCGGCTGGAAACCCACACCAGCCATGCGGACCTGGTTCAGGAGCGCTTCGACGTGGCCATCCGGTTGGGTCAGGCGCAGGACTCAGGCTACCGCGGGGTGTGCCTGGAGACCTATGCAGTGCACCTGGTGATGGCGCCGGGCGTGGGCGTGCCAGGGGCGACGCTTGCCCAGGTGAACGCCTTGCCCAGGCTGGTGCATGGGCGTTTCGAGCGCCAGGCCGGTTGGGCGTTGCTCGATCAGAGGGGGGAGGCGGCGGTGTACGAGCCATCGGGCCGGGCGGTGATGGTGGCGGACAATGCCTCGATCCTGCGTTCGTTCGCCTTGCAGGGGCTGGGCGTGGCGCTGCTGCCGGCCTGGTTGATCGAGGACGACCTGCGTACCGGGCGTCTGCTGGATGCATTGCCGGGGTATCGCTTTGCCGAGCAGAGCGTGTACGCGCTGTACCCGGCCAGCAACCACGTGCCGCGCAAGGTGCGGGCCTGGATCGACTTTCTCAAGGGGTATGTGAACGGCATGTAGGCGCCGGCGTTGCCGGCGAAGGGCGCGCTGCGTTGGCCGGTGTTTCGCGGTGTCCGGTTCGCCAGCCTGGCTGGCTCCTACAGCGCAGCACCCGGTGTCGCTTCCAGGCCCTTGTCCAGCTTCAGCAGCTCCAGCAACCGTCTGGCGTCATAGGGCGCGCGCACCTTGATGTCGTTGTCGAAGTAGCAGTACACATCGCGATGCGCCGCCTTCGGCGCCGCACTCGCCGCATCGATCAACCGCGCATCCCCAGGCTGCGCCCCGCGTTTCCACGCCTGGATACGCTTTTGCCAGCCGCGCAAGGCCGCCTCTGAATAACCGCTGCTGTACAGCGCCACATCCCCATGCAGGCGCATGTACACGAAGTCGCTGGTCAAGTCCTCCACATGCGGCCACTTCTTCGCCGTGTCGGCCACCACCAGCGCTACCCGGTACTTGCGCAGCAACGCCACGAACGCCGGGTCCAGAAAGCTCTCGTGACGCACCTCCACTGCATGGCGCACCACCTGCCGGTCGGCGCCCTCCAGGTAACCCGCACGCTGCATCCGCTCGGCACACTGCGCGGCCAGGGCCTTGGCCTGCTTGCCGGTGTGCGGCAGGCGCGCCAGAAACGCATCGAACAACCCCTCGTCAAAACGCATGTTCGGCGGGAACTGCCACAAGGTCGGCCCCAGCTTGCTGCCCAGCGACAGGGGGCCGGAAGCATAGAAGTTGGCCAGCGGTTCGTCGATCTCGCGCAGGCGCTTCACGTGGGTGATGAAGCGCGGCGCCTTGACGCTGAACACGAAGCCTGGCGGCGTTTCGGCCGCCCAGCCGGCGAAACGCTCGGGACGTTGCAGCGCATAGAAGGTGCCGTTGATCTCGATGCTGTTGACCGCCCGCGAGGCGAAGTGCAGCTCGTCCTTCTGGCGCAGGCCCTCGGGGTAGAAGTCGCCCCGCCACGGCACATAGCGCCAGCCCGAGATGCCGATATGCACCTGCGCCGCGCCACGGCTCACGGGGTAGCCGCCAGGGTGGTGAGGAAGTCGCCGAAGCCGCCCCGCGCCCGGCAGTCGCCACGGCTGCTGGTGGACACGCTGTTGCGTGCCGTCCACACGATGCGCGCGCCGCTCAGCTCAAGGTCGCTGATCAGTTGCACGTCTTCGTCCAGCGGCACGGGCCGGAACCCGCCGACCCGCTGGTAGGCCCTGGCGCAGATGCCCAGGTTGGCGCCATGGATGTGCCGGTGGTCCTCGCGGGCCTGGTAGTGGGCCAGGTAACGCGCCTGCAACGCCGCATCCTGGTGCGCCTGCCATTGCTCCACGTGCACCGTGCCGCACACGGCGTCGGCGGCGCAGTCCAGCTGGCACACCAGCCAGTCGGCCGGCACGCAGCTGTCGGCGTCGGTGCAGGCCAGCCAGCGCGCGCCGCGCTCGAGCATCCAGCTGGCGCCGGCACGCCGGGCGTAGCCCACGTTGCGCGCAGTGACCTGCAGGGTGTGCACGCCGTGCGCCAGGGCAATGGCTTGGCTGGCATCGCTGCACTGGTCGAGCACCACCACGATCTCTACGCGCTCGCCAAGGGCCTCGGCCTGCGCCGCCGCCTGCCCGAGGGCGCGCAGGCAGGCCGGCAGGTACTGTTCTTCGTTATGCGCGGGGACGATCACGCCGATCATAGGCAAGGCTCCTGCAGGTCAATGGCACACGGCTGGCAACACCAGTATTCGAGCAGGAAGTCGGCTTCTTCGTGGCGCACGGCGCGGTACAGCGGCAGGCGCTGATCGAGCAGGGCGTGTACCTGGCGGCCATCCTGCGGGCAGCCGTCGATGGGGTGCAGCCAGTGGCAGGCCAGCAGCGCACCGCCAGGGCTCAGGCTGGCCACGGCCTGTTCGATCACCTGCAGCCACTGCGCGGGGTCGAGGTAGTAGCCGATCTCGCTGAGCACGATCAGGTCGAACTCGCCCCCCGGCCAGTCGCCGGGCAGGTGGCCCTGGCTCACACTGGCCTGGGGGCAGGCTGCCAGGCGCCGGCGCGCAAGCTCCACGGCAGTGGCATTGAGGTCCTGGCACAGCAGGGCCTCGGTGCGCTCGGCCAGCGCTGCACTGAGCTCGCCGTTGGCGCAGGCGGGCTCGAAGATGCGCGTGTAGTACTGGCGCGGCAGGCAGGCCAGGGTCAGGTCGCGCTTGCGCTTCTCGTACCAGCGGGTCCGAAAGGCCCAGGGGTCTTCATCGTGCTCGAACAGCTGTTCGAAATACTGCGGCGATACGCTCATGGAAACACCCGTCATAGAAACAGCAGTTCGAAAGGTTGCAGAAGGCGTTGCAGGGTGGTCTGGCTCAACACCGGTGGCTGCTCGCCATCGGCATGGAGCTGGCTGGCATGCGCGGCGATGGCGGCGCGCTTGCGCGCAAGTTGCTGCGGGCTGAGCGCCAGCTTGCGCGCACGGCGCCACGGCAGGCGCGGGTCGTCCGGCCGGGCCCAGTGCCAGGCCCAGATCGGCACCTCGATCAGTTGCGCGCCCACGGTCTGCGCCGCCTGTGCGCTGGCACGGCCCACGGCCTCGTGGTCGCAGTGGCCGTCCAGGCGCCAGGTGCTCAGCACCCGGTCGTCGGGGCGCAGGCAACGCACCAGCGCATGGGCCAGCTGCGCTTCGTGCGCGGCCACGCCACTGTCGGCCAGGTGCAGGCGCTGCCAGGCCACCCGGTCGACGTCCAGCCCCAGCGCGGCCAGGGCTGCGCGGCTTTCCAGGGGGCGCTGCACGCGCAGGCGCTCGCCTGGCCAGGCGAGCGAGCCGGGGTGGCTGCCTTCGCCATCGGTCACCGACACCAGCAGCAACGCCTGCTCACGGCCGCAGAAGGTCGACAGCAGGCCACCGCAACCGAGCACCTCGTCATCCGGGTGGGGCGCCACCACCACCAGGCGCGCACCGGGGGGCAGCAGCTCATCGGCCTGCACCGTGGCGACCTGGGCCAGGGCGCTGGACGCCTGCCACAGCGACAATGGCGTGCCACTGCCGGCTGCCTTGATCGGGTTGTCGACGCTCATAGCTGCCACCCGCCGGCTTCACGCCCGGCCAGTTGCCGGCCCAGTTCGGCCAGGTCGCGCTCGGCGTGGCTCTGGCGCAGGAACACCGGCAGATCGGCGCTGAGCCGGGCGAAGTGGCTGTTGCGGCAGAACGGGGTGGCACCCAGGGCGCGGCCCACGTGGGTCAGCACCAGGGTGGCGGCGTATTCGACCTGGGCGCGCACCCGGCGTACGGCGAACTGGGCATCGGCCTGGGGCTGTGCGTCGATCTGTGCGGCGCACTCGCGCAGGGCTGCAGCGGCGCCGCACAGGGCAGCGTCCACCGCGCCCAGGTGGGCGTCGGCGTGGGGGTCGGGGCGTGGCTGGCGGCAGTGTTCGCGCAGGTAGTCGGCCAGGGCCTCGGCGGCGCCGTACCAGCAGGCGGCGATGCCGGCGCCGCCGTGCCAGAAGCCGGGGCGACTGAGGTACTGGCCAGGGCCACCCACCAGGTGCGCCGGCGTATGTTCCAGTTCCAGCTCGACGCTGGCGGTAATGCCCATGCCCACCGCCTGCCAGCCGTCTGCCACCCGGTGCAGACCCGTCTCGGCAAGGTCCAGCGCCACCAGTTGCGGCTGTTCGTCTTCGTCCCAGGCGGTGAGCAGGCCGTGGTCGATCTGCAGCGCGCCGGAGCACCAGGCCTTGCGCCCCTGCAGGTACACCCGCTGGTTGTCGCGAGCCACGATGCGCACCCGTGCGCTGGGCGGCTCGGCCGCCCATACGCCCCAGATCCCGTTGCCGGCCAGGTGCGCCCCGGCGCATTCGGCGAGTATCGCCAGGGCATCGGTATGCCCTTCATACAGCTTGGCCAGGGCCAGGTCGGCGCCGGCCACCCGCGCCAGGGTCTGCCAGCGCTGCAGCGTCTGGCCCTGGCCGGGCAACGGCAGGCGTTCCAGGCCGGCCGCCTGCAGGGCCTGCATCAGTTCGAGCAGCTGGCTGTCCAGGTTCAGCGGTTGCGGGCGTTCGGCGAACTGGCGCAGCAGGGTGTCCAGGCGGCCCAGGTCGAAGGTTTGAACAATGCTCATGAGGCGGACTCCTTGGGGCACGCAGCGTGGGTCGAGGTATTCTTTTTCAGGCCGCGCAGGTTCATGGCGCACAGGCAGAACTGCAGCACGATCAATGCCCAGGCCTCGGTCTGCCAGCCCCACACCACCCACAGCAGGTTGCTGGCCATGAAGCAGCAGAAGCCGATGCGCCGCCGACGCGGCTGACGCGAGCCGATCCACCAGGCTGCCACCAGGGTGAGCAGCATGGCCGGCCACTGCAGCAGGTCGATCCAGTCCAGGCCCTTCATGCCACGCCCATGCGCTTGCGCAGCGCCACGGTGAGCGACTGGCGGGTCTTGTCGTAGTCGGCCCAGGGGTCGTCGCCATTGGCCAGGCGCTCGCCCAGGTTGTGCAGGTTCCACTGGTTGGCGCCCTTGAGTTCGGTGAGCTCTTCGCGGCGGATCGGTACCGACACCGGCAGCCCTTCGCGGGCGCGCAGCGAATAGGCGCACACGGTAGTGGCGCCACGGGCGTTGCGCAGGTAGTCGATGAAGATGCGCCCCACGCGGTTCTTCGGCCCCGAAACGGCGGACAGCCGGTCGGGGAACAACCCGGCCATGTGGGTGACGATGGCATGGCTGAACGCCTTGACTTCGTCCCAGCCGGCACGCCGGGTCAGCGGCACCACCACGTGCATGCCCTTGCCGCCACTGGTTTTCAGAAACGCCTGCAGGCCCAGTTCGTCGAGCAGCGCCAGGGTCAGCTGGGTCGCTTCGACCATGGCCTTCCAGGGCAATGCCGGGTCGGGGTCGAGGTCGAGCACGAAACGGTCGGGTTTGTCGAAGTCCCTGGCGGTGGCGTTCCAGGTGTGCAGTTCCAGGGTGTTCATCTGTACCGCGCCCAGCAGGGTGTCGGCGCGGTCGATGATCATCACTGCCTGGCCGGCCTCGGCCTTGTCGTGACTCTCCAGGCCCGGGATGTTCAGCTGGGCGGCGTTCTTCTGGAAGAACAGCTCGCCGCTCAGGCCCTCCGGTGCGCGCACCAGCGCCACGGGGCGACGCTTGAGGTGCGGCAGGATCCATTCGGCGACCTGGGCGTAGTACTCGGCCACCTGGCGTTTGTCGGTGCCGCTGCTGGCATCGATCACCCGGTCGGGGTGGGTGATGCGCAGGGTGTTGTCGGAGGCTTTGCGGGTAGGCGCTTTCACGGGTTTCTCCAGGCCGATGGCGCGGGCCGGCTTGTCTTCGCGCAGGCCATGGAACACCGAATGGCGTACCACCCCTTCGCGGGTCATCTGGGCGTAGGCCACCTCGGCCAGCAGCTGTGGCCTGAGCCAGTGCACGCCGCGGGCTTCGGCGCCGGTGGGTGGGTTGGCGACCGCGGGCTTTTTCACCTCGAGCGGGGTGAGGCGCTGGAGCAGGCTCTGCAGGGTGGCGGTATTGAAGCCGGTGCCGACCTTGCCGGCGTAGCGCAGCTGGCCGCTGTCGGCGTCGTGCACCCCCAGCAGCAGGGCGCCGAACGCGGCGCGGCTGCCCTTGGGTTCGGTGAAGCCGACGATCACGAATTCCTGGCGCTGCTTGCACTTGAGCTTGATCCAGTCGTGACTGCGCCGCGATACATAGAGGCTGTCGGCACGTTTGCCGATCAGGCCCTCCATCTGCATCTGGCAGGCGCTGGCCAGCAGGGACTCGGGGGCTTCGTCGAAGTCGGCACTCAAACGCAGGCGTTGTTCGTCGGCCGGTTCAAGCACGGCCGCCAGGGCGGCGCGCCGCTCCTGCAACGGGCATTGGCGCAGGTCCATGCCATTGAGGTAGGGCAGGTCGAACAGGTAGTAGACGATGTTGGCATCGGTGTCGCTGTCGAAGGCGTTCTGCAGGGCCTGGAAGTCGGCGATACCCTCGGCGTTGGCCACCACCACTTCGCCATCCAGCCAGGCCGAGCTCAGCCCCAGGCTGGCCAGGGCCTTGGCCTGCAGCGGCATGCGCGCGATCCAGTCGTGGCCGTTGCGGGTGAACAGGCGCACGTCGTCGCCGTCGATGCGCGCCAGGATGCGGTAGCCGTCGAACTTGACCTCGTAGCGCCAGTCGCCTTGTGGCGGGGTTTCCACCAGGGTGGCCAGTTGCGGCGTGAGGGCGGCGGGCAGGGTGGCCTTCCTGGCCGCACTCAGTGTGCCGGCCCTGGCTGGGCGGCGAGGCGGGGGTGCGGCCTTGGGCTTGTCTTTGTCCTTGTCTTTGCCCTTGGTGCGCGGGATCAGGCTGCGCTCGCTGAGCACGCTGTCGGGCTGGGCCTGCAGCACGTCGTAGTCGGCCTCGGCGCGGGCAGCCTCGTCGTCGGACTTGACCAGCATCCACTGTTCCTTCTTGCCGCCAAGGCGGGTGCGAAACAGATGCCAGGTGCCGTTCAGCTTTTCGCCCTGCAGGCGAAAGCGCAGCTTGCCGCTGGCATAGCCCTGGGCCGGGTCGCCCTCGGGCAGCCACACGCCGCGGTCCCACACGATCACTTCGCCCGCACCGTAATGGCCTGCGGGGATGCTGCCCTCGAAGCTGGCGTAGTCCAGCGGGTGGTCTTCGACGTGGACGGCCAGGCGCTTGACCTTCGGGTCCAGTGACGGGCCCTTGGGGATGGCCCAGCTCTTGAGGGTGCCGTTCAGCTCAAGGCGAAAGTCGTAATGCAGGTGGCTGGCGTCGTGCTTCTGGATGCAGAACTGCAATGCCTGCGCGCGCGCACCGCGGCGGGCCTTGCCGGCCGGCTCCGGGGTGGCGTCGAAGTTGCGCTTGCGCTGGTATTCCTGCAGTGGCTTGGCCATTGCCGTGCTCCATCGTTCATACAAACCCTATGAAGTGGGAGGGGCGCAGACCGGCGGGAGTTCAATCGGGTTGACCGGCCTTGCGCAGGGTCAGGTTGATGCGGCGGGCGCCCAGCAGTGGGTGCTCGCCGTCCTTGAGCGGGTTGACCCCGTGAAAGCGCAGGCGATCCTCGCCGCCCCAGACCATCACGTCGCCGTGCTGCAGGCCGACCTTGCGGGTGGGCTCGCTGCGGGTGTGCCCGCCGAACAGGAACACCGCCGGCAGGCCCAGCGAGATCGACACGATGGGCTGGCTGAAGTCGCGTTCGTTGCGGTCCTGGTGCAGGGTCAGGCGGTTGCCGGGCTGGTAGTGGTTGATCAGGCAGGCGTCGGGCCTGAAATGGGCGAAGCCGGCGGCCTCTGCGGCGGCAGCGGCCAGCTCGGCGAGCAGCGTGGGCAGGGCAGGCCAGGGCTTGCCGGTGAGCGGGTCGAAGGGGCTGTAGCGGTAGCCCAGGCGGTCGCTGACCCAGCCCAGCGGCCCGCAATTGGTGACCGCCACTTCGATGGTGCGCCCGCCGGGGGTGAGCTGGTTGCGAAACGGTGCGGCGCGCAGCACCGTGCGCAGGGCCGGCAGCAGGGGCTCGACGAGGTCCAGGGCAAAGCCTGGCAGCAGCAGCGTCTGCTTGCCGATCCATTCGGGGGCGCCGAGGGCGGGTGGGCCGAACAGGTCGAGTTCGGGTTGTTTCATGCAAGGATCTCCAGTGACGCCTTCGCCGGCAACGCCGGCGCCTGCAGGCGACGCAAACCGGGCAGGAGCCGGCGTTGCCGGCGCAGGGGCCGGTGACTATGCTTGGGCCTCATGGAGCCCATCATACCGCTGCGCCAACCCTGCCCACCCGGTGCCTGCATCTGCGAGCGCGAACGCCTGCTCGAAACGCCGGGCGCCGACCTGCGCATTCTGCGCCTGACCCGCCAGGAAGAAAACCGCCTGCTCCAACGCCTGGAAAACCTGCAGAGCCTGCCCGACCTCGAACACCTGCAGCGCCGCCTGTTCGATCAGCTTGGCATCCAGGTGCACATCGCCCCCGGCCCCAATGAAGTGCGCACCATGCGCGGTATCCGTATCGAGGTCGAGGGCCCGCCAGGGTTGTGCCGCAAGACCCGCCAGAGCATACCGGCGGCCATCCGCCGCGCCCTCGAAAAACGTCCCGAGATCGCCTACCGGCTGCTCGACGCCCATGACCTGTTTGGCCAGCAGTAACCATCGCAGGGCGTTTCCTACGCCGTGACCACGCCAATGCACAACATTGGCTCGCAACCTGCATTGCCCCAGGCATCGATAGCTGATCGATTGGTCAGACACCGGCCTTGCCGTGTCGCCACTCCATTGCCCAGGGCCGCCGTGCATGACGCTAGCTCAACGATTTATCCCCGCGCCGGTTGATCCGGCCGGCTGGAACGCCGAACTGAACCTGCGCTTCGTCGCAGGTCAGGGGCGGACCCGAATTGGTGCACGCCAGCATTTCGGCCCACTTCTGGTGCAACGCCCGTTCTACCCCGAAGGCGCCCCTTGCCATGTGTATGTGCTGCACCCCCCGGGCGGGGTGGTGGGGGGTGATCGCCTGGCCCTGAACCTGCACCTGGAGCCGGGCAGCCATGCGCTGCTGACCATGCCCGGCGCCACCAAGTTCTACCGCAGCGCCGGGCCCACCTCGGTGCTGCGCCAGCGCTTTCACCTGGCCGAGGGCAGCGCCCTGGAGTGGCTGCCCCAGGACAGCATCTGCTTCCCCGGCGCGCGGGTATCGCTGCACAGCCATTTCAGCCTGGCCCCCGGCGCGCGCCTGCTGGCCTGGGAAACCCTGTGCCTGGGCCGCCCGGTAATGGGCGAGGCCTTCAGCCATGGCGCCGTGGACAGCCGGCTGCAGGTGGACATGCTCGACGACCCCGGCCTGCACGAGCGCCTGCGCCTGCAGGGTGGGCACCTGCACAAGCTGGGCGGCCACCCGCTGCTGGCCACCTTCTGCGCCGCCCCGGCCAACGAGCAACTGCTTGAACAGGTACGCGAACTGATCCACCCGCTGCCGGTGCCCGCCGGCGCCACGCTGCTTGGCCAGCTGCTGGTGGTGCGCCTGCTCGACCACGACAACCAACGCCTGCAATCCACCCTGCAGCGGCTGTGGCGCGCCCTGCGACCGACCGTCGTCGGCTTGCCGCCATGCCCGCCGCGCATCTGGGCCACTTGAGAGACCGCACCATGGAGCTGACCCCGAGAGAGAAAGACAAACTGCTGCTGTTCACCGCCGCGTTGCTCGCCGAGCGCCGCCTGGCCCGTGGGCTGAAGCTCAACTACCCCGAGGCGGTGGCGCTGATCAGTGCCAGCGTGATGGAAGGTGCCCGCGACGGGCGCACGGTGGCCGAGCTGATGAGCCTGGGCCGCGAAGTGCTCGGGCGTGACCAGGTGATGGAAGGTGTCAGCGAGATGATCCACGACGTGCAGGTGGAAGCGACCTTTCCCGACGGGACCAAGCTGGTCACCGTCCACGACCCTATCGTCTGACCTGCCCAGGAGCAGCCCATGATTCCCGGAGAAATCCAGGTCGCCGACGGCGACATCGAACTCAACGCCGGTCGCGCCACGATCAGCGTCAGCGTGGCCAACCATGGCGACCGGCCGATCCAGGTCGGCTCGCACTATCACTTCTACGAGGTCAACGCCTTTCTGGTGTTCGAGCGCGAGGCCACCCGCGGCTTTCGCCTGGACATCGCCGCCGGCACTGCCGTGCGCTTCGAACCCGGCCAGGCGCGCACCGTCAACCTGGTGGCCTATGCCGGCAAGCGCGAGGTGTATGGCTTCCAGGGCCGGGTGATGGGCAAGCTGGAGGCCGTGGCATGAGCCGTATTTCCCGGCGTGCCTATGCCGACATGTTCGGCCCCACCGTGGGCGACCGCGTGCGCCTGGCCGACACCGAGCTGTGGGTGGAGGTCGAGCAGGACTTCACAGTCTACGGTGAAGAGGTCAAGTTCGGCGGCGGCAAGGTGATCCGCGACGGCATGGGCCAGGGCCAGATGCTGGCCGCCGAGGCCATGGACCTGGTGCTGACCAACGCCCTGATCATCGACCACTGGGGCATCGTCAAGGCCGATATCGGCGTGAAGAACGGGCGCATCTTCGGCATCGGCAAGGCCGGCAACCCCGACGTGCAGCCCGGCGTGACCCTGGCGGTGGGGCCGGGCACCGAGGTGATCGCCGCCGAGGGCAAGATCGTCACCGCCGGCGGCATCGACTCGCACATTCACTTCATCTGCCCGCAGCAGGTCGACGAGGCGCTGGTGTCGGGCATCACCACCTTCATCGGCGGCGGCACCGGGCCGGCCACCGGCACCAACGCCACCACCTGCACCTCGGGCACCTGGTACCTGGCGCGCATGCTCCAGGCCGCCGACGAACTGCCGATCAACATCGGCCTGCTGGGCAAGGGCAATGCCTCGCAGCCCCAGGCCCTGCGCGAGCAGATCGAGGCCGGGGCGGTGGGGCTCAAGCTGCACGAAGACTGGGGCTCGACCCCGGCGGCCATCGACTGTTGCCTGGGCGTGGCCGAGGCGATGGACGTGCAGGTGGCGCTGCACAGTGACACCCTCAACGAAAGCGGCTGCATCGAAGACACCCTGGCCGCCATCGGCGACCGCACCATCCACACCTTCCATACCGAGGGTGCGGGCGGCGGGCATGCGCCGGACATCATCCGTGCGGCGGGCTACGCCAACGTGCTGCCGTCCTCCACCAACCCGACCCTGCCGTACACCGTCAACACCGCGGACGAGCACCTGGACATGCTGATGGTGTGCCACCACCTGGACACCAGCATCCCCGAGGACGTGGCCTTCGCCGAGTCGCGCATCCGCCGCGAGACGATTGCCGCCGAAGACATCCTGCACGACATCGGCGCGTTCTCGATGACCTCGTCCGACTCCCAGGCCATGGGCCGGGTGGGCGAGGTGGTGCTGCGCACCTGGCAGGTGGCGCACCAGATGAAACTGCGCCGCGGCCCGCTGGCGCCTGACACCGCGCGCAGCGACAACTTCCGGGTCAAGCGCTACATCGCCAAGTACACCATCAACCCGGCGCTGACCCATGGCATCGCCCATGAAGTCGGTTCGCTGGAGGCCGGCAAGCTGGCCGACCTGGTGCTGTGGTCGCCGGCGTTCTTCGGGGTCAAGCCCGCACTGGTGCTCAAGGGCGGGATGATCGTGATGGCGCCGATGGGCGACATCAACGGCTCGATCCCCACGCCGCAGCCGGTGCACTACCGGCCGATGTTCGGCGCCCTGGGCCAGGCGCGCAACGCCACGCGCATGACGTTCCTGTCCCAGGCCGCGGTGGAGCGTGGCGTTCACCATGAACTGCGCCTGCGCAGCCTGATCGGCGTGGCCCGGGGCTGTCGCACGGTGCGCAAGGCCGACATGCTGCACAACGGGCTGATGCCCACCATCGAAGTGGATTCACAAACCTATGAGGTACGCGCCGACGGCGAGCTGCTGGTGTGCGAACCGGCCAGCGTGCTGCCGATGGCGCAGCGTTATTTTCTGTTTTGAGGAGCGAGCATGATCCTGTTGACGCAACGCCTGAACCAGGCCGCACACATCGGCGCCACTGCCACCCTGAGCCTGGATACGCGCATCAAGAGCCGCGTGCGCATCACCCTGGATGACGGGCGCGAGGCCGGGCTGATGCTCGAACGCGGCCAGCTGATTCGCGGCGGCGAGCTGCTGGCCGACGCCCAGGGGCGTGAGGTGATTCGCGTGCTGGCGGCGCCGGAGCAGGTTTCGACGGTGCGCTGCGCCGACCCGCTGGCGCTGGCCCGCGCCGCCTATCACCTGGGCAATCGGCATGTGCCGTTGCAGATCGAGCGCGATTTCGTGCGGTACCAGCACGACCATGTGCTGGACGACATGGTGCGTGGCTTCGGCCTTGAGGTGGCGGTGGAACAGGCGCCGTTCGAGCCCGAGGCCGGCGCCTACCAGAGCGCGCCGCACAGCCACAGCCACAACGATCACCCCTTTGTTCGCGTGCCTGGCCACGCCCACTGATTTCGACATGGAGTTGCACGATGAAAAAGACCCTCGCGTTTGCCTTGCTGCTGATCGCCGTCCCTGCGTTCGCCCACCCCGGCCACGACAGCAACCCCCTGCAGGACGGGTTGCTGCACCCGCTCACCGGGCTTGACCACCTGCTGATGCTGCTGGGCACCGGGGTGCTGGCCGCCCTGACCGGGCGCACCCTGGCGCTGCCGCTGGCCACGCTGGCGGCGATGTTCGGCGGCGCGCTGATGGGCCATCTGTTCGGGGGCGTGATCGGCATGGAGAGCATGATCATCGGCTCGCTGCTGGTGGCCGCCGCGGCGCTGCTGCTGCCCAGCCGCCAGGTGCTGCTGGCGCTGGTCATGCCGGTGTTCGCGCTGTTTCACGGCTGGGCCCACGGCGTCGAAGCCAGCCCGGGCGCGTTCTGGGTGTTCAGCGCAGGCTTTGTCGCGGTCAGCGGCCTGTTGCTGCTGGCAGGCTATGGCGCCGGACGCCTGTTGCGCCGTCACCCCGGGCTGCAGAAGGCCTGTGGCGGCGGCCTGCTGGCCGGTGCCGCCCTGGTGCTGGCCGGCTGATGAGCGCCAACCTGCAGTTGCTGCGCCTGCTGCAACTGGTCAGCGCCAACCTGCCGGTGGGGGGCTTCACCTATTCCCAGGGGTTGGAGTGGGCGGTGGAGGCGGGCTGGGTGACCGGGGCCGACGGCTTTGGCGCCTGGCAGCGCGAGCAGTTGCACGACACCCTCGGCCACCTCGACTGGCCGCTGCTGCAACGGCTGTACAGCTCGTGCCGCGCGCAAGATGCCGATGCGTTCGCCCACTGGAGCAGCTTTTTGCTGGCCAACCGCGAAACCGCCGAGCTGCGCCTGGAGGAACGCCAGCGTGGCAAGGCCCTGGCGCGCCTGCTCGATGGCTGGCAGCTGTGTCAGGCGCCGGCCTGGCGCAGCAGCGTCGAACTGAGCCAGCTGGGCGGCATGGCCTGGCTGGCCGTGCACTGGCAGATCCCGCTGCGTGAGCTGGCCCTGGGGCATGGTTTTGCCTGGCTGGAAGGGGCGGTGATGGCCGGGGTCAAGCTGGTGCCGTTCGGTCAGCAGGCAGCCCAGACCCTGCTGCGCGAGTTGTGCGAGGAGCTGCCTGCGGTACTGGAGTGGGCGCTGGACGTACCTGATGAACACCTGGGCGGCGGCCTGCCGTTGCTGGCGATTGCCTCTGCCCGCCATGAAACCCAATACACCCGATTGTTCCGATCCTGAGGAAACTGCCATGCAAAGCTACCAGCAACCCCTGCGCGTCGGTGTCGGCGGCCCGGTCGGCTCCGGCAAGACCGCGCTGCTCGAAGCGCTGTGCAAGGCCATGCGCGATGACTACCAGATCGCCGTGGTCACCAACGACATCTACACCAAGGAAGACCAGCGCATCCTTACCGAAGCCGGCGCGCTCGAACCCGAGCGTATCGTCGGCGTGGAGACCGGCGGCTGCCCGCATACCGCGATCCGTGAAGATGCCTCGATGAACCTGGCGGCGGTGGAGGATCTGGCGCGCAAGTTCGGCAACCTGGAAGTGATCTTCGTCGAGAGTGGCGGTGACAACCTGAGTGCCACCTTCAGCCCGGAGCTGGCCGACCTGACGATCTACGTGATCGACGTGGCCGAAGGCGAGAAGATCCCGCGCAAGGGCGGGCCGGGGATCACCAAGTCGGATTTTCTGGTGATCAACAAGATCGACCTGGCGCCCTATGTGGGTGCGTCGCTGGAGGTGATGGAAAAGGACACCCGGCGCATGCGGCCCGAGCGGCCGTGGACGTTCAGCAACCTGAAGACGGGGCAGGGTTTGCAGGCGGTGATCGGGTTCATTGTCGAGCGGGGGATGCTCAGGCCGCGTCTGGGTTGAAGGCTTCGCCGGCAACGCCGGCTCCTACGGGCCCTGCGCTGACTGTAGGAGCCGGCCTTGCCGGCGAAGCGGCCAGGCTGGACACTTCAAGCCCACGGTTGTATACAGTGTGCGCACCAAGGGGAGCCCCGGCAACGGGCTGAGAAACCGCTGGCATCTGCAGCGCGGTGACCCTTCGAACCTGATCCGGATCATGCCGGCGAAGGGATGGGATCTAGCGCCTGCCTTCTTTGCCGGTCTCACTGCGAGGCCGCTCCATGACTGCCCCACGTTTCACCGAACACCTGCGCAAACAAAGCGAACCCACCTGGTCGGCCGCCGTCGGCCACCGTTTCGTCACCCAGCTGTGCGACGGCAGCCTGCCGGACCCGGTGATGGTGCGTTACCTGGTGCAGGACCATCGCTTCATCGACAGCTTCCTGACCCTGCTCGGCGCGGCCATTGCCACCGCCGACACCTTCGATGCGCGCCTGCGCCTGGCGCGTTTCGCCGGCATGATCGCCAGCGATGAAAACACCTATTTCCTGCGCGCCTTTGAGGCACTGGGCGTGAGCGAGGCGCAACGCACCGCGCCGGCCGACACACAGCCCACGGCCGGCTTCAAGGCGATCATGCGCCAGGCGGCGGCCACCCGATCCTATGCGGCAGTGCTGGCGGTGCTCAACGTGGCCGAGGGCCTGTACCTGGACTGGGCGCTCAAGGCGCCCAGGCCGCTGCCGGAAAACTTCGTGCACGCCGAGTGGATCACCTTGCACGACAACCCGGCCTTCGCCGACTTCGTTGCGTTCCTGGGCGCCGAACTCGACCGTGTGGGCCCCCAGGAAGAGGCGCTGAGCACCGATTTCTTCTTGCGTGCCGTGGCGCTGGAGCTTGAGTTTTTCGATGCCGTGTACCCACAGGGGGAGTGAAGGATGGATATTTTCGACCGTTTGAAAGCTGCTGCACCGACCGAGTGGGCCAGTTACGTGGACCACAGCTTCGTGCGCCAGATGGGCCAGGGCAGCTTGCCCGAAACGGCCTTTCGTACCTACCTGGTGCAGGATTACCTGTTCCTGATCCAGTTCGCGCGGGCCTGGGCGCTGGCCGCGTACAAGAGCCGCCGGCCTTCGGACATTCGTGCCGCCCAGGCGGGGCTTGCCGCGATTCTGGACGAGACCGACCTGCATGTACGCCTGTGCGCGCGCTGGGGCTTGTCCAAGGCTGACATCGAGGCCGCGCCGGAGCACCAGGCCACCGTGGCCTATACGCGCTTCGTGCTCGATTGCGGCGCGGCGGGCGACTTGCTGGACCTGCATGTGGCGCTGTCGCCCTGTGTGATCGGCTACGCCGAGATCGGCCGGGCGCTGAGCCCCGACGGGGTGGCGGCGCTGGGTGATCATCCGTACCGCGAGTGGATTGGCGAGTATGCCGGGGAGGGGTATCAGGGCGTGGCTGCTGCAGCGCGCCTGCACCTGGACGAACTGGCGGCGCGCAGCATGACCGAGCAGCGCTTCACCGAGCTGGTGGCGATCTTTGCCCAGGCGTCGCGGCTGGAGGCGGATTTCTGGCAGATGGGGTTGGCGGCGCGGTAGAAGGGCGTGGCGCAACGGCGCTCCTGGCACCGAGCGCCGCTCGCGCGGCGCTTCGCCGGCATCCCATCGCGGTGACATTGCCCCTTATCAGCTAAGGTTGCCTGCTTACGCATGATAAGGACCCATCATGAACGACCTGCACCCGCAGCCACTGCTGGCCACCTTGCTGCTGCTCGGCAGTCTGCCCGCCCTTGCGGCCTTGCCCGGCGCCCCGGCCTATATCGATGACAGCGGCTACCCCGAGGCCGCCAAGCAACGCATTCTGCCGGCAATGTTCGAGCAGACCCTCACCAGTACCCGCTATATCGCGCCCGCCGGCAATCCCCTGACCACCGTGGCCGAAGCCACCGGCTTTGCCGACACCAGCACCTACGCGCAAACCCGCGATTACCTTCAGCAACTGGCATCCGCCGCCAATGGCGCCATCGTGCTCAGCGAGCTGCCGGAGAAAAGCGCCGAGGGCCACCCGATGCTGCTGGTGGTGGCCTCGCTGGAGGCCGACAAGTCACCCGCCGCGCTCAAGCGTTCGGGCAAGCCGACGCTCTTTATCGAGGCCGGTATCCACCCCGGCGAGTCCAACGGCAAGGACGCGATGTTCATGCTGCTGCGCGACATGACCACCGGCAGCAAGCCGCTGGCCGGCCTGCTGCAGAAGGTCAACATCCTGTTCATCCCCAGTGTCAACGTGGACGGCGATATCCGCCGCAGCGCCTATGGCCGAATCAACCAGAACGGCCCCCGCCAGAGTGGCTGGCGCGTGAACGGGCGCAACCTCAACCTGAACCGCGATTTCACCAAGCTCGACAGCGCCGAGATCCGCAACGTGGCCTGGGTGTTCAACACCTACGAGCTGAGCTTCTTCGCCGACACCCACTCCACCGATGGCGCGATGTACCCCTACGACAGCTCGTACTGCCATAACGGCAATGGCTGGTCGCCGGCCAGCAGCGCGTGGATGGACACGGTGATGCGTGCGCCGGTGTACCAGGCGCTGGAGGGCGAGGGGCATGTGGTGCACGAGTGCATCAGCATGAACGACAACCAGGACCCGACCCAGGGCTACTACCCGTACCGCACCGACCTGGCGCGCTTCTCCAACCAGTACGGCGATATCCGCAACGTGCCGTCGATTCTGATCGAGCAGCATGCACTGCACCCGTACCAGACCCAGGTGCTGGGCAACTACGTGATGCTCAAGACGATGTTCCAGGTGATCGGCGAGCAGGCCGCTTCGCTGCAGCAGGCCATTGCCAGTGACCGTGCCCGGCTCGCGGCCCAGCGCGAGGTGGTGCTGACCTGGAAGCCAGGCAAGGAGGAGCAGGTGGATTTCAAGGTGGGCGACTACCGCTACGAACAGTCGCCGATCACCGGTGTCAGGACGATCGTGTGGAGCAACGTGCCCAAGCCGCTGACGGTGCCGGTCACTGGCAACACCGAGCCCGACCTGGTGGTCAAGCGCCCACGCCAGTACGTGGTGCCGGCGCAGTGGGCCGAGGTGATCGCGCGGCTCAAGGCGCATGGCATCCGCATGCGCACCCTCGAGCAGCCCACGGCGATGGCGGTGACGCTGTACCGCATGGATGAGGTGAAGGTGGCCGGTGGCTTCGAGCCGGACCGTGCGGCAGCCAACGAGATTCCGGGCTATGAAGGGCATCTGCTGGTCAGTGGCGTGGCCAACCCGCTGGAGCGTATGCAGACCTTTGCGGCGGGTTCGGTGCTGATCGACGTCGACCAGCCGCTGGGCGTGCTGGCGATCAACCTGTTGCACCCGCAAAGCCCCGACTCGTTCTGGGCCTGGGGTTTCTTCAACGCGACCCTGGTGGCGGCGGAGGAGCCAGAGGAATACGTGATGGAGCCGATGGCGCGCAAGATGCTGGCCGAGAGCCCGGCACTCAAGGCCGAGTTCGAGGCCCGCCTCAAGGACGACAAGGCGTTCGCCGACAGCCCGAGTGCGCGCCTGCACTGGTTTTACCAGCGCACGCCCTTCTATGACGTGAATGCATTCGTGTACCCGGTGGGGGCCGTGTACTGAGTTAAAGGAAGCGCCAGCCGTGCCGATGCAGGTGTGGGCCACCGCGACCATTGCGGTGGCGTTGCCTTGTCAGGACGTCCATGAAGACCAGCCTTACCCTTGCCATCACCCTGCTGTACGCCTCGCTGGCGTGTGCCCAGGACATGAGCCAGCAGATTGCACAGCCGCTCAAGTACGCAAGCCTTGAAGAAATGAACCTTGGCGAGTTCGTGCAACAGAGCCGCTATGCGTCGACCTTGAGCGCGCTGCGCATGGACTCCGAAGCCGGTGATGCCAATGCCACGCTGGACCTGCTGGAGGCACTGACCGGCAACAAGGACCTCAAGCCCCAGGACCTCGACGCGGTCAAGCAACTGCTGGAAATCGCCGCCGTGCAGAAAGCCGACGGTGCCAGGTTGCAAGCAATGACGGCCCGCTACAGTGCACTCAAGACCCAGGGTGTGGCGGTGTCGACAACGCCTGCACGGCCAGCGCTGACCCTCGACTACAGCGGCGACTCGCTGGACGACATCTCTGGCGTGAAAGGCTGTGGCGATGCGCAGACGGCGCAGACCACGGCGTGCTTCGCGGCGTTCAACAAGGCGTTGAAGGCCGATTACACGGCGCTCAAGCAGTACAACCTGGCCTTGGGCTGGTCGGCGCAGCGGTTTCAGCCAGATGCCCTGCAAGCCAAGGCAAGCAAGGCCTGCGGGCGCTTCGACTACTGTCCGACCACCACCTTGTACGTGATGAACCAGACGTTGCTGCACGAAACCAACGAAGTCCGCTTCCCCAAGACCTACGAGCAGGCGGTGTATCAATTGCTCACTGTGCCGGTGGCCACTGTGCAGCGCACGCAAAAGGCCAACTATGAAAAGGCAGTGCAGGCCAACTTCGAGCAGGCCCGCCAGCAACGCTATGCCTACCGCGAACGCGCCGGTCAGTCGGCGGACGCCCTGGTCATCTACGCGTTGCGCATGGATGCGGTGATTCTCGAACGGCCCAACTGCACCGCGTTTGCCAACCAGGCCTATGAAATGGCCTTCAACGTCCACAACAGGGTCGTTGCCGAGAGCGAGCTGGACCGCATCAACCGCTCGATCGTGCAGACGCAGTGCACGCTGCGCTAGGGGCCATCAGCTCGTGGCGGGCAGGGCCGCCACGGCATCGACTTCGATCTGCATGCCGTCCAGTGCCAGGCGCGGCACGGGTATCAGGGTGCAGGTCGGTTTGCTGAGCTGGCCCCAGGCGGCGTTGGCAGCCGCCACCCACAGCGCCAGCCTGGCTTCGCTATGGTCCACGATCAGCAGGGTCAGCTTGAATACATCGGCCAGGCTCGCACCTCTGGATTCCAGCGCGGTGCGCAGGTTGAGCAGCGCCTGGCGCGCCTGTTCGGCAAAGTCGGGCGACAGCGTACCGGCAGGGTCTTCACCCCCCTGGCCGGCGATGTACAGCAGCTTGGCGGCGGTGCTGACCTCGGCCACGTGTGAATAGGCATTGGCGCTGGGGTCGTACAGGCCTTCGGGGTTGGACAATGCAAATACAGCGGGTTGGCTGGTGCTCATGGGGCGACTCCACTCAAGGGAGGCGCAAGGGTAAAACCTCAAGTTAGGTTGAGGTCAAGCACCTGTTTTCAAGGGCGCCGCACGTTCTTCAGTAGTGTTTGAGAAATAGGCGCTGCGAAGGCACCGGCCCCTTGATCAGTCGGATCAGGTCGCTGGCCTGCAAGGTGAACGGCTTCGAATAGTAGTAGCCCACAAAGAAGCCGGACGCCTTCATGGTGCATGGCAGTACCGGCTTTCTTGCCAGCATGTCGAGGGCCGCTGCGTCGCTCAGGTCGCGGTACTGGTCTTTTTTCTGAAAGCTCAGTTTCGAGGTGAACAGGCCATCACGGGGCGGTCGGTCATCGCGTTCGATCTCACCGATCAGCGAATACGTCATGCGGTGGTCATAGGCGAGGTTCTCATCCTCGGTGATCGAGCATTCGATGCGCGTGCCCAACTGGCTGGTCTTGCCCCGGAAGGCGTCGAGCACATCCACATCTGCCGCGAAGGTCAGGGTGTACACACTGTGGTTGCTGTCGAGCTGCTTTTGCAGGGAAATCGGTTCGACCGTGGCCTTGGCGCGCGGGATGAACAGTGAACAGGCACTGAGCTGGGCAGCCAGCAGGCCAAGTACGATCAGTGGAAGCAGGCGCATGTGTCATCCATGGGGGCGGGAGGGCGCCTTGATACACCAGTTGGTCACGCTGCGCCAGCGGTTCACGAGGCATCGCACAAAGCGCCGTGACACTTGCCGCAGAGTGCCTGCTAGGGCATCCTGCGCGCCCGCCACACTCATGGAAGAAGGGCGCATGCCTGTGTTTCACCGCTTCGCCCTCGGCTTCACGCTGGCCGCCGGTGCACTGTTGAGCAGTGGCTGCGTCAAGGACCACGGCATCGACCCGTTGCCCCTGCGCTTTGTGTCGTTCAGCGACAACCCGTATCGCTACGACCTGCGTTTTCAGGCCGACGAAGACCTGCTCAGCCTGTTCGAACGCCACACCGGCAATGGCCAGATCAGCGAGCGGCTGGTGTGCGCGCTGGACGGCGACGAGAACTTCGACCTCGAGCACGTCATCACCTACAACCTGTCCGGCTCGCCCGAGTTCGAAAGCCGCGCGCCCGATGGCAGTTTCAACTACCTGGCGCAGATGAGCTTCGACAAGACCCTGCCGAGCCGCTCCAGCAGCACTGAACTGACCCGCGAAACCATCCAGCGCCTGCTCGAGAACAGAACCACAATCCCGTGCAAGCTGTACATCACCGCGTTCCCGTATCACGCGTACTTTTCACTGGTGATGCGTATCCCGGTTTCGGTGCTGCTGGCCGAAGTGAACAAGCACGACTACAGCCCGTACATACCACCTTTTGTGTGGGCCGCGCCGACGCTGGACGACGCCACGCCGCTGGCACCCTTCGCCAGGCAGGTCGAGGCGCCGCTCTACAGTGCACGCCTGCCCATCACCGACAGCGAAACCGGCAGGCCGCTGCCACGCGTGGCCTACGTGATCCAGCGCAAGGACGGGTATCTGGAATACGGCACCAGCGATGCCGAGGGCTACACCCACGAGGTGATCTCGCTGACCCGGGAAACCATCAAGCTTTACCTGGTGGACTAGGGGTATCATCCCCGGCTGAATTTGCCCTACTGCGCTAGAGGAACCCCACGGTTTGCCTGATTCACTGCACGCATCGCTCCACAACCCCCTGCTGCAATACCTCGCCCGACTGGCCCCGTCGAGCCAGTTGACCATGAAGTACATCCTGCAGGACGCCGCCGACCGTCTGGACTTCGAGGACATCGACATCAAGGAGGTGCCCTGGCACTTGCTCGAACCGGGGCATGTCACTGCGCTGGTGGCGGCGTTGCGCGCCGACGGCTATGCGCCCAACACCACGTCGCTGTACGTCAACGCGATTCGCGGGGTGATGAACGAAGCCTGGCGCCTGGGCCTGATCAGCCAGGACCAGCTGCTGCGCATGCGCACGGTCAAGGCCGCCCAGGGCACGCGCCTGCCGGTGGGGCGCAACCTCAAGCGCACGCTGATCCGCGAACTGATGGAGGCCTGCGCTGCCGACCCGCGCCCGCAGGGGCTGCGCGACGCGGCGGTGATCGCCTTGCTGTACGGCACCGGCATGCGCAAGAGCGAGTCGGTCAACCTCGACCTCAAGCAGATCGACTTTGCCGAGCGCAGCCTGCAGGTGCTGGGCAAGGGCAACAAGCAGCTGATCAAGTACGCCCCGGTGTGGGCCTTCGACAAGCTCAATGCCTGGCTGGAGTTTCGCCGCTCGCAGCTGCCCGAGGGCCAGGCCGACGATACCTTCCTGTTCAACCGCATCCGCCGCGGCAGCCATATCACCCGCGAGCGCATCACCAAGCACGCGATCTACTACATCGCCCGCCAACGCGGAACCCAGGTGGGCGTAAAGATCATGCCCCACGATTTTCGCCGTTCGTTCATCACCCGGGTGATCGAGGAGCACGACCTGTCGATAGCGCAGAAGCTGGCGCATCACAGCAACATCCAGACCACGGCCAACTACGACATGCGCGACGACAACGAGCGGCGCCGCGCGGTGGACCGCTTCGACTGCTAGCTACCGGCGGGCCAGGCCCGGGTGTTGATTCGGCTGGGCCGGGCTGGCCATTGCCAGCTGCTGCCGGCGCGGCGCAGCCATAGCCCGCTGCCGCTGGGCAGCAGGCTGGGGGTGCCCAGCCGTGGCAGGACCTGTACGTCAGCCGCGTAGGCGTTGACCTGGGAGCCCCTGTGCAGATGATCGACACTGAACGTCCCGGACTGTGCGCGGACTTCACCGCTCGGGGTTTCGACGATCAGCGGGCGCGGGTCGCTGCTGGCCTGCACCAGCACTTCGCCGTCGTGCAGCACCAGGCGTCGCTGCTGCGCGGTGAAGCGGATGTCCACATGGGTGGCGTGGTTGAGCGCAAGCTGGCTGCCATCGCTCAATTGCAGCAGGCGTGTCTGGGCCGGCCCGGTGCGTTCATCGGCCATCAATTGGCGCCACGGCACGATGTTCTGCGCCAGGTAGGCGCTGCCAAGGATTGCCAGCAGGCAAGCGCCAAGGCGTTTCAGGCGAGGGTCAGACACGGGTAGCCCCAGGTGGAAGAGGCTGGGGATGATAGGGGCAGCAGGGGCGGCACTCAAGCGGTTGCAGTGCTTGGGCCTTTGCCGGCAAGGCCGGCTCCTACAGGGTGTGTATCGCCGGTAGGAGCCAGCTTGCGGGCGCAGCGGTCAACTGCCGGCCGGGCCGCTGACACCGCCGCTGTTGTTGCTTTCGGAGCCTTCGTGGCCATTTCTCTCGGAACCGGTGCCCTCGGGCATCTGCCCACGGGTGTCATCGGTGTTCATGCCGCCCTGGCGGCCGTCGTCGTTGCCCTGGGTACGTGGGTCGGTGCCGTTGGGCATCGACGGCTCGTTGGACGGGGCCGGTACATCCACCCCGGCCCCAGGGAGGGTGGAGTTGGGCACGCCGTTGCCGGGGGCAGGGTTGGTCGGGCCGGTACCTGCGGCCAGGGCCACGGTGGCCTGGGCGCCCAGCAGCGCGGCGAACAGCAGAGCGGTGATCGGGGTGCGGGTCATGGTCGAACTCCTTTCATGTGGGCTACCTGACATTGGTCCGTCGTCATGCGCCGAGGGTGCGGCGTGAGCGACGGACGGTCTAGTCGCGACCCCGCATGAAGAAGCCCGCCACGTACTTGCGGAAGGTGTCCAGGCCTTTGAAATCGGCAAAGCGCCTGAAGTTTTCCGTTTCGGGCTCCGGGCCCAGCGGCTGTTCGGTCAGCGACACGGACAGCACCCGGTCCTGGTCGGAGCTGAGCACCAGTTCGTCCATCACTCGACCGCCGATCACCGGCCGGCGCATCACCACCTTCACACCCTTGCCGGCCATCCAGTCGATCAGCGAGACGAGCATCTTCAGCGGTTCGCGCTCTTCGTCGCGGTACACCGGGAACAGGTGAGCGCGCGACAGCACCGGCACGCTGGCCACATGGATCAGCTCGTAGAAGTGGCTGCCGGCGGTGGCGGGGGAATAGATGGCCAGCGCCAGCAGCGGGCCGGGGGTGCGGCTACCGCCCCACAGCAGGTGGTGGCCCTGGAAGTCGAACCCGTCTTCGCTGCGTTCGGTGAGCACCTTGCGCGCCTTGATCTGGCTGACGCAGTCCAGCAGCAGGCCATGGCGCCGATGTGTGCCGAACACCGTGGCGTCGCGCAGACGTGCCTTGAGCATCATCATGTGCTTCATGTCCAGGCGGGTTTCCAGGTAGTTGCTGGCGGGCACGCGGTCGATCAGCGGGTAGCGGGTGGCGACGCTGCGCAGTTCGGCGAACTGGGCAGTCAGGTCCTTTTTGAGGTGGGTGGCATAGACGTTCAGGCCGCTGGCTTCGATCAGGGTCAGCAGCAGCGAGAGCAGGCGATGCTGTTCGCGCCTGTCGCCGCTGCCGCTGCCGTCGCCACTGCCGGCAGCGGCACGCTGGAAATCGCCGATCAGGCGCAACGGCGCGTCCGGTGCCAGCCAGGCCGCCGGCGGGGTGTCGGCCTCGTTGTGGCTGGCGTCGGTGTCGCGTTCGTCCTTGGTGAAGGCACAGCCCGGCGCATGTTCGGCGGTGCCGGGGTTGTTCTTGAGAAACAGCGTGCCGGTGCTGCCGTTGAGGTTGACGTTGAGTACCGGCATGCTTTTGGGCTGGCAGTCGCAGGCCAGCCACTGCCCGGCGGCGCGTACCTTCATCAGCAACTGGTTGGCCTGCAGCAGCCGCGGGCCCTCCAGGGCGCCCAGCACGAACCCGCGCAGCAGTTCCTCTTCGGCGGGGGTAAGGGTGCGCACCAGCGCGGCGTTTTTCTCGATGATTCGCATGGACGATCCTGGCCAGCTTTCCTGTGCCTGCCACCTTAATTCAAAGCCCTGCACGCGACCATCGCCGCGTGCAGGTGGCGTTCATTGCGGGCTGAACATTTTTGCCGCGCGGGCGCGGATTTCCTCGACCGACACGTCTTCGACGTGGGTGGCGACGAACCAGAGGTTGCCGAAAGGGTCCTTGAGGGTGCCGCTGCGGTCGCCGTAGAACTGGTTCTGCACGGCGTTGACCTGGGTGGCGCCGGCCTTCAGCGCCTGGGCGAAGGTAGCGTCGACATCTTCGACGTACAGGTGCAGGCCGATGGCGCTGCCCTGCAGGGATTGGCTGCTGGTGAGCCCGCCGGCCTGGTCGCAGGGGTCGGCCAGCATCAGCGAGGAATCGCCGATTTTCAGCTCGGCATGGCCGATACGGCCATCGGGGGCGTCGAGGCGGAACATTTCGGTGGCGCCAAAGGCGGCCTTGTAGAAGTCGATGGCCCTGGCAGCGTCCTTGATGCCCAGGTAGGGGGTGATGCTGTGCTGACCGTCGGGGATGGGTTGGGTGGCCATTTTTTCCTCCATTGGTACGCAAAAAGTGTGTTGCCTACACGGGCCCTATCGCGGGTCAAGCCCGCTCCCACGTGTTCATCACTGCCTTTGTGGGAGCGGGCTTGACCCGCGATAGGTGCGCCGCGATCCAAGCCTATGCTTGTACCGTTTTGCCCACCACGCAATCAGAAGATGTAGTCAGTCGTCAGGAAACTTGACTCGCGGTTGCGGATGATCTGGCTGATCAGCTGTTTGTTGGCCTCCTGGAACTTGGTGGCCACCAGGGTGCGGATCGAGAACACGCGCAATGCGTCATGCACCGACAGGGTGCCTTCGGCCGAGTTCTTGCGCCCGTTGAAGGGGTAGGTGTCCGGCCCGCGCTGGCACTGGGCGTTGAGGTTGATGCGCCCGACCTGGTTGGCGAAGGTGTCGACCAGCCGGCCCACGGTGGCCGAATCGGTGCCGAAAATGCTCAACTGCTGACCGAAATCCGAATCCAGCACGTAGTCGATCACTGTCTGCAGGTCGCGGTAGGGCACCACCGGGATCACCGGCCCGAACTGCTCTTCGTGGTACACGCGCATCTGTGGGTTCACCGGGTACAGCAGCGCCGGGTAGAAGAACGAACCGCGGCTCTGGCCGCCGCCCTGGTTGATCACCTTGGCACCGTGGCCTACTGCATCGGTTACCAGGCCGCCCAGGTAGTCGACCTTGCCTGCTTCGGGCAACGGGGTCAGGCTGACGCCCGGGTCCCATGGCATGCCGGGCTTGAGGTCGGCCAGCTTGCGCTGGAACTTGTCGAGAAAGGCGTCCACCACCTGCTCGTGCACGAACAGGATCTTCAGCGCCGTGCAGCGCTGGCCGTTGAACGAGAGGGCGCCGGTGACCGCCTCGTTGACCGCGTTGTCCAGGTCGACCTCGGGCAGCACGATGCCCGGGTTCTTGGCGTCCAGCCCCAGCGCGGCGCGCAGGCGGTGCGGGCGCGGGTGAAGCTTCTTCAGGTCGCTGGCGGCCTTGTTGGTGCCGATGAAGGCGAACACGTCGACCTTGCCGCTGGCCATCAGCGCGCTGACGGTCTCGCGGCCGCGCCCGTAGATGACGTTGATCACCCCGGCCGGGAAGCTGTCGCGAAACGCCTCCAGCAACGGGCGAATCAGCAGCACGCCGAACTTGGCCGGCTTGAACACCACGGTGTTGCCCATGATCAGCGCCGGGATCAAGGTGGTGAAGGTCTCGTTGAGCGGGTAGTTGTAGGGGCCCATGCACAGCGCCACGCCCAGGGGCGCGCGACGGATCTGGCCGAGGGTGTCCTGCTCCAGTTCGAAGCGACTGGAGCGCCGGTCGAGTTCCTTGAGGGCGCCGATGGTCTCGACGATGTAGTCGCAGGTGCGGTCGAACTCCTTCTCGGAGTCCTTGAGGTTCTTGCCGATTTCCCACATCAGCCACTTGACCACCACCGCGCGCTGCTCGCGCATGCGGGCCAGGAACGCCTCGACATGCTGGATGCGCTCGGCCACGCGCATGTTCGGCCACACGCCGCGGCCCTTGTCGTAGGCACGCACGGCGGCGTCCAGGGCGGTGAGGGCGGTATCGGCGTCCAGCAGCGGGGCGCTGCCGAGTATCACCTGCTGCTCACCGTCGTCGGTCTTGAGCCACACCGGGCTGCGCACCGTGGCCAGCGGGCCTTCCCAGCGGTGCAGCTGCCCATCCACCAGGTAGTCGCGCTGCTCGAGCGGGTCGCCCAGGCGATAGGCCTCGGGGATATCCGTGGCAGCGGGAAACAGCGAGTCCAGACGATCCATGACGCAATACCTCTTTTCCATGGTGAATGAAACGGTTCAGCCGAGCATAACGCCGGCCCCGGCACAAAAGCCAGCCTGGCCCGGGTGCGCTCCGGGCCGGCGCCCGCCTGTCAGTCGATGGTGCCTCGCGCCACTCCCTCGGTCAGGGTTCTGCGCAGGTCGACGAGGCGTTGTTCGTACACCTGCCGCAAGCGCTGCGCCTCCACCAGCAGTTCACCTTCGCTCAGCGTTTCGGCTGCCTGCTCCAGGCTGTCGTCCAGCGCTGCCCGCGAGGCGGCGAACTGTGCGGCGAAGCGTTCGCGCAAGTGGTGCTCCCATGCAGGGTAGACCGGTTCCTCTTCATGGTTCATGGCCAGTACTTCGTCCAGGCCGTGGGAGGTGGTCGGGTCGACCGCCAGCAGCAGGTTGCGCTGCTGTTCTATCCAGGCTTCGCCCGGCAGCGGCATCACATCGACCAGTGCGTCGATGATCACCGGCTCGTCGGCACGCGCCGCCTGGGCCAGGTCCAGGCCCGGCAGGCGGGTGATACGTTTGAGCGCCCACTGGTAGAGCGTCGCGTAGCTGTCTTCGGACATGTTGAAAGAAAGGCTCAGCACGCCGAAGCCGAGCTTTCTGAGACGCACGTGGTTGACGATGGTCGCCAGCAGGGTGCGCGAGCGGGTTGCCAGGTCCGGGATGGCCAGGGCCTGTGACACCTCGCCCAACTGTTCGAGGTCGAGCAGGGTGCCGCCTGTGCGGGCGAGAATCTGCTCACGCAGAGGCGCATTGGCGTCCATCCAGGTCAGCAGGCGCCACAGGCGGCGCCGGTAGGTCAGGGGGGCGACGATGTAGGGCGGGCTGTCGAACATGGCACGCAGGTCCCGGAAGAACCCCGACGGCAGGCTCTGCTGCAGTCGTTGCCAGCTGGCCCGCTGTTGTGGCGTGGCGTCGTCGAGCAGTTCGTTGTAATCGATCTCGGCCACCAGCAGGTCGATACGGTGGGTGGTGTAGTAGGCATCGGCCGCCTGCAGGGCAGCATCGCTCAGCGGATTGTGTTCCAGGCGCAGCGCCCGGGCCAGCGGAGGTGAGAGGATGGCGGTCGGTGGCAGCTCCTGCAGCTGGTTGCCGGACAGGTCCACCAGGTTCGGCGCGTCCAGCTGATCGAGCCCTGCCGGATAGGTCGCCAGGCTGCAGTTGTACAGGTCCACGCCCTGCAGCCGGTTCAGGCGGGCGAAGTCGGGCGGGGTGGCCAGCGGGTTGTTCGCCAGGCTCAGGTCGCGCAACTGCGGGTAACCTTCGAGGGCGTGCTGCAGGTGCTCGTCCCAGACCAGGCGGTTGTTGGCCAGGTCCAGCACGCTGAGCCGATCACCCAGCCCGGTGGGCAGGCTGGTGAGTTCGCAGCCGTTCAGGCTGACGCGCTGCAGCTGGGTGAAGTGGCGCAGGAAGGCGTCAGGCACCCGGGTCAGGGAGTTCTGCTCCAGCGACAGCTCATTCACGTGATCGAAGTTGGCCTCCAGCACAGGGAAGCTTTCCAGGTCGCCGTCGGTCAGGTCTAGAAAGTCCAGGTTCAGTTGAATGATGGCTTCGCCGTCGGCGACCTCGCGCACCGACACGCGCTGCCAGGCGGCGATGATTTCCTCCCGCGCCGATTGCCGGGCTGTATTGGGCAGGGCCCACAGGGTCAACGCGCTTTTCAGGCGTTGCAGGGTTTGTTCGAGCGTGCGCAGCCGCGCCTGTGCCGGAATCTCGCTGGCCTCCCAGGCCGCCAGTGTGGCACGCGCCTCTTCGCCGCTGGCATGCGGGTAGAGCGTGCGGTAGCGGGCCTCCTGTGAGGAGCTGGCAGCCGACACCGGCGGGTAGCCGGGGCGATCACTGCCCCCCAGCAGGCGTGCTTCGCTGGCCCAGCCGCGGACCTCGCCCGACCACAGCCAGGTGGCAAGTTCGCCGCGGGGGCGTTCGAGCATCGACAGCACGCGTTGCTGCAGCGCCGCCCTGGTGTCCAGGCCCAGCACCTGGCGATAGCGGGGAGCGATGCTGTCATGCAGGGCCGCGAACAGGTCGTCGCCGGGCGCGTGCAGCGGGAGGTCGTCCTTGAAGGTCTGGTAGCCTTCTGCACCGTGCACCAGAACCCTGCGCTGCGCCTGGGTGGCACGACCCACGCGCTGCAGCAGGGGGCCGCGCGGGCCACCCGTGCGTGCTTCCAGCACCACCGAGGTGTCCCAGCCGGGGGCGTGCTCCAGGCACAACAGCGCCAGGCGCGTGCTTTGCGGCGTTGCCAGGGTTGGCCAGTACAGGCCTTCGGTCGCGCGTACCAGGGGAACACGGGCGGCCAGCGTGGCGGCCTCTTCCAGCAATTTGGTGGGGATGGCTGCCGGTGGCACCCAGCGTGCCAGCCGGGCCGGGCCGACTGTGTCCAGCAGGCTGCGGGCCAGCACCGGGCTCAACCCGGGCAAGCGTGCGCACAGGGCCGTGATGTGCGGCTGCGGGGGCACCAGGGCCAGGTAACGCTGCTCGAACAGGGCCTTGCCGACGCTGCCCGTGACGTTTTCGGCGCGCAGTTGCCGGACGATCCTGAGCCGTTGCAGCGTATCGGCCAGCAAGGGTGGCAGGCCCAGATTGGCGGCGTACAACCGACGCAGCGCGTCTTCGCGGATGCCGCTGACCTGGCAGGCCTGTTCGAGTTCTGCATCGCTCAGGCCTTGCGCAAGCGGGCCCAGACGGCGCAGCAGGGTGGCTCGCGACCAGCTCAGAGGCTGTTCATGCACGCTGCGCCAGGCACCCTGGCCGTTGTGCTCCAGTGCGGGGCGATAGGCGTCTTCACGCTCGGGGTGGCGCAGTTGCCATTGCTGCTGGTGCGCATCGAACTGCTGCTCGTACAGGTCGGCGCCGAGCCTGATGTAGTGCCGGTCCGCGTGCCGGTACTGGCCCTGGTCGTTGGCTGTCACCTCGGCGGGTAGCGACGTGTCCAACCGGTAGGGTGCCAGGTCGGGCAGGTACAGGCGCGTACTGCCATCGGGCAGTGGCACTTCGATCAACGCATCGACCAGCGCTGGTGCTGCCTTGAGCGCCAGCACCGAACCGGCCAGCATGCCGGCAGTGATCGCCACCGACTGCAGGTGCGCCATGGCGCCCTCGACGTCGCCGTCCTGCCAGTCCTCCACGCCTTCATACACCTCCTTGATCAGCTGTACCGCAGTGACCGCCAGCATGACCGGGCCCAACGCGGGAACGAACATCGCCGCGGCATTGAGCACGTTCAGCGCGCGTGTCTCCCATTGTTCCAGGCGGGCCTTGCGCGCTTTCTCGTCGGCTTCAGCGGTGGGCACCATCAGTACCCGTGCTTCATCCTTCAGGCGTTGCAGGTGGCGGTCCTGCAGCACGCCGAACAGCTCGCCGGCAACCGGGGCAAGGCTCAGGTACAGGCTGTCCTGCTCCTGCGAGTGCCACGGTCCGTCCTTGTCGACCACCTGCCGGGCCAGGTTGTGTCCGAGCACATCGAACAGGTGTTGCTGCTGTTGCAGCGGTACGTAGCGCTGAAACAGCCTGCGAAACCCGGGGTGGTTGAGGCGCCCTTTGAGGTAGCGCTCCAGCGCCGGCATCGACGCATGCTCGGTGAGGGCATCGTCCGGGTCGCCGGGCAAGTACAGCAGCAGGCTGTCTGCCTGCTGCTCAGATGCCAGGGCAAACAGCAGGATGTCGTGCAACGGTACGCCGCTCATGCTCAGCAGGCTCGCCTGCACTGGCGGGGCCTCGGCGCCTGCTGCGGCGGGCGCGTCCAGCAGCGCCAGCAACCGGCGGCAGGCGGTTGGCCCGATGCGCTGGCGCGCTTTCGCCACGGTGACCTCCAGGCGCAGCAACTGGCGATTGGCATCGATCGAGTCGCGACGCACCCTGTCTTGCGTGGCAGGTGTTTCGAAGACTGCCTGCAGGTGCTGCTGGTAGCGGGCGCCCAGGTCCAGTTCGCGGCACAGGCGGGCGAACACGGCGGGTGACAGGCGATGGCGGGTATAGCGGTAGGCAAGGCCGGCGTCGGTCAGGTCGAGGTGGAAATGGCCTTGCAGGGTGATCGCACTCTTGCCGAGGAAGGTCACGTCGTCACCGAAGTTCTGCAGCGCTGCCTGCAGCAGGCTCTGCTTCTGGTAGGTGGTACGTGTGGCGAGCTGCCAGAGGTCGGCCTCTTCGTGAAACTGCACTAGGTCGGTGGTGTGCAGGTTCAGGGTTTCGCCAAGTTCGGCGTCAAGGCGCGCCTGCAGCAGCGGCTCGGCAAATGCCAGCAACCCCTGGCAGGCCTTGAGGGTGCCTGCCAGTGTCTGGCTGGCCCGCCGATAGCGACGCCTGGCTGCACGCACGGCGTCACGCTGATCGGGCAGGCCGTTGGCCAGCCAGTCCGGTTCGGCATCGGGGATGACATGGGTCAGGGCCAGATGGCGCCGAATGTCTTCGGCGTCCTGGGCGCTGGTGTGTTTCAGCCAGGTGGGCAGGCGCTGGACGATGAACGGTGAGTGGGGAATGCGTGAAGGGGAGGTAGGCATGGTCGTGCTCCGGTCGGTGGACCGACAGCACAACCGAACAGCCGGGCGAAGCGGTGGTAGTTATCTGTTGGAGGCAGTGCCCAGGGTGCTCTGGCGCGCCTCGCGCAGCGACGCGTAGCCGACCCTGGGCACGCCCGCCAGGCGCTGGTCGAGCAAGGCCTGCAAGGACTCGCCACTGCCCAGGTAGGCATCGCCGAAGTCGTGGCTGCCCAGGGCACTGGGGTGCGCCACCACTTCGAGCACGCCATGGCGTGGGGCCAGACCGTCACGCAGGTCGACCGGGGTACACACATGGTCGGCGGTCAGCCTGGCCAACTGGCGCAGGCGCTGGTTGAGCAACGTCTTGAACAGGCGTTTTGCCGGGCCGATGTTGTGCCCCACGTTGCGGGCCAGGCGTATCGGCACCCCTTCGCGGGCGGCGAAGCGGGCGACGATTTCGCCGATGGGCCACAGGTTGTGCACGTGCTGGTGGGAGTCCAGGTGGCTGGGGGTCAGCCCATGGTCCAGGCAGCGCTGCCATTGCGCGGCCAGTTCCTCGTGCACCGCCTGGCGGGCCGCGCGCCCCAGCCACAGGCGCTTGCGCGACAGGCCCAGGTCGAACTCGCCCTCGGCATTGCAGAACTGCGCCAGCGCGCGGATCGGCTCGCTCAGCGGGCGCCCGTAGGTCAGGTTGAAATGCAGGCCCACGCGCCCGCGCAGGGCCGGTTGCTGGGCCAGCGCGCAGGCGGCCTTGAATGCCGGCATGCTGGCCATGGCGGTGGCAGAGCTGATCAGGCCGCACTGGAACGCGCGCAGAATCACCGCGTTGGTGTGTTCGTTGAGGCCAAAATCGTCAGCGTTGACTATGACTTGGGACGGCATCCGGGCGCTCCTGTGCTGTGGGTGTGGCAGTGGGGGAAGTGGCAGGTGCCGGCACGGGCTGCTGTTGGCGGCGTTTGATCCAGGGCTTGATGCGTTGCCACAGGCGCAGCGCCATGCCCAGGCACAGGCCCGACGGGCGCCAGCTGTAGAAACTGTGGCGCAGGTGCTCGACCTGGCCGGTCATGCGCTCATGCAGCTGGTGGCTGGAGTTCTCCAGGCTCACCCTTGAAGCGTCGATCCACGTCCAGCCTTCGTCCAGCCCCCAGTCGATCCATTCCTGCAGCAGCACCCGGCCGCTGCCAAGGTCGGCATACTGCGGCACGAAGGCGAGGTTGTAGTCGTACAGGCGGCCCCGTTCGAGCAGGCCCAGGCGGTAGCTGATGCAGCGCCCGTCCAGTTCCAGCACCACCAGGCGCAGACGGCCATCGGCCGCCAGCGCGGTGAAGGCCTGGAACATCCACTGGCGCTGTGCGGGCACCGAGAAGATGCCGACCCCGTCGTCGCCTTTCCAGCTCACGGCCTCGACCGCGCTGACGGCTTCCAGCCAGGAAGCTGCGTTGGCGGCATCGGGGGTTACTCGGCGCACCTGTGCACCGCAGGCGGCGATGCGCTTGCGCGCGCGGCGCAACTTGTAGCGCGGGTCGCCACTGACTTCCTGGCGGTCGGCCTCGCTTATCTGGTGCACCGGCGCACGGCAGGCGGTGCGCTGTTGGTGGGTGGAACTACGGCGTGCCCACTGCTGCAGCCAGGGCGAATCGCCCGTTACCTCGTTGAGTTGCAGCAGGGCATGGGGCAGGCGCGTGCGAATGGCTGCCAGTACCTGGCCGGCGGCACTGGTCGGCAGGTCGATGAGCAGGCCGATGCGGTCGCTCATGGGGTAGCCCAGGTGGTGCACCACGGCAAAGTCCAGCGGCCCGTGGCGCTCAAGGGTGCGGATCAACGGCAGGCACAGCACCAGGCGTCCTTGTGCGTGTCCCAGCAGTACCTGCAGGTGCTGGCTGGCCGGCAAGGCAGCCTCGGCGGCGCGCAGCCAGGCCAGGCTGTTGAAGGGGGTGGCATCGGGCAGCCGCTCGCGCAACTGCTCGTAGGCGTCGGCGGGGAAGTCGTCGGCACGCAACGAGGCGTGCCAGGTAAAGGTCAGGGTCATCGGTTCAGGACACCGTGGCAGTAGTGCTGCGCGGCGCCGGTTTGCGCAAGGCATCCAGGCGCGAGCCGCTGTAGCGCGTTTCGCGGAAGAATTTCCAGCGACCGAACAGGCAGTACACGTGCATCACACGGCCCTGCTCGACGTAGCCCATGCGCAGGTGCAGCTTGAGCGCCGGAATGTTGTGGGTCTCGCACACGTCGACCACCTTGTCGCAGCCCTGTTCGGCCATGGCGCGCCACAGGGCCAGTTGCAGGTCGACCGACAGCGACGTACCCCAGTACTGGCGCGCCAGTTCACCGCCGAACTCGAAGAACTCGCCCGGCTCGACCGGGAACCAGCAGCCATAGTAATGACGGTCGTGGTAGTGACGCGGGCTGCCCCAGATGAACGCCACCACGTGGCTGTCTTCGTCCAGGAACATCAGCCCGGTATGCCCTTCGGCGGCCAGTTCACGCATGGTTTCGACTCGGTCGCCGAAGTGCTTGGCAAAGCCTTGCACGTTGTGCACCGTGATGCGCTCCACGCGTAGCGGCGCATAGGGCTTGAGGGTATGCGGCGGCACCGGGCTGACCAGGTCGCGCTCCATCCACAGCAGCTCCCAGTGAAAGAACACGTAGCGCTTGTACGCGCTGCGAAGGGTGGCGCGCAGGCCTTTCTGGTGTACGCGCTGGCTGAACTTGCTGACGATATTCATGGTGGCTCCCGTATCCGGCAGGGGAAGAGATCTTCGGCACTGTGTTCATGAGGCGCTCCATCGCAGGGCAAACAGGGTCTGCCCGGGCAGTTCGAAACGTACCTGGCCGTGCTGGCAATCCAGTGCCGCGGCGCGCGGCTGGTTGTCCGGCCCGAACAGGGTGAGCGTGGCAGCGGCCTGCGGGCATCGGCTGGCCGGGGTGGCGAAGCTGACGTGTTGCAGGCGTTCACCCTTGTTGACGCCCAGCAGGCTGCGCTGTGCGCCGCGTGCCATGGCCAGTGCATCGACCTCGAAGGCGTCGTTGTCCAGGTGCAGCACCTGGTCGAGCCAGTGCTGGGCGATGAACTGCTGGGCCAGGCCCACCGGCTTGAGCTCGAAGCGGTTGTTGCCCAGCACCTTGACCATGCCCTTGGGCCATTCGGGCTCGTCGGCGATGTGGAACCAGTTGAGCATGTCCAGCAGGCCGTCCTGGGAGGCATTGATGACCACCGAGGCCCACCATACGCCGGCATAGTGGGTGTTCTGCTCGTACAGGCTCAGGGTCGAGCCACTGGACAGGTTGGTCTGGTCGAGCAGCAGCGCCTTGCGCGGGCGACCGTTGGCGTCCAGCCCCACCAGTTCGGCGGCGCGGCGTACCGAGTCGCGGTAGGTGCGGGTGGCGAGCAGGTCGCGGACCATCCACTCGTGCCAGGCCATGGCGTCGATCTGCGGTTCGAATTCCTTGAGCAGGCGCCGTGCCCAGTCCAGGCCGACGCGCTGCGCCGCATCGCCGCGCAACGGGCCGTTGACCAGCCGCGAGCTGGCCGGCATGGCGATGCGCACGCCGGCTTCATGGGCGCCGGGGTAGGCGCGCACACGCTGGGCCATGGCCGCGAAGAAGGTGCGGTAGGTGGCGTAGTCGGCGTAGTTGAGGTTGGGTTCGTCGGCAAAGGCGATGTAATGCAGGCCCTTGCCGCCCAGGGCGACGCTGGTGGCCAGCCAGTCGTCCAGCGCGCCATCGTTGGCGCGGCTGCGCATCAGGTCGGACTTGCGCCCGGTGGCGGCCATCAGGGTGATGTCGTGGTGAATGCCGAAGCGCTCCTGGTACAGCTGGCGAAACGGCAGTTCGTAGCGCGGCTTGCGTGCCAGCACGTCGGCAAAGGTGTAGTAGCCGGCGGCCTGCAGTTGCAGCGCATCGATCACCGCATGGCTGGACGGTGGCGGCATCACGTAGGGCAGGTTGTTGCCCAGCCTGGGCGTGGGGCCCAGTACCTTGGCACTGCTGCGCAGGCTTACCTGGCCGTCGCGGTGCACCAGTGGGGCGAGGTCCTGGGGGCGCAGGGCGAACAGGTTGGCGCTGCCGTCCAGCCAGAAGGCCACCTTGCCGGTGCCTTCGAAGTTCAGGCGCCATGTCTGGTCCTGGGCGCTTGCGGGCAGATTCACCTGATCGAACTGCCAATAGGCCCGGTGTTCGAGCAGCGCCAGCCTGAGGCGCTTGCCATCGTCCACGCGCTCCAGGGTCAGGTTGCGCACGCCGTCGTGATACTTGCCGGCAAGCACCGCCGTTTCACCGGCTTTCACGCGAAAGTACAGGGTGGTGGCGCGGTCTAGTTCGAGGCTGAAGTGCACCTTGGCGGGGGCGAACTGGGCGCCGGTGGTGTCGTCGTATTCGAGGCGGTAGCGCCTGAAACTGTAGCCGGGGATGGCCACCTGGTAGGTGCCGGTGCCGGCGGTAAGTGGCCAGCTCAGCTGGCCGCGGCCTTCATGGGGGGCAATGATGCGTTGCGCATCGAGCTTGCCGGTGGCGTCGAGCAGGTACACCTGTTCCTGGTTGGCATCGGCCTGCCAGGCCGGCACCCAGCTCAGTTGCAGCGGGGCGCTGCGCTGCGGCGCCAGGTACAGGCTGCCGTCGCGAATGTCCGGCCAGCGCAGGGTGGCGGCGTGGGCAGTGGCGGCCAGCAGCAGGCCGGGTAACAACATCCATGTACGTTTCATACCGTTCTCCGTTGCAGCATCTGGCGCAAAGGCAACAGATCGCCAGGCAACACAAACAAGGTCCGCAGCAACGGTACGCCGCTCAGCCTGCAGTACAGCACGAGCATGGCCACCGTCACCCCAAGGTAGGCGATGGAGGAGGCCAGGGCCGCACCCGCGATGCCAAAACGGGGAATCAGGACCACGTTGAGAATCAGGTTTGCCGCCGCGCCCACCCCCATCATCAGCGAGACCGCGCCGGGGCGATTCTTGCCCAGCAGGTCCAGGCGCAGGATGCTTGCGTAGCACAGGCCGAACAAGCCGGGAAGCAGTGCCAGCAGGGCCGGGTAGGCCGGCTGGTAGGCCGCGCCGAACAGGGTGACGATCAGCCATTCGCCCACCAGGGCCATGCTCAGGCAGGCCCCCAGCATCACGGTGGCAGTCAGGCGCAGGGCCAGCGGGGTGAGCTTGTCCATGCCGGCATCCTGCTGCAGCAGGCGCTTCATCAGCGGGGTGGTGACGGCCTCGGGGATGATCAGCAGCAGTTCGGCGGCGGCGCTGGCCATGGCGTAGTGCCCCAGGGCGGCGCTGCCCAGGAAGGCACTGATGAACAGGTAGTCCGAGCGCAGTATGACCTGCTGGAACAGCACGTCCGGGTGGCTGCGCGCACTGTAGGCCAGCAGCTCGCGCTGCCCGCCGCGGTTCCAGCACAGCGTGATGTCGTGCTGGCGGCCCAGCCACACCAGGCCCAGCAGCGCGACCAGCCCCAGGCCCAGCAGCCAGCTGATCAGCGCGGCCTCCAGCGCGGCGTGCTGCCACATCCAGAACATGCCCACGAACAGCAGCAGCGGCACCAGCGATTCGGTCAGGCGCAGTGCGTTGAATGCGCCCACCCCGCCGGTGGCGTTGTGCAGGGTGAGCAGGCCGCTCTTGAGCACCGTCAGCGGCACCGCCAGCAGCAACAGCCAGGCCAGCAGGCCCAGTTGCAGGGTCACTTCCAGTTCAGTGCCGAATTCGCGCATCAGCGCCACGCAGATCAGGGTCAGCACCCCGGCCAGCAGGCACCCGTAGATCAGCACCTGGCTCAGCAGCAGGCCCATCGAGCGTTGCTGCGCCGCCTGATAGCCCACCGCGGTGTTCAGCCCGCCGCTGGTGGCGGCACTGATCAGGTCGGGCAGGGTGCTGAGCAGGGCGAACAGGCCGCGCTCGCTGGGCCCCAGGATGCGCGCCAGCAGCACGTTGCGCGCCAGGCGCAGGGCGATCATCGCCAGGCGTGTGCCCATGCTCAGCAGCAGGTGGCGCAGGTAGTTGCCTCGACTCATGAGCGGCCTCCGCGGCTGATGCGCCAGGCCAGCAGCGAGGGGCGGCTGGCGTTGCGCTGGCTCACGCCGATGCGCGGCAACGCCAGTGGGTCGTCATGACCCTGGCAGATCCCGGCGCGGGTGCTCAGGGCGAAGGGGTAGCGATGGGCGGCCAGGCGCGCGCGTACCCGGGCGTCATGGTCGCCGTTGGGGTAGCAGTACACCGGCAGCGGCTGCTGGCAGCCTTGCTGCAAGGCGTGGTGGCTGCGGCTGAGTTCTTCATCCAGGCGCTGGTTGTCCAGCCCCGGCAGCAGCGCGTGACTGGCCCCGTGCGGGCCGAAGCTGATCAGCCCGGAGCCTTCCAGTTCGCGCACCTGCTGCCAGTCCAGGGCCTGGGGCAGGGATTCGGCCGGGCAGGCGTCTGTCAGTTGGTGCAGGGCGGCCGGGCTCAGGGTCTTGAGGCTTTGCAGGTAGCCGGCCAGCGCCTGGCTGCGGGCGTTGGGCCGCTGGTTCATGAAGTAGGCAGCCGGCAGCGGCCGGCCGATCTTGCGCAACGCCTCGATCAGGGTGTGGCGCGGGCCTTCGCCATGGCTGCCCCACAGGGTTTCGCCCAGGCTTTCCCACCAGAAGCGCTGGCGGCTGCCGATGTAGTCGGTGGACAGGAAGATGCTGGCCGGTACCTGGTACTGCTGCAGCAACGGGAACGCATTGAGCGCGTTGTCGCGCCAGCCGTCGTCGAAGGTCAGGGCAACCTTGGGGCGGCTGTCGCCCCTGGGCTGCTGATGGTCCTTGAGCAGGTCCATCAGGTGCACGCAATCGAAGTGCTGGCGTAGCCAGCGCAGCAGGCGCTCGAAGGCCTGCGGGCCCACGCACAGTTCGTTGCGATGGGGCAGGGCCGCGCTGGCGTCGTCGGCCAGCACCCGGTGCAGCATCAGGATGACCCCGGCGCCGCGCAGCTGGCTGCGGCCCTTCGGGGAGTGCAGGTACAACCAACCGCTGGCGCGCTTGAGACTGGTCTTGATCGGCATGAAGGCACTCATCGGGTCTGGTCGGGGTTCCATTGGTTGTAGCTGTGCCCGCGCAGGAACTGCCACAGGCCCACGCTCATGCCGGCCAGGGTCACCAGCACGAAGGCGGCCAGGCGAAACGGCTTGGGCAGGCGGTGGCCCTTGTCCAGCAGGCCGACCACGGCGATGGCATAACCCAGCAGCTGGGCGGCCAGGGTCAGGCGATAGAAACCGTGGCCGTCGAGCAGCCACAGGTTGGCCAGCAGCAGGGGCACCAGCAGCACGGGGGCCAGGCGGCGTACCAGCTTGTGGCTGATCAGGGCGATGGCGTAGAGCCCGTGGCGCAGCGGGTTGAGCAGTTCGCGCCGGGCCGCCAGGCTGATCAGCCCGCCGACGGTGACGCGCTGGCGGCGACTGAACTGGCGCTCGGCCTCGTCCACGCCGTAGTCCAGCACCCTGGCCTGGTCGACGTAGACCACGCGCTTGTGTGCCACCGGGGCGCAGGTATTGATGAAGAAGTCGTCGTTGACCCGGTCCGGGATCGGCTGGTACAGCTCGCGGCGCAGGGCCTGCAGCGCACCGTCGGCCGACACCGTGCAGCCGGTGCGGCTTTCGACCCGGCGCAGCCAGGCTTCGTAGTGGCGGTACAGGCTCTCGCCCAGGCTCAGGCCCTTGCCCGCCACCGGGATGGTCATGTTGCCCACGGTGCCGCCCACCTCGGGGTCGGCGAAGGGCGCGAGCAGTGCGGCGAAGGTGCCCTCCACCCAGTGCACGTCGGCATCGGTGAACACCAGGATGTCGCCGCTGCAGTGCTCGACGGCGGCATTGAGCACGCGGTTCTTGCCCATCCGTGGCAGGTCCAGCACCAGGATGCGCGGATCGTCGAAGGTGCGCGCCAGGGCCACGGTCTGGTCACTGGAGCCGTCGCTGGCCACCACGATCTGCAGGCTGGCGAGCGGGCAGTCCTGCTCCAGCAGGTTGCGCAGCTTGTTCTCGATGTTGCGCGCCTCATTGTGCGCCGCAACCACCACGCTGACCCGTTGCGGCGGCAGCGGCGGCGGGGTGTGCCGCGGGAACAACGGCCCCACCAGCGTGAGCAGCAGCGGGTAGCCCAGCCAGGCATAGAAAGGCAACAGCAGGCAAAGCCAGAAAATGAACTCAGCCACGTGCGGGCCTCCTTGCGTTCCAGTTGAACAGGCTGAGCACGAAGGCCGCTCCAGCCAGGTGCAGGCGAACCCAGTGCAGGCCCCACAGTTGCAGGGTGAACACCGGGTCGCGGTGTTTGAGACTCTGGCGCAGGCTCAGCGCCAGCGCCGGCAGGCTGGTGAAGAACAGCAGCAGCATTGCCAGATGCGGAAAGCCGTCGAGCAGCGCGGACAATGCCAGCGCATCGAGCACCCAGGCCCCGAGGGACAGCAACGGGAAGCGCAGCAGGCGCAGGCTCGCGCCATTGCTGCGCAGCAGTTGCAGGTTGCTGCCCTGGCGCCACAGCTCCTTGCCCAGCCATTCGCTCCAGCTGCCCTCGTAGCCCCAGTGCAGCACCACCGGTGCGCGCAGGGCCAGCAGGCGGGCACCGGCCTGGGCCAGGCGCCAGGTGAAGTCCTTGTCTTCGCCGGTGCGCAGGGTTTCGTTGAAACCGCCCACCCGGTCGAACCAGTCGCGGCGCATCAGCAGGTTGGGGGTGGGCAGCCATTGCATGCTGTGCAGCGCCGGCCGGCCGGCGCGCAGTGTGCGTCGCTGCCAGGCGCGGGCGAACCAGGGCGCCTGGCGCGGGGTGTCGCAGTCCAGCGCGAATACATCGCCACGGCCCTGGGCGTGCAGGTCCAGCAGCAGGCTCAGCCACTGCTCCGGCACCTCGATGTCGGCATCCAGAAACGCCACCCATTCCCCGGAGCTGGCCTGCACGCCCCGGTTGCGCAAGGCGCCGATGGTCAGCCCCGGCAGGTCGAGCACCTTGGCGCTGAGGTTACGGGCAATCTGCGGGCCATCGTCGCTGGAGCCGTTGTCCACCACGATCAGCTCGCAGTCCAGGCCGGCAAGGTCGGCGGCCCGACGCGCCGAGTGGAGGGTGCGGGCAATATGGCGTGCCTCGTTGAACATCGGCATCACGATACTGATCTTCATCCGGCCACCTGCACGGGGCGCGCCTGTTCGGCCTTGAGGCGCAGCACGCTGGAAAGCGCCAGCAGAATCCACAGGTACTTGTGGTTCGGCGCACTGAGGAACATCAGGAACAGGCCGATGGCAAGCATGCTGGTGGACAGGTGCGTGAGCATGTCGGCCTGCCCCTGATCACCCTTTTGCAGCCACAGGCGCCGTGCATGCCAGAGGTTGTACAGGGCCAGCATGACCATGCCGACGAATGCCAGGCCCGCCGGTACGCCGACTTCGCTGAAGATTTCCAGGTAGGTGTTGTGGGCACGGCGGTACAGGTCGCCGACCTTGCGGTTGGCCGAGAACGCCTTGGCGTAGCCGGTGGTGGCGTATTCCAGCGGGAAGGTGCCGGGGCCGGTGCCCAGCAGCGGATGTTCGCGGATCATCTTGCTGCCCACCACGATGTAGGACGAACGCCGGCCCAGGGAGTCGTCCTTGTAGGCATTGACCCCGGACTTGAGCAAGGCCAGCGACTGGATACGCTCGATGTAGCTGGCCGGCATCACCGCGACCGCCACAGGCAGCACGATGGCCAGGCCGAGCATGGCGAAGCCCAGGTGACGCGGGCGCAGGTGCGTGAGTTTTTCGCGGTAGTGCACCAGGCCGATCACCAGGCTGATGGCCAGCACCACCAGCCCGGAGCGTGAGTTGGTCTTGGTCATGCCGGCCAGCAACAGCACCACGCAGGCCAGCCAGAACAGCCGCTGCAGGCGGTTGGGGCTGCTGAACACCAGCCACAGGGCCATGGGCACCGCGATGGCGATGAGCATGGCGAACACGTTGGGGTCTTCGAGCAGGCCCGAGGCGCGGCCTTCGTCCTGGTACTTGGCCGAGAACATCGCCATGGCACAGGTGACGCCCACGCTCAGGGTCACCAGGCGGTACATCATCGGCAGGTTGAGTTCGCGCCCGATCAGCAGGGTGAGCACGAACAGCACCAGGCCCACCGCCAGTTCGCGAAAGTGCCCCATGGACATCTCGCTGCTTTCACTGGCCAGAAAGCTCAGCAGGTACAGCGCCATAAAGGCCAGCAGCAGGCGCCACATGGAGCTGCGCAGGCGTTCGCCCGGCAGCTGCCCCACGGCCAGTTGCAGCAGCAGCACCATGGCCAGCGCGGCGCCGATGAATTTCGAGGCGGTCAGCTCGCTGTCCTTGAACAGGCCCTCCAGCGGCACCAGGGTGATGATGGCCAGCAGGCCCCACGCCGGGCGGCGGTACAGCACCAGCACGCCGGCCAGGCCGATCACCGCGCCGGGGGCCAGGAACGGGTAGGGGCTGGCCAGCAGTACCACGCTGACGATCGCCAGCAGGCCGATCAGGGACAGGGGAATGATCATGCGCAGGTCTCCTTGGCCGCACCTGCCGTGCCGCGATAGACCTGGGCCCAGCGTTGCGCCAGCGTCGGCAGGTGATAACGTTCACGTTGGGTGCGTCGTGCCTGGGCGATCAGCTCGCCGGCCTGGGCCGGGTCGAGCATCAGCGCTTCGAGCTGGGCGGCCAGTTCGTCCACCGCCAGGGGTGGTGCTAGCAGCCCGCTGCGCCCGTGCTCGATCACGTCGGGGATGCCGCCGACACCAAAGGCCACCACCGGCACGCCATCCTGCATGGCTTCGAGCAGGATCATCGGGGTGCCTTCGGTGCGCGAGCTGATCACCAGCGCATCCAGGCGCGCCATCCATTGGCGCATGTCTTCCTGAAAGCCTGGCAGGCGGATGCGCTCGTGCAGCCCGGCGGCATCGACGCGGGCCTGCAGGGCTTCGCGTTCCGGGCCGTCGCCGAGCATCACCGCGTCCAGATGCGGGTGGCGCTGGCACAGCGGGATCAGCGTATCGAGGAACAGGTCAGGGCCCTTTTCGCTGCTCAGGCGCCCCACGTAGCCGGCCAGCCAGCGTTCGTGGCCGTGGGCATGGGCGGGCAGGGCGCCAGCATCCGGCAGGCCGTTGGGGATGACATCGAGCTTGCGCTGCGCCACGCCGGCACGCAGGTGGATCCGGCGGATGCTCTCGGCCACGCACACCACCTTGCCGATGGTGGCGGTGCGGCACAGTTGCAGGCTCAGCCAGGTGTACAGCCGCTGCTTGCGGCTGCTGGGGGTGAAGCCGTGCTGGGTGGCGACCATCGGCAGGCGCCACAGGGTGGCGCCCACCCAGCCGAACAGCAGGCCCTTGAAGTTGTGGCTGTTGATCAGCGGCTGCTGGCTGCGGTACTGGTCCAGCGCCCGCAGCACCTCGCCCAGCCCGTTGCAGGTGCGACAGTCCACGCCGGCGGCGGCAAAACGCGCCACCAGCGTCTGCGGCGCGCCCAGAAACAGCACCACGTGCTGTCCCGGGGTGGCCTGGCAGTGGTCCAGCAACATCCGTTCGGCGCCATAGAAGCCGCCACTGCCCAGCAGGTGGATGATCGGCCGCTGCGGGCTCATGGCTGCGTTCAATTGCGCACCCAGTGCACCAGCCGTGGCAGCGACCAGCCCTTGTGCGGGTTGTGCGTTTCCGGGGTCTGGTCGTTGATCACCAGCAGTACCGGCAAGCCCAGCTGCTGGGTGATCTGCGCCGGGTGCTTGAAGCGATGGTCGAAGAACTCGCGCACGTACACCAGGGCGATGCCCAGCAGCAGGCCGGTCAGCATGCCGAACGGAATGATCAGCATCGGCTTGGGAAAGGCCGGCTCGGCGGGCTCATAGGGCGCACTGAGAATCCGTGCGTTGGACACGTCACCCGACAGCAGGCGCTCGCCACGGGCTTCCTCGTAGCGCTGGGTGTAGGTGAAGAACGCCTTGTGCAGGGCATCGATCTCGGTGTCCAGCTGACGCGCCTTGCTCTGGGTTTCCTGCAACTGGTGCACGCGGCTCTTGTAGTCGGCGATGCGCTGGGTTTTCTGCGCGATCACGTTCTGCACCACGGCCAGGTCCTTCTCGCGCTCCTGGATACGGTTGGCGACGATCTTGAGAAACTGCTGACGGGTCTTGGCGATCTGCTCGCGCTGCAGCAGCATCTGCTCGCTGCCGGGCTGGAACACTGCCAGGTCGCTGACGTAGGTCAGTACCTGGGTGGTCAGCTGCTCGCCCAGTTGCTTGATCTCGCGGTCCTCGAAGGCCACGTTGTCGACGGTCTGGGTGAAGGTGAAGGGGAAGGCGAAGTCGCGCATGTTGGCGTTGCTGGCCGCAGCCAGGCTGGTCTTGAGGTACTCCAGCCACTGCTGGCTCTGCAGCAGGCGATCGCGGTACTGGTTGAGTGCCTGTTCCTCGGTGTTGATGGCATTGAGGCGGAAGGTGATCTCTTCCTTGGGGTCGGACGAGCCGATGCCTTCGAGCATGCCCAGGCGCTTGCTTTCCAGGTCATCCATGCGCACCTGGTACTGCATCTTCTTCTGCTCGTAGAACTCCTGCGGCAGTTCGTTGGACTGCAGGTTCTGGCGGTTGCGCAGGTAGTTGTCGAGCAGACGGCTGACGAACAGCGTACCGACCTTGGGGTCGGGGAAGCTGTAGGTGATCGATACCACGTTGGAGCCGGGCAGGGTCTCGATCTTCAGGTCCTTGATCGCGTCGTCGGTCAGGGTGTCGAGCTGGGTATCGCGTACCGGGTCGACCTCCAGCCCGAACAGGCTGCGCACCGGGTTGACCACATACTCGCGCAGCGGGTTGACGATCAGGCTGCGGATCGGCCCGAACACCAGGCGCTGCAGCAGGCCGGGGGGCACGTCATACAGGCCCTCGTCGCGCAGCTGGGTGATGGTCTGGCGGATCAGCGTGGGTGAACGCAGGATGTTGCTCTCGGTCTCCATGTCGGCCAGCGAAGGCGGAATGAACTTGTCGGTCTCCTGGGCCAGGGCGGTGTTGGTATCGCTCTGGGAGAGCTTTTTCGACTGCACGATCACTTCGGCCGTGATGTCGAAGCTCTGCTTGAGCACCAGCGGCAGCAACAGGGCAATCACTGCGAACACCAGGAATACCCGCTTCACCAACTGACGGTTGGCGAAGAGGATCCTGAAGAATTCATGCAGGTAGTTTTCTTTGGTAGTCATGCGCGTGCACCTGCCTGGGTTTAGTTATCGCTGTCTTTGTTGTCGACGCGGTAGGAGAAGCTGAAGCCCACCCCCTGGAACAGCACCACGTCGGCCAGTTGCCGGGCCAGTTCGCCGGCGCTGGCCAGCTTGGTCTTGGGCACGTAGAGCATGTCGTCGGGCTGCAGGTAGGCCACCTGCGCGGCGCTGGCGTCCAGGGCCTTGTCGACGTTGTAGGGCACGGCCTGCACCTGGTTGCCGTTGCGCCGCATGATCACCACCGAGTCGAGCCGGGCCTTGAGGCTGGGCCCGCGGGCCAGGGTCAGGGCTTCGAGCACCGATACCGGGCGCCGGATCGGATAGGCGCCGGGCTGGGCCACCTCACCGAGCACATAGATCTCGTTGACCGCAGTGGACTTGAGCATCACGTCCACCGTCATGCGCCCGGGCAGGTCGGCGTAGCGCTTGTTGAGGAAGGTCTGCAGCTGGGTGACGGTCATGCCCTGCAGCGGCACGGCGCCCACCTCCGGAAAGCTGGCCTGGCCATCGGTGCCCACGGTGATCTCGCGGCTCATGCCGGTGGCGGGGTGGTTGAGTGCGCTCTTGAGGTTCTGTTCGTTGGTCAGCGGGCTGATCACCTGCACGGTCATCTGGTCGCGGTTGGGCTGGAACAGGCGCTTGTTGCGGTAGGCCTGCTGGATGGCCTGGCGCGCTTCGTCCGGGGTCATCCCGGCGACGTTCACCGAGGTGTTGGCCCGTGGCAGTTCGATGGTGCCATCGGGCAGCACCAGCTGGTTGCCGTTGAGCGAGCTGGCCGCAAGGAAGCCCAGGCCGACGGTGTCACCGGGCTGGATGCGATAGGCCTGCGAGCCGCTGGTGCTGATATGGAAGATCACATCGAGCACGTCCCCCGGGCGCAGCGCCTGCTCGCCGCGTGGCAGCTCGGTGTCCTGGGCGTTGGCCGCGTTGGCAGTCATGATCTGCACCGGCATCTGGCGTGGCTCCTGGCTGGTGCAGGCTGCCAGAGGCAGCAGCGCCAGCAGGGCGAACAGTTTCACATTCATAGCGTCATCCTTAGCCTGGCTGCTCAGAGATTGTTGTAAAGCCATTTGGGCATGTAGTAGCGGCGTCGGTTGAACACGCTGCCGATCAGCTTGGCGCCGGCCTGGGTCAGGCGCTGGGCGGCGGCCTGGGCGACCTCCCAGCGGGTGTCCTCGGCGGTGACCACCAGGATCACGCCATCGACCAGGGTGCCGATCACCAGGCTGTCGACGCTGGAGTACACCGCCTCGCCGTCGATGACCACGAAGCGGTAGTGCGCGCTGAGCTGGCTCAGCAGGGCACGCAGGCGGTCCGGGTTGAGGCGTTCGTTGCCACGCCGGTACTGGCCGCACGGCAACATGTCGAAAGGCTGGTCTGACACCCGCACCAGGCAGTCCTGCAGCACGGGCGGGGTGTCCTGCTCGAACAGCAGGTCGCGAAAGCCGGGCAGCTTCTGCAGGCCCATCTGCTGGGTCAGGCTGTTGCTGGTAGGGCTGCTGTCCACCAGCAGTACCGGTCCGCCGCTCATCAGCGTCAGCTGCTTGGCGAAGGCCAGCGCACTGGTGCTGGTACCGCTGCCGGTATTGGCCGCGGTCAGCAGCAGCACGCGCTGCTCCTGGTCCAGCACGGTGGACGTCAGGTTGGTTTCGCTGGGGGTGGCGATGGTCAGACTTCTCGAAGTAGAACCGTCCATTCAACTTGCTCCGTGGCCGCTGAAGACTTTGAAGGGGGTCTTGAGCAGGATCTTCAGGTCCAGGCTCAAGCTCTGTTCGGCGATGTAACTCAGGTCAAGCTCGACACGCTGGTCGAAGTCGATGTTGCTGCGCCCCGAGATCTGCCACAGGCCGGTCATGCCGGGGTAGATGCTCAGGCGCGCCAGGTGGCTGTCCTTGTAGCGATAGGCGTTGAAGGAGGTCGGGCGAGGGCCCACCAGGCGCATTTCGCCGCGGATCACGTTGAACAGGTTGGGCAGCTCGTCCAGGCTGCTGCGCCGCAGGAAGCTGCCGATGCGGGTTACGCGCGGGTCCTTGTCGATCTTGAAGTCGATGGCGTCGGCGCCGTGCTTGTTCAGGTGGCGCACCGACTCCTTGAGGTCCTCGGCGTTGGCGACCATGGTGCGGAACTTGTACATGCCGAAGCTGCGCCCGCGGTAGCCGGTGCGCTGCTGCACGAAGAACACCGGGCCGGGGCTGCTCAGCTTGACCAGCACGGCCAGCACCAGCAGCAGCGGTGAAATCAACAACACGATCATCAGCGCGCCGATGAACGACAGCACGCGGTTGGTGCGCGACAGCGTCCACGGCCGCCCGCCGGCGCGCCCGGTCATCCAGCCACGGCCCTGCATGTGAATCGCCGCATCGATGCGCATGCGGTGATTGGGGTCCATGCGTTTGTCCTGGCGCAGGGCCTGGGTTTCAGCACTTTTCTGTTGGCCTGTCATACCACCCTCCGTTGATGCTCGGGCGCGGCAACCGGCGTTTGCCCGATGGACCGCACAGCGTCGTCGGGCGTGTGCGCGTAATAATCGACGAACCAGGCGACGAAGCGGCGCAGCCCTTCGTCCAGCGAGATGCACGGGGTGAAGCCGGTGGCCTGGGCCAGGGCACTGGCATCGGCGCAGGTATCCAGCACGTCACCGGGCTGCAGGGGCAGCAACTCGACCTGGGCGGTGCGCTGCAGGTGTTTTTCCAGCAGCGCCACGTAGTCGGTCAGGGCCACCGGCCGTTGCCCACCGATGTTGTAGATGCGCCAGGGCGCGTGGCTGCTGGCCGGGTCGCTGGCCAGGCGGTCCCAGGCCGGGTCGCTGACCGGGGCCAGCGGGATCAGGCGCACCAGGCTTTCGACGATGTCGTCGATGTAGGTGAAGTCGCGCTGGTGCTGGCCGTAGTTGAACAGCTTGAGAGGGTGGCCCTGGCTGATGGCCTGGGCGAACTGGATGGGCGACATGTCCGGGCGCCCCCAGGGGCCGTACACGGTGAAAAAGCGCAGCCCGGTGGTGGGGATGGCGAACAGGTGGCTGTAGCTGTGGGCCATCAGTTCGTTGGCCTTCTTGCTCGCGGCGTACAGCGACAGCGGATGGTCCACTGCGTCCTGCACAGCATAGGGTGTGCGCTGGTTGCTGCCGTACACCGAGCTTGAGGAGGCATACAGCAGGTGCTGCACCGGATGGCGGCGGCAGGCCTCGAGCATGTTGAGGAAACCCACCAGGTTGCTGTCCACGTAGGCGCGCGGGTTGTCCAGCGAATAGCGCACCCCGGCCTGGGCGGCCAGGTGGATCACCACCTCGGGTGCGAACTCGGCGAACAGCGCCTCGATGCCTGGGCCGTCGGCCAGGTCCAGGCGGCGCAGGTCGAAATCGCCGGCCTGGGCCTGGACCCAGCGCACGCGGTCTTGCTTGAGCGCGGGGTCGTAGTAGTCGTTGAAATTGTCCAGGCCCACGACCTGATGGCCGTCGCGCAACAGGCGCAGTGTGCAGTGTGCGCCGACGAAGCCGGCCGCACCGGTGACCAGTATTCTCATGGCGCCGATACCTGCGGTTGTACCTGGCGCAGGCCGATGCCGCTGTAGGTCAGGCCGAAGGTTGCCACCTGTTCGGGGCTGTAGAGGTTGCGTCCGTCGATGATCAGGCGTTGGCGCAGCTTTTGCGCCAGCAGGTTGAAATCCACCACGCGGAAGGTCTTCCACTCGGTGCAGATCACCAACGCATCGGCATCCTCCAGGGTGTCGTCACGGGTGGCGCACAGTTGCAGGTCGTCGCGGTAGCCATACAGGCGCCGGCATTCGGCCATGGCTTCGGGGTCGAAGGCGCGCACCGTGGCGCCCTCGGCCCACAGCGCCTCCATCAGGTAGCGGCTGGGGGCTTCGCGCATGTCGTCGGTATTGGGTTTGAAGGCCAGGCCCCACAGGGCGATGGATTTGCCCTTCAGGCTGCCGGGGAAGCTGCGCTTGAGCTTGCTGAACAGGATCTGGCGCTGGCTGTCGTTGATTTCGCTCACGCTCTGCAGCAGGCGCAGCGGCATGCCGCTGTGTTCGGCGGTATGCAGCAGCGCACGCAGGTCCTTGGGGAAGCACGACCCGCCAAAGCCACAGCCCGGGTAGATGAAGTGGTAGCCGATGCGTGGGTCCGAGCCGATGCCCTTGCGCACCGATTCGATGTCGGCACCGAGGAACTCGCTGAGGTTGGCCAGTTCGTTCATGAAGCTGATGCGCGTGGCGAGCATGGCGTTGGCTGCGTACTTGGTCAGCTCGGCGCTGCGGTTGTCCATGAACATCAGCTTTTCATGATTGCGGCAGAACGGCGCGTACAGCTCGGACAACTGCTGCTGGGCCTGGTCATCGGCGGTACCGACGATGATCCGATCCGGGCGCATGCAGTCGGCCAGGGCGCTGCCTTCCTTGAGAAACTCGGGGTTGGAGACCACCCGCACCTGCAGTTGATGCTTGCCCAGCCGGTCGAGCTCCTCGCGGGCGAGCGCGGCCACCTTGTCGGCGGTGCCCACCGGCACGGTGGACTTGATGATCAGGGTGCGGTGCGCCGCCATCAGGCCGGCGATCTGCCGGGTGACGCCCAGCACGTGGGAAAGGTCGGCCGAGCCGTCTTCGTCCGGTGGGGTGCCGACCGCAATGAAGATCAGCTCGGCGTGGGCGACGGCATCGCTGGCCTGGGTACTGAACGACAGCCGACCTTCCTTGATGTTTTCCTCGAGCATGCCCGACAGGCCAGGCTCATGAATAGGTGGAACACTTTGTCGCAACTGACTGATTTTATGGGCGTCTACATCGACACAAAGTACCCGGTGACCTACGTCAGCCAAAGCGGCAGCTTGCACAAGTCCGACATAACCGGTGCCAAATACGCTCACATCCATGCTGGCGTGCCTCGTATGGAGTAATGAAAGTGAAACAGCGGGTGTGAATTCGGTATAGACCAGCTGAGCCGGTTTGTGTCAAACCTATGGCATGTATCTGTAGAGTTACAGGTGGTAGGAGTTCCACTGTTTTGCCATCAACCCTTTTCCAATCCGTACCTTAGCGTCGAAATGGGCTGGCACTTGGCCGGTTGTCAATGCGATGAACGGTCGTAGCCCGCGTAAAACGTGGCTCGTGGAATGTGGGTTGTTTCGCGAATGCATCAGATTCCCGCTTGAAAAGCGTCATAATCGGCGCCCTGCATTTCGTCATTTTTTTGACAAACTGTGGTTTGCGCTTTGTCGGCATCCTGCTACCGTGTGGGAAACCTCAGTGGGCTGGGGGGAAACATTTCTGGCGGGGAAGTCATGCGCGTTTACATCAAGGGACTGTTGCTGCTGGTCTACCTTCTGAGTTTCCATGCGTACTACCTCGAGCGTCTCGAGGCGATCGGGCTGGGGGTGGCACTGGTGTTGTATGCCGGTGTATTCGTGCTGCTGGTGGCTGCCCTGTGGCTGTGCGCGAACATACGCCAGGGCCTGGTGCGCTGGCTGTTTGCAGTGGGGTTCTGTGCCAGCGCGGTGTTTTTCGACGCCTATACGCGCATTACCGCCGAGTACCTCACCTACAGCGCCTTCGTTTCGATGGTGTATTCGGGTGGGTTCATCGGCGAGGCGCTTGAGCAGTACCACAGCGTGATCCTGGGGGTCGCGGCCAAGGGGCTGCTGTTGCTGCTGGGGCTGGGCCTGCGCCCGGACCCGGTGCAGCGGCTGCCCGGCACCCTGGCGTGGGCCGCACCGCTGCTGGGCCTGGCGCTGTTGACCGGCATCCTGTTCGTGCGTGCCGGCGAGGGCGCACGCGGCCTGCCGGTGATGTACACGCCGCTGGCCTACCTGAACCTGTTCCTCTACGAATCGCTGCACGACAGCGTGGGCCCGCGCCAGCCAGTGACGCTGGCGCGCAGCGGCCCGCCATTGGCGCGCGATATCGTGCTGATCATCGACGAGAGCGTTTCGGGCAACTACCTGGACCTCAATACCCCCAACGGGGTCACCAGCAACCTCACCCACCCCCAGCCGGGTGCCAGCATCTTCAACTACGGCTATGCCGCCTCCATCGCCAATTGCAGCGCCGACACCAACGTCACGCTGCGCTACGGCGGCACCCGCAGCGATTACCTGCGCATCAACTCGACCCTGCCGTCGATCTGGCAGTACGCCAAACAGGCCGGGCTTGGCACCGTCTACATCGACAGCCAGCGCACCGGCGGCAACCTGCAGAACCTGATGGATGCCACCGAAAAGCGCGACATCGACCAGTTCATCCAGTTCGACACCACCCCGGTGCGCGACCGCGACATGGCCGCACTGCAAAAGCTCGTGGAGCTGCTGGGCGATGGCAAGCCGCAACTGATCGTGATCAACAAGGTGGGGGTGCATTTTCCGGTGCACGACAAGTACCCGGATGCGTTCATGACCTACACGCCGGCGTTGCCGCGGGGCCACTATGCCGACATCGCCGATACCGGTCAGCGCGATGGGTTCAGTGGTACCCCGCAGGACTGGGTGCTGTATCGCAACTCGTACAAGAACAGCGTGCTGTGGAGCGTGGGCGAATTCTTCAAGCGCCTGTTTGCCCAGGCCGACCTGAGCCAGGCGGTGATCATCTACACCTCCGACCATGGCCAGGACCTGCATGAACGCGGCAACCCGGGGCTCAACACCCACTGTGGCGAGAACCCGGTTGAGGAAGAGGGCCTGGTGCCGCTGGTGGTGATCCAGGGCCAGGGCCTGAAGACCCTGGACTGGCAGGCGCAACTGGCGACCAACAAGGACCGCTCAAGCCACTACAACATCTTCCCCACGCTGCTGCAGTTGCTGGGGTATGACGCCGCGGCGGTCGAGCCGATCTACGGACACGCGCTCAACGTGCCGACCAACGATCCGTTCAGTTTCAACTACCGCTTCAATGCACGCCTTGGTGCCAAGCCCGAGTTCAAGCATATCGACCTGGACGTGGTGGTCACACCGGGGCCGCAGGGCATGCCGGTGGGCTCGGCCCAGTAAGCTGACCGGCCCGATGCCTCAGGAACCGGAGGCCGGGCACCCGGCCCGGGTGTCATCGGCCGCCTGGGCTATGAGCCCTGCAAGGCGCGCCACGTTGCGTTGCTGGGCTGCTACCAGCTCGGCAATCCCGGTGCCCGCCGCACTGCGTACCAGGCTGTGGCAGCGCAGGGCGGGGCGGTTGGCATCGCCGCCCAGCGTACGCAGGCGCCAGCGCGCCTCCAGCAGGGCGTATTGCCCGGGTACCGAGTCGAAGCGCTGCACCTCCAGGCGCAGGCCCAGGGTGCGCGGTGCATTGCTGTTGAGCTGGCCACTCAAGGCGCTGCGCAGTTCATCCACCAGGCTGGCGCCCCACCATTCACTGTCGAGCACCGCCAGGCCGCTGTCGCCGTGACGCACGACGATCTGCTCGCGGTCGACCTGGGGCGGCACGCTGATGGACTCTATGCGTACGTCTACCGCACGGGTCGCCCCGGCCTGCAGCTGCGCAGGCACCAGGGTGTGGTAGTGCACCGGCTCGCTGCGACAGGCCGCCAGCAACAGCGCGATGCCAAGCAGCGAAGGTTTGAGCAGATAGGTCATGGGGCGGGCTCCAGTGCTCATTGGCGCGAGGAAGGTTGCAAGGCATCAGCAGGGGCATTGTCGGGCCGCCCGCGCAGCAGCGACTCGGGGTTGCGCTTGAGGTAGTCGGCCAGCTCGCGCATCGAGCGCGTCATGCGGCCCAGGTCGTCCAGGGTCTGCGACAGCTGCTCGCGCTGTGGTGAGTCGTCGGCCAGGGTCGCATTGGCACTCTTGAGCGTGGTGCTCATGTCCTGCAGCGTGCCCTCGATGCCGGGCAGGGTCTTGCCGTTGAACTGCTTGAGCGCCTTGCGCAGCTCCACCAGGTTGGCGTCCAGGTTGCCGGCGATGCGTTCGATGGGCAGCTTGTTGATCTTCTCGACCATGGCCTGGAACTGCTCCTGCAGTTGCTCCAGGCTGCTGGGGATGGTCGGGATGGTGATGGGGCGCGCGCTCGGGTCGAAGGTCACCTTGGGCGCCTTGGGGTAGAAATCCAGGGCGATGTACAACTGCCCGGTCAGCAGGTTGCCGCTGCGGGCCTGGGCGCGCAGGCCGTTGTCGATGAAGGTGCCCATCAGGCGGACGCCGGCCTGTTCATCGTCAGGGTTGTGATTGAGCACCTTGAGCATCTTGGTATGCGCCTGGCCCAGGCGTTGCGGGTAGATCACGATGCCCACATTCACCGGAAAAGTGCGGGTCTTGGCGTCGAAGTCGAGGTTGATGGCGACTACCCGGCCGAACTCCATGCCCAGGAACTCCACCGGTGCGCCCACCTTGAGCCCGCGCAGCGACTGGTCGAAGCGCAGCGCCAGGTATTGCGCCTTGCCCGCTGGCGGGGCGAGGGCGGAGGGGCGGTCATCGAACAGCTCGAAGGTCTTGTCTTCGGCCGCCGGCTGGTCGTCGGGGCTGTAGTCCGGGGCCCTGAAGGCCACGCCACCGACCATCAGCGACGACAGCGACTCGGTGCGCAGGGCAAAGCCGTTGGCACCCACCTCGACATCCACGCCGCTGGCGTTCCAGAACCGCGTGTTGTCGGTGACGAAGGCATCGTTGGGGGCGTGCACGAACACTTCGACATTGACCCCTTTGCCGTTGGCGTCCAGCGCGTACGACACCACCTGGCCGACCTGGATCTTGCGGTAGTACACCGGCGAGCCGACGCCCAGCGAGCCGAGGTCGGAGGCATGCAGGTTGAAGCGCTTGCCGGGTTCGCCGTAGGTGATTGGCGGTGGTGTCTCCAGGCCGGTGAAGGTCTTGGCGCGGGTGTCCGACTGCCCGGCATCGGCGCCGATGAAGTCACCGGAGAACAGCGTGTCGATACCCGTTACGCCGCCCGCACCGATGCGCGGGCGCACCACCCAGAACAGCGAGTCCTGGCGGGTGAAGTTCTCGGCCTGCTTGACCAGCTTGATGGTGGCGGTGACGCTCTTCTGGTCCTGGCTGAGCTCCACTTCGCTGACCTGGCCGATCACCACGTTGCGGTACTTCACTGCTGTCTTGTTGGCCTCCAGCCCCTGGCCGGTCTTGAAGGTGACCTGGATACTGGGGCCTTCCTGCAGCCAGTTGTGCACCACCAGCGAGATGCCCACCAGCACTGCCACGATCGGCACGATCCACACCAGCGACACGCTGAAGCGCCGGGTCTGCACCGCCGGGCGAGCCGGTTGTGCCGCGCTGTGGTTGCTGTCTTCACTCATGCGCGGGTTCCTTGCCGTTGGGCGGTTGCCAGATCAGGCGGGGGTCGAAGCTCATGGCCGCGAGCATGGTGAACACCACCACCATGCCGAAAAACAGAATGCCCAGGCGCGGCTCGATGTCGCCCAGGGCCTGGAACTTGACCAGTGCGGCAACCAGCGCCACCACGATCACATCGAGCATCGACCAGTAGCCGATCAGCTCGACGAAGCGGAACAGCTTCGAACGCTGGCGCTGGGCCCAGGTACTGCCGCGCTGCACCGTCACCAGCAGCAGGCCCAGGGCGACGAACTTGGTGGCCGGCACCGCGATGCTGGCGATGAAGATGATCAGTGCGATGTCCCATGAGCCATGGGCCCAGAACTCGAGCACGCCGCTCATGATGGTGCTGTCGTCGCCGGCACCGAACAGCTTGGTGTTCATCACCGGCAGCAGGTTGGCCGGAATGTAGAACACCAGGGCGGCGATCAGGTACGCCCAGGTTCGGGTCAGCGACTCGGGCTTGCGCTCATGCAGCGGCGCTGCGCAGCGAGGGCACTGGGTGGGGTGGTCGCGGTTGTCGCAGGCCAGCCCGCAGGCATGGCACAGCACCAGGCCCAGCTCGCTGGCCAGCGGCGGCGCGTTCAAGACAGGTACACCCACAGGTCGCGGATATCGCGCCCGGCCAGGCGGATCATCAGCAGGCTCAGGGCGGCCAGGGCGATCAACCCCAGGCCTGGCAGCACATCGAGCAGCCCGGCCAGCTTGAACACCGCCACCATCGACCCCAGCAGGCACACCTCCAGCATGCTCCACGGGCGCAGGGTTTCCAGCCAGCGCATGCACAGGCTGAAGGCCGGCGAGCGGCGTCGGCCCAGGGCATGCACCAGCACCCACAGCAGCAGCAACAGCTGGAACATCGGCGCGATGATGATCGCGATGGCGGCCACCAGGGCGATGAAGGTGATCGGCCCGGTGGCCAGGGCGCGCACCGAGTCCCATAACGTGGCGCTGTTGTGCAGGCCTTGCAGGCTGATGCTCATCACCGGGTAGAAGTTGGCGAACATCCACAGGATCGCTGCAGTGAGGCTCAGCGCCAGGCGCTGCTGTACATCCAGGCCGTTATGGCGCTGCAGCACGGCGCCGCAACGCAGGCATAGCGCTTTCTGGTGTTTGGCGAGCTCGACCCGTTCATACACGCAGTCGCAGTGTTCGCAGATGATCAACCGATCGGTGCTGGCCACGCTTGGCACTCGCAACAGGGACTAGCTCAATATAGAAGCGCATGGCAATTGAGCAAATCGGCGCCGTTGGGCCATGGTCTATGCTTGACCCTTTGACCCCTTCCAACGCCGCTTTGCAGGAGGCCTGCGCATGCCTACGCGTCGCCGTTTTCTCGCCACCAGTGCTGCCCTGGCCGCTGGCCTGGGGCTGCTGCTGAGCCGCCCGCACGCCCTGGCGCAGCCCCACACGGCGCTGCTCGAGCGCAAGGTGCCGTCCACCGGCGAGGCCTTGCCGGTGATCGGCGCCGGCACCTCGGGCAGTTTCGAGGTGACGGCGGGTTCCCCCGAGTACCAGCAGCTCAAAGCGGTGCTGCAGGTGTTCTTCGACGGTGGCGGCCGGGTCATCGATACCTCGCCCAACTATGGCGGCGCCGACGCGATACTGGGCCAGTTGCTGGAGGAGGGCGGTTGGCGCGAGCGCACCTTCCTGGCCACCAAGATCGCCGCCGACAGCCAGGCTGCGGCGCAGCCGCAATGGGCCCAGACGCTGCGCAGCCTGCGCACCGACAAGGTCGATCTGCTGCAGGTGCACAACCTGCGCGACTGGCAGCGCCAACTGCCCTACGCCCGTGAACTCAAGGCCCAGGGCAAGACCCGTTACGTGGGCGTTACCCATTACACCGATGGCGGGCTGGACGAACTGGAGCGCATCCTGCGCCGCGAGCCGCTGGACTTCATCCAGATCCACTATTCGGTGAATGCGCCTGGCGCCGCGCGCACGGTGCTGCCGCTGGCGCAGGACAAGGGCGTGGCGGTACTGATCAACCGCGCCTTCGACGATGGCAGGCTGTTTGCCAGGGTCAAGGGCCAGCCGTTGCCGGGCTGGGCCAGCGAAGCCGGCATCGGCAGCTGGGCGCAGCTGTTTCTCAAATTTGCCCTCAGTCACCCGGCAGTGACGACCGTGATCCCGGCCACCAGCCGCCCGGACCGTCAACGCGACCAGCTCAAGGCCGGCAGTGGCGCGTTGCTCGACACGGCCCGGCAGCAGGCGCTGATCAAGATGTTCGGCTGATGCGCCTGCTGGGCCGGCTGTTCACCTTTCACGACGACGAAACCCCGGCGGTGGTGGGCGGCCTTGCGCTGTTCTTCCTTTTGTTCGCCGGCTATTTCATGCTGCGACCGGTACGCGAGACCATGGGGGTGGCCGGCGGCGTCGACAACCTGCAATGGCTGTTCACCGGCACTTTCATCGTCACCTTGCTGGCATTGCCGCTGTTCGGCTGGGTGGTGGCGCGGGCCCGTCGGCGCAGGATCCTGCCCTGGACCTACGGCTTTCTGGCAAGCAACCTGCTGGCCTTCGCCCTGGTGTTCGCGGTGCAGCCCGACAACCTGTGGGTGGCCCGGGCGTTCTACATCTGGCTGTCGGTGTTCAACCTGCTGAGCATCTCGCTGGCCTGGAGCGTACTGGCCGACCTGTTCAGCAACGAGCAGGCCAAGCGCCTGTTCGGGTTGCTCGCAGCCGGTGCGAGCCTGGGCGGGCTGGTGGGGCCGATACTGGGTACCCTGCTGGTGGGCGTGGTCGGGCATGCCGGGCTGGTGTTGCTGGCCACGCTGTTTCTGCTGGGCAGCATCGGCGCGGCAACCTACCTGCAGCGCTGGCGCGACCGTGCGCCCTTGCCGGCGGAGGCCGAACACCCGCGCTCCCGGCCGCTGGGCGGCAACCCGTTCGCCGGGGCCGGCGAGGTGCTGCGCTCGCCCTACCTCTTGATGCTGGCGCTGTTCGTGGTGCTGCTGGCCAGCATCAGTACCTTCCTGTACTTCGAGCAGGCGCGGCTGGTGGCACAGACCTTTACCGATCGCACCCGCCAGACCCAGGTGTTCGGCCTGATCGACACCGTGGTGCAGGCGCTGGCGATCCTCACCCAGTTGTTTTTCACAGGGCGCATCGCGCGGCGCATGGGGGTGGGCGTGTTGCTGGTGGCGGTGCCGCTGGTGATGGTGGCCGGCTTCCTGTGGCTGGCCCTGGCCCCGGTGTTTGCGGTGTTCGTGGTGGTGATGGTGGTGCGCCGTGCGGGGGAGTATGCGCTGGTGCGGCCGGGGCGCGAGATGCTGTACACCGTGCTGCCGGCCGAGCAGAAGTACCGCGCCAAGAACTTCATCGACACGGTGGTCTATCGCGGTGGCGATGCGCTCAGTGGCTGGGTCAAGCGCGGGCTGGATGTGCTGGGTGAGCACCCGCAACTGGCGATGCTGATCGGGGCGGGGATTGCGCTGGGGTGGGCGGCTACCGGGGGCTGGCTGGGCAGACGGCAGCGGCGATTGGAGCAACGCAATTGAACGGTGTTGGCTTGCTTCGCCGGCAAGGCCGGCGCCTACAGGGGGTTGCGCCGTTCACAGAACCCCGTAGCAGCCGGCCTTGCCGTGCAGTCAGTCGAGCACTGCCACCGGTTCCGGGTTGCGGCTCACCCACCAGCCAAACCCGGCGGCGGTAAAGAACATGATCAGGCTGTACAGCGCCGCCGGAATGGCCATGGTCGAGTTGTTGAGCAGGGTCGGGCTCAGCGCCAGTGCAATCGCCAGCGTACCGTTGTGGATGCCGATCTCCATGCCGATGGCGATGGCCTGGCGCTTCGGAATCTTCAGCATCCGCGGCACATAGTAGCCCAGCCCCAGACTCACCAGGTTGAACAACAGCGCGGCTGCGCCTACCAGGGGCGCGTACTCGACCACGGTGGCCCAGTCTTTCATCAGCGCCAGCATCACCGTGCCGGCCAGGAACAGCGCCGCCACCAGCTTCATCGGCTTCTCCATGCGCGCCGCGAAGGCCGGGGTCAGGCGCCGCACCAGCATGCCCAGCGCCACCGGCACCAGCACGATGGCAAACACCTGCAGCACCTTGGCGAACTGCAGCGGGATGGCCTGGTCGGCGCTCATGAAGTAGCTCAGCGACAGGTTGACCAGCAGCGGCATGGTCAGGATCGCGATCAGCGAGTTCACCGCCGTCAGCGTGATGTTGAGCGCCACGTCACCGTGCGCCAGGTGGCTGAACAGGTTGGCGGTGGTGCCGCCGGGCGAGGCCGCCAGCAGCATCAGGCCGACCGCCAGGGCCGGTGCCAGGCCAAAACCGTTGGCAATCAGAAAGCAGATGAAGGGCAGCAGCAGGATCTGGCACACCAGGCCGATGACCACCGGCTTGGGGTATTTCACCACCCGGGCGAAGTCGGCCAGGGTCAGCGAAAGCCCCAGGCCGAACATGATGATGCCCAGCGCAACGGGCAGGAAGGCGGTCAGCAATGGCGAAGCGGTCATGGCAGCAACTCGCAGAAAAGAGGTGTCGGCATTCTAGGCCACCAGATCGCCATGTGCTGCTGGGGAGGCCCCGTAGATACAAGTCTTTACGAAAAGGTGCGCAGCGTGCACCGGGGAGGTTGCGCGCACCGTTATGGGGCAAATGCATGCACCGCTCGGGTCGCCCGCCGCGCTCAAGGGGCGTGGCAGAGCGATTCCCGGGCGTTGGGCACAGCCCTTGCTAAAGTCTGTTGAAAGGCCCGGGTACTGGAAGACAGCAGCCAATTAGAAGAAGCCGTTACGAACACGGCGAGGAGTGGGGTATGTCCGGAGCTTTTTTTGACGAAATGTATGCCGCAGGGGGCCAGTGTCGCCCGCATTACCGCGAGTTTGCCCGCTGGCTGGCGGGCACGCCGCTGGAACTGCTGGCGCAACGCCGCCGCGAAGCCGACCTGCTGTTCCACCGCGCAGGCATCACCTTCACGCTCTACGGTGACGAGCAGGGCACCGAACGCCTGATCCCGTTCGACATCATTCCGCGCAGCATCAAGGCCAGCGAATGGCAGGTCATCGAGCGTGGCTGCATCCAGCGGGTGCAGGCACTGAACATGTTCCTGGCCGATATCTACCATGAACAGCGCATCCTCAAGGCCGGCATCATCCCGGCCGAGCAGGTGCTGGCCAACGAGGGCTACCAGGTGGCCATGCGTGGCCTGGGGCTGCACCGGGGCCTCTATGCGCATATCGCGGGGGTGGATCTGGTGCGCGATGGCGACGGCAGCTACTACGTGCTCGAGGACAACCTGCGCACCCCCAGCGGCGTGAGCTACATGCTCGAAGACCGCAAGATGATGATGCGCCTGTTCCCCGAGCTGTTCGCCGCCCAGCGCATCGCGCCCATCGACCATTACCCCAACCTGCTGCTCGACACGCTCAGGAGCGCCAGCCCGCTGGACAACCCCACGGTGGTGGTGCTGACCCCGGGGCGCTTCAACAGTGCGTACTTCGAGCATGCGTTCCTGGCCCGCGAAATGGGGGTGGAACTGGTGGAAGGCGCCGACCTGTTCGTGCGTGACGACCGCGTGTTCATGCGCACCACCTGCGGCCCGCAGCCGGTGGACGTGATCTACCGCCGGCTGGATGACGCCTTCCTCGACCCGCTGACCTTCAACCCCGAGTCGATGCTCGGGGTGCCCGGCCTGATTGCCGCCTACCGCCTGGGCAACGTGGTGCTGGCCAATGCGGTCGGCACCGGTGTGGCGGACGACAAGTCGATCTACCCCTACGTGGGCGAGATGATCCGCTTCTACCTGGACGAAGCGCCGATTCTGAAGAACGTGCCCACCTGGCAGTGCCGCAAGCCGGCCGAGCTGTCCCATGTGCTGGCCAACCTGGAGCACCTGGTGGTCAAGGAAACCCAGGGCTCCGGGGGCTACGGCATGCTGGTGGGGCCGGCGTCGACGGCAGCGCAGATCGAAGCATTCCGCCTGCGCCTCAAGGCCCGGCCGCAGGACTACATCGCCCAGCCCACCTTGTGCCTGTCCACCTGCCCGACCTTTGTCGAAAGCGGCATTGCCCCGCGCCATATCGACCTGCGCCCGTTCGTGCTGTCGGGCAGCCAGACCCGCCTGGTGCCCGGCGGCCTCACGCGGGTGGCGCTGCGCGAAGGCTCGCTGGTGGTCAACTCGTCGCAGGGCGGCGGTACCAAGGACACCTGGGTGGTGGAGGACTGAACCATGCTTTCAAGAACCGCTGCAGACCTCTACTGGATGTCGCGTTACCTGGAGCGCGCGGAAAACCTCGCGCGCATGCTCGAAGTGAGCTATTCGCTGTCGCTGATGCCCCAGGCCGGGCGCAGCGACGGCCACGCGGAGCTGGCCATGTCGCTGCTGGCGGCCGGCACGCTGGAAGACTACAAGGCCCGCCACGGCGCGCTCGACACCGAGCACATGCTGCACTTCTTTGCCCTGGACGAGGCCAACCCCGGCAGCATCTACTGCTGCCTGCGTGCGGCGCGCAGCAATGCCAACGCCGTGCGCGGGCGCATCACCGCCGACATGTGGGAGAACATCAATGCCACCTGGCTGGAGATGCGCGCCATTGCCGGCAACGGCCTGGGCCGCTACGGCATCAGCCAGTTCTGCGAATGGGTGCGGGAGCGTTCGCACCTGTTTCGCGGGGCCACCTCGGGCACCATCATGCGCAACGAGGCCTATGGCTTCATTCGCCTGGGCACCTTCATAGAGCGCGCCGACAACACCTTGCGTCTGCTGGATGCGCGCTACGAGATGTTTGGCGAGGAGTCGGAGGAGGTCAGCGACAAGTCGGCCCGTGGCTACTACCAGTGGAGCGCCTTGCTGCGCGCCCTGTCGTCGTTCGAGGCTTTCAACGAGATCTACCGCAACGCACCGAACGCCGAGCAGGTTTCGGAAATGCTGCTGTTGCGCGCCGAGGTGCCGCGCTCGCTGCATGCCTGCATCCAGGAGCTGGACCTTGAACTGTCCAACCTGCCCGGCATCAACGGCCGCCCGGCGCAGCGCCTGGCCGCCGGCCTCAACGCTCGCCTGCGCTACACCGGCATCGACGAGATCCTCGATGCAGGCCTGCACGCCTGGCTGATCGAGTTCATCGATCAGGTCCGCGACCTGGGCCAGGCCATTCACGACGCCTACCTGGAGGTGGTATGAAACTGTCCATTCGCCACGACACCACCTACAGCTATGCCAACGAGGTGTGCACCAGCATCCAGTTCCTGCGCCTCACGCCCCAGGACAGCGAGCGCCAGCGGGTCATCGACTGGCAGGTGGACATGCCGCGCAAGGTGCGCAGCCAGCTCGACCCCTATGGCAACGTGCTGCATGTACTGACCCTGGACGAGCCCCACGGCGAGATCGTGCTGTGCGCCCACGGCCAGGTGGAAATCGACCCCACCCGCGAGGTGGAGCCGGACCTGCAGTCGCCGCTGCCGTTTCTGCGCAGCAGCCCGCTGACCGCCGCCGACGAGGCGCTGCTGGCGTTTGCCGCGCAGCATTGCGGCGAGCGGCGCGACAGGGCGGCGCTGATCGAGCTGATGAATGCGCTGGCCGAGCACATGCCCTACAGCCCCGGCGCGACCGAGGTGGGCACTACCGCGGCCGAGTCGTTCGCCAGGCAGGCGGGGGTTTGCCAGGACCATACCCATGCGTTTCTGGCCTGTGTGCGCAGCCTGGGTATCCCGGCGCGCTATGTGTCGGGCTACCTGTGCACCGAGGACGCCACGCACCTGGCCAGCCATGCCTGGGCCGAAGCCTGGCTGGGGGAGGGCTGGTACAGTTTCGATATCACCAATCGGCTGGCCAGGCCCGAGCGCCACCTGAAGCTGGCGGTGGGGCTGGATTACCTGGATGCGTGCCCGGTGCGCGGAATGCGCCGGGGCGGGGGGATGGAGCACATGCTGGCCAAGGTGCAGGTGGAACTGATGGTGCAGGTGCAGTAGCCAGGCGATGCAAGGTGTCGACGCTATCGCGGGTCAAGCCCGCTCCCACAGGGGCCACGGCAATCCTGTGGGAGCGGGCTTGACCCGCGACGAGGCGCTGCAGATCGAGGGTCAGGCGCGCTCGATGGCCAACGCCACACCCTGCCCACCACCGATGCACAGGGTCGCCAGGCCCTTCTTCGCATCACGCTTGATCATCTCGTGCAGCAACGACACCAGCACCCGGCAACCCGAGGCACCGATCGGGTGGCCCAGGGCAATCGCGCCGCCGTTGACGTTGACCTTGCTCGCGTCCCAGCCCAGCTCCTGGCCCACCGACAACGCCTGGGCCGCGAAGGCTTCGTTGGCTTCGATCAGGTCCAGCTGATCCAGCGACCAGTCGGCCTTCTGCAGGCAGCGACGGGTCGCGCTGACCGGGCCGATACCCATGATCGCCGGGTCCACGCCCGCATTGGCATAGGCCGCAATGCGCGCCAGTACCGGCAGGCCCAGGGCCTTGGCCTTGGCCGCGCTCATCAGCAGCACCGCCGCTGCGCCGTCGTTGAGGCTCGAGGCGTTGCCCGCCGTCACGCTGCCGTCCTTCTTGAACGCCGGCTTGAGCTTGGCCAGCGACTCGGCGGTGGTGCCGGCGCGGGGCTGTTCGTCGGTGGCGAACACCAGCGGCTCACCCTTGCGCTGCGGGATCTGGATCGGGGTGATCTCGTCGGCAAATCGGCCGGCTTCGATGGCCGCGCAGGCCTTTTGCTGCGAGGCGGCGGCAAAGGCGTCCTGGGCCTCACGGGTGATGGCGTACTTGTCCACCAGGTTCTCGGCGGTGATGCCCATGTGGTAGTCGTTGAAGGCATCCCACAGGCCGTCGCTGATCATGCTGTCGATCATGCTGGCATGGCCCATGCGCAGGCCGGTACGCGCGGCAGGCAGCACGTAGGGGGCCAGGCTCATGTTCTCCATGCCGCCGGCGATGATCACCTCGGCGTCGCCACAGCGGATTGCCTGGGCGCCCAGGTGCAGGGCCTTGAGGCCCGAGCCGCAGACCTTGTTCAGGGTCAGGGCCGGTACCGCATGGGGCAGGCCGGCCTTGATCGCGGCCTGGCGCGCCGGGTTCTGGCCGCTGCCGGCGGTGAGCACCTGGCCCAGAATCACCTCATCCACTTCGCTGCCGGCCAGCCCGGTCTGCTCCAGCAGGCGGCGGATCACCGCTGCGCCCAGCTCCGGGGCCGGGATGGCGGCCAGCGAACCCTGGAAACTGCCGATGGCGGTACGAGTGGCCGCGACAATGACGACGTCTTGCATGGAATGTTCTCCTTGTTAGTGGTCCAGTGGCGTGAGTGTTGCGCCATTACATATATTTGTTAAGTTGATTTTTGAGATGGATTGATCGATAAACCTCAACAATTCCCCGTTTTGCCGGAGTCAGCATGACCGTCAAGCAGCTGCGTGCCTTCTGGGCAGTGGCCCAGAGCCTGAGTTTTGCGGTGGCCTGCGAGCGTCTGCACCTGTCGCAGTCGGCACTGAGCCTGACCATCAAGTCGCTGGAGGAGGGCCTGGGCGGGCGGCTGTTCACGCGCACCACGCGCAACGTCACGCTGACCCCGGAAGGCGAATCGCTGCTGCCCCTGGCGCGCCGCCTGCTTGCCGACTGGGACAACGCCGAGGACGAGATCCGCCAGCGCTTCACCCTGCAGCGCGGGCGCGTGACCATTGCGGCGATGCCGTCGTTCGCCGGCAACCTGCTGCCGCCCATCCTGAAGAACTTTCGCACCCGCTACCCGAACATCGGGGTCACGGTAAACGACGTGATCAACGAACAGGTACTGGAGATGGTGCGTGACCGCCAGGTGGAGCTGGGGGTGGCGTTCGAGCCGTTCGAAGGCTCATCGCTGGTGTTCTCGCCCCTGTACGTCGACCGGTTCACTGCCGTGGTGCCGCTGGATTCGCCCCTGGCCGCGCTGGATGAAATCGACTGGCAGACCTTGCTGCAGCAGCCGTTCATTACCTTGCAACGGCCCTCGAACGTGCGCGTGATGCTCGAAGAACACCTCAAGGCGCGCGGCATGAAGCTGGCGGTGGAGTTCGAGAGCCATCAACTGGTGACAGTGGGTCGCATGGTGGCCAGCGGGCTTGGGGTCAGCGCGGTGCCGGCCCTGTGCGCCGGCCAGATGCACGAGCTGGGCGCGCGCTGCATCACCCTGCGCGACCCGGTGGAACGTGCCATCGGGGTGCTGAGCAAGCCGGGCCACGAACTGTCGGCTGCGGCCCAGGCGTTGTTCGACAGCCTGCATGAACAGCAGGCCGAGGCCAGGCGCTAGACGGCGGCGAGCAGGCTGCGCAGGGGCACCTTGTTCTTCATCACCGGCGACTTGATCACGATGTAGCTGAAGTACTTCTCGATGCCGATGTTCTGGTCGAGGATGGTTTCCATCAGCTCCTGGTAATGCTGGATGCTGCTGGTCAGAAAGCGCACCAGGTAGTCGTAGCCACCGCTGATCAGGTGGCATTCGAGCACTTCGTCGATGTTGCGGATGCTCGATTCGAATTTCTGAAAGTCGGAGCGTTTGTGGTCGCTCAGTGTGACTTCGGTGAAGATGGTTACCGAGTTGGCGAACTTGGCCAGGTTCAGGTGGGCTTCGTAGCCGCTGATATAGCCTGCCGCCTCGAGTCGCTTGACCCGTTGCAGGCACGGGCTGGGCGATAGCCCCACGGCTTCGGCCAGGCTGACGTTGGTCATGCGGCCGTCTTTCTGCAACTGGACCAGGATGTTGATATCGATCCGATCGAGCTTGGTTGCCGCTTCCATTCCTAACTCCTGAAATGCGGGATGACAAAAAAACACACTTTCACCCACGGGGCCTTCGCTGGCAAGGCCGCTCCCGGCGGGAGCCGGCATTGCCAGCGAAGGTGGCGCCGCAGAGGGGCGGATTAGGCCGTAGCGCGGGTCAACGCCTGGTCGAGCATGCGCAGCGCTTCGGAAATCTGCGCCTCGGTGGTCACCAGCGGTGCCAGGAAGCGCACCACGTTGCGGTACACGCCGCACTTGATCACCAGCAGGCCGGCTTCACGGGCCTGGTCGATGATGGCCTGGGCCAGGTTCGCGTCCGGGGTCTGCGCGGCGTCGTCGGCCACGATCTCGATGGCCTGCATGAAGCCCAGGCCACGCACGTCGCCGATGCACGGGTAGCGGTTCTGCAGGGCCAGCAGGCCTTCACGCAGTTGCACCGCACGCTGCTCGCCCTGGGCCAGCAGGTCTTCTTCCTCGAACAGGTCCATCACCGCCAGTGCAGCCGCGCAGGCCACGGCGTTGCCGCCGTAGGTGCCGCCCAGGCCGCCCGGGGTCGGCGCGTCCATGATCTCGGCACGCCCCACCACACCCGACAGCGGCATGCCGCCGGCCAGGCTCTTGGCCACTGTCACCAGGTCAGGCTGGATGCCCGAATGCTGGAAGCCGAACGGCTTGCCGGTACGCCCGAAGCCTGCCTGGATCTCGTCCAGGATCAGCACGATGCCGTGGCGCGTGCAGCGTTCGCGCAGGGCACGCAGGAAGGCATCGGGGGCGCGCAGGAAGCCGCCATCGCCTTGCACCGGCTCGATCAGGATGGCCGCCACGCGGTCGGGGGCCACGTCGGTGGCGAACAGGTGGTCGAGTTCGGCCAGGGCGTCGTCACTGCTCACGCCGCGGTATTCGTTGGGGTAGGTGGCGTGGTAGATCTCGGCCGGGAACGGGCCGAAGTTCTGCTTGTATGGCTGGCTCATGCCGGTCAGGGTGACGCCCAGCAGGGTGCGCCCGTGGAAGCCGCCGCGGAACGAGATCACCGCCGGGCGGTTGGTGTAGCCACGGGCGATCTTGATGGCGTTCTCCACCGCTTCGGCGCCGGAGGTGAACAGCACGCTCTTGTAGGCTTCGCCGCCACCGACCATGGCGTTCAGGCGCGCTGCCACGTCGATGTACGACGCATAGGCCACCACCTGGAAGCTGGCATGGGAGATCTCGCCCACCTGGCGGCGCACGGCCTCGACCACACGCGGGTGGTTGTGGCCGACGTTGAGCACGCCGATGCCGCCGACGAAGTCCAGGTAGCGCTTGCCGTCCACGTCCCACAGCTCCGAACCCTGGGCGTGGCTGACCACGATCGGGTGGGCGGTGGCGATGCCGCGGGGTACGTGCTGCTCGCGCAGGGCCAGCAGGCGTTGATTTTCAGTCAGTGCAGAATTCATGGTGCAGCTCCATTAACTAACGATGGTGTCAGGGGTTCGGGAACGCAGGTATTCAGTCGAGGCCGCCCATGTGCCAGGCCTTGATTTCGAGGAACTCGTCCAGGCCGTACTTGGAGCCTTCACGGCCGGTACCGGACTGTTTCATGCCGCCGAACGGGGCCACTTCCATGGAGATGATCCCGGTGTTCAGGCCGACCATGCCGAACTCCAGGCGCTCGCCCACACGCCAGGCGCGGCGCATGTCCTGGGTGAAGTAGTAGGCGCCCAGGCCGAACGGGGTAGCGTTGGCGATGGCCAGGGCCTCGGCTTCGTCCTTGAAACGGAACAGCGGGGCAACCGGGCCGAAGGTCTCTTCGGTGGCCAGCAGCATGTCGGTGGTGGCGTCCAGCAGCACGGTCGGCTGCACGAACAGGCCGGTGTCGTCAGGCATGCCGCCAATCGAGATGCTGGCGCCTTTTTCCACCGCATCGCCGATGTGGCTGGCGACTTTTGCGACGGCGGCGGCGTTGATCAGCGGGCCGATGGTCACGTTCTCGCCCAGGCCATCACCCACCTTCAGCTCGGCCACCGCAGCCCGCAGGCGCTCGGCGAAGCGGTCGTAGATGCCGTCCTGCACCAGAATGCGGTTGGCGCACACGCAGGTCTGCCCGGCGTTGCGGAACTTGCTCAGCATCACCCCGGCAATCGCCAGGTCGAGGTCGGCGTCGTCGAACACGATGAACGGCGCGTTGCCACCCAGCTCCAGGCTCAGGCGCTTGAGGGTGTCGGCGCACTGGCTCATCAGCAGCTTGCCGATGCGCGTGGAGCCGGTGAACGACAACTTGCGCACGGCCTGGTTGGCGGTCACTTCGCTGCCGATGCCGGCAGGCAGGCCGGTGAGCACGTTGAACACCCCGGCCGGGATGCCGGCACGATCTGCCAGTACCGCCAGGGCCAGGGCCGACAGCGGGGTCATCTCGGAGGGCTTGACCAGCACGGTGCAGCCTGCGGCCAGGGCCGGCGCGCATTTGCGCGTGATCATCGCGTTGGGGAAGTTCCACGGGGTGATGGCCGCCACCACGCCGATCGGCTGCTTGAGCACCAGGATGCGGCGGTCGTTGGTGGGCGCGGGGATGGTGTCGCCGTAGATGCGACGGGCCTCTTCGGCAAACCATTTGACGAAGCTGGCGCCGTAGCCGATTTCGCCGCGCGACTCGCTCAGGGGCTTGCCTTGTTCGGCGGTCATGATCAGCGCCAGGTCTTCCTGGTTTTCCAGGATCAGGCTGTACCAGGCTTCCAGGTGACGTGCGCGGGTGGCGGCGGGGACTTCGCGCCAGCTTTCGAAACGGGCCTGGGCGGCCTCGATGGCGCGTCGCGTCTCGGCGGCGCCGAGGGCCGGGACCCGGGCGATTTCGCTGCCGTCGGCGGGGTTGATCACGGCAATCGTTTCGCCGTTGTCGGCATCGATCCAGCTGCCATTGACGTAAGCGCGTTCGACAAGCAGCGAGGGGTCACGCAGTGTGCTTTTCAACATGGAGAGGGTGCCTTCTACGGGTCCGGTGAATGGCACGATTGTAAGAACAGGCACGCAGTGACCGATGCCGAGATGGCCGCTTGGGCCAGGCATAAATGCCGTATTGAGGGGGTTGGCAGCACACTATGCTGCGGGGGTGGTCGAGGTGTCTCCAGCGCCGGTCAAGCCCGCTCCCGCAAGGCCACTGACGGCCTGCTGGAGCGGGCCTGGCCCGCCACGGGCGGTACAGGCAGCAGATTGTTTGTCAGGCGTCGTTCTGCAGGCGGTACATCTCGGTCGCCACCTGCAGCTGAAAGCGCGCCTGCGGGTTCTCCATCGACAGCTGCAGCAGCTCCTCGATGCGCTCCACGCGGTAGCGTAATGTGCTGATGTGGATGTCCAGGCAGCGGGCGCTGCTGGCCAGCTGAAAGCCTTCGCTGGCCAGGGTGCACAGGGTTTCCATGAGCATGGCGCCGTTCTTGTGCCGGGTCAGCGGGGTCACCAGGCGCTCCAGCAGCATGCGCCGTGCATCGTCGTCGCCCATCAGCGCCCGCGGAAACAGCACTTCGTCAAACCCATGCAGCTTGCCCGGGCGCAGCAGCGGCAGCAGGGTGGCCACATCTCCGGCGCCCTGGGCCATACCTGCCACGCCCCGGTGCACGCGGCTGGCGGCCATGGCGCCGCCGTCCAGTCGAATATGCTTCCAGATCGACTCGGGCACCACATCGGCCGGCACGATCAGGCTGATCTGGTTCAACGACACCGACAGCAGGGGCGCGATACCCAACCCCTGCATGATCTCGGTGATGCGCTCGGCCTGTTCCTTGCGCCGCTGGAAGCCCTCGCGGCTGAGGGGAATCGGCTCGTCCAGCAACACCAGGCACACGCGGTAGTCGCGGGTATGACACCAGCCGGACACCAGCGCACGTTCGATGGCGCGTGGCGTTTCGGGGAACTTGCCTTCCAGCAGCCCTGCCACCAGGGCATGGCCGAGGCGGTTTTCCTGGTCCAGCAATTCGCGTTGATGGGACAGCTGCAAGGCGGCGATCAGCGCAGCATGTTCCACTGCGCGGCAGTGCAGCTCCTCGAAGCTGTCCCGCTGGCCCTTGAGCCACACCACCCCGACCCGCTCGCCCTGCAGGCGGATGGGGCAGCCCAGGCGAAATGCGCCGGCATCGGCGTCCAGCTCCAGCACCTGCGGCTCGACCCCCTGCAGCAGGTTGGCCTGCTCGTTCAGGTGGCGCATCACGGCAAGCTCCACGGCGTCATTGGCCGGCTCGCTGGCCCCCAGCACACTGCCGGAGCTGGCCACGATCAGCGCCGGCAGTTCCAGGGCGCTGGTGAGGGCGCTGGCCAGGCTCTGCAGGTTGTCGGCCTCGATGGCAGCGCGGGTGAGCATGCGGTGGATAAGGTCGGAGCGACGGATGATGCGGGTCTGGAAGTTGATGATCTGTTCGAGAACCTGCTGGGTGATGTCGCTGAAGGCGACTTCCCAGGGCAGTTCCAGCAAAGGGAAACAGCAGCGGTCGGCCTCTTCGATGGCCGCCTGGGGGAAGTGTTCGTGAAAGTGCGGGACTGCCATCACGACCCCGGCCAGGCCCAGCTCGGCCAGGCGGCGAACCATGTCGCGGCATTTTTGCGGGTCTTGCGGCCAGTTGTAGCCGGTGGTCAGCAGCAGGTCGCCCTTTTTCAGCCAGTTGAAGATGTCGGGGTGATCGACGATATGCACCCACGCCAGGTCGCGGTCCAGGCATTGCCTGCCCGCGACCACGGTGGCCTGGCTGAGGGAGGTCTGTTCCAGGGCTGTGGCGAGTTTCATGTGCAATCCACGATCCAGACACGATAGAGGATCGCAGTCTAGCGGACTGGACATGGCTGCGGGGAGGGCCCTGGACAGGAGAATAGAACCTGTGCGCTGATCATCCATGAGGCGCACAGGGAGGGGAAATCAGGACTTGCTAGCCCAGGCGTTGAACTTCTGTTCAAGCGTTTCTGCGTTCTCGAGCCAGAACTCGACGTTTACCCGCAGTGCATTCTTCTGGTTCTCTGCCGCGGTGGGCAGGTCGTCAGCCAGCGACTTGTCGAGCATTTCGGCGGCCTTGGTGTTGGACGGGCCGTAGGCCATCTGCTCGGTGTAGAGCTTCTGCTGCTCAGGCTGCATGGCGAACTTGATGAAGTCGTAGGCCTTGTCCAGGTTCTTGGTGCCGCGTGGGATGGCCCACTCGTCGAACTGGTACAGGTTCTGGTTCCAGACGATCTTCAGGTTGCTGCCGCTCTGCTGTGCAGCGTGGATGCGGCCGTTGTACGAGGACGCCATCACCACATCGCCAGCCACCAGGTACTGCGGCGGCTGTGCACCGGCTTCCCACCACTGAATGTACGGCTTGATCTCGTCCAGTTTCTTGAAGGCGCGGTCCACACCTTCTTTGGTGCTGAGCAGCTTGTAGACTTCGGCAGGCGGCACGCCGTCGGCCATCAGGGCGAATTCCAGCGAGCCACGGGCAGACTTGCGCAGGCTGCGCTTGCCCGGGAATTTCTTCACGTCCCAGAAGTCGGCCCAGCCGGTAGGGGCGACCTTCAGTTTGTCGGCGTTGTAGGCCAGCACGTTGGACCACACGAAGATACCGACGCCACAGCCGTCGTCACTCTTGGTGCCTTCGATCCAGTCGCCCGGCGTGCCGAGGCGTTCGTAGTCGAGTTTTTCGAACAGACCTTCTTCACAGCCACGGGCACGGTCGGTGTCTTCGGTATCGAGCACGTCCCAGGTCACGGTCTTGGTGTCGTTCATGGCGATGAGCTTGGAGATTTCACCGTTCCACTCGCCAGCGATCACCTGGGTCTTGGTCTTTTCTTCGTAGGGCTTGTAGAACGCGGTGACCTGCGCGGCCTTGCTCGCGCCACCATAGGAGATCACCGTGAGCTTGTCGGCAAAGGCACTGTTGGCCAGCATCAGGCCACCGAGCACGGTGAGGGTGAAGAGTTTTTTCGACATTCGAACGCTCCAATCAAGACTGTTATTTCGAGTTATGTTTGGCAGTTGCAAGCGGGCGCAAAATAGATGAAAGGTGCTGATTTTTATAGTGGCAAGGTGCCTGCTGTGTTTGAGAGTGAGTTGAGGCTAATGGATAAGCGCTGCCATGGGTATCTATTAAACGCAGGATAAGCCTATTTTTTTATCCTGCGCTTTATAGGAATGTGCTTCGTACTTTAGTGGCGATCGAACCATACGGTCTGCGCGTTGCAGAATTCGCGAACGCCGAAGTGCGAGAGTTCGCGGCCAAAGCCGCTCTTCTTCACCCCACCGAAGGTCACGCGCGGATCACTGGCGCTGTAGCCGTTGATGAACACGCCGCCGCACTCCAGTTCGTCGGCCAGTTGTCGGGCCAGTGCCGCATCGCGGGTGTACACGGTCGAGGTCAGGCCGAATTCGCTGTCGTTGGCCAGTTGCAGGGCGTGGCGCGCATCCCGGGCAGTGATGATCGAGGCCACCGGGCCGAACAGCTCCTGGCGGAACGAGGTCATCTGGTCGGTGACGTCGGCCAGTACCGTGGGCGCGTAGTAGTTGCCCGGGCCTTCGACCTTGTGCCCGCCCAGCAGCAGCGTGGCGCCTTCGGCCAGGGTGGCCTGGACCTGCTGGTCGAGCTCGTCGCGCAGGTCATGACGCGCCATCGGCCCCAGGTAGGTGTCGGCCAGCAACGGGTCGCCCATCACCAGCGCGCGGGTTTTCTCGACGAACTTGCGGGTGAATGCCTCGACCACGCCGGCTTCGACGATCAGCCGCTTGGCTGCCGCGCACACCTGGCCGGTGTTCTGGTAGCGGCCGATCACGGCAGCCTGCACGGCGGCATCCAGGTCGGCATCGTTCAACACGATGAACGGGTCGGAGCCGCCCAGTTCCAGTACGCATTTTTTCAGCGCGGCACCGGCCTGGGCACCGATGGCGGCACCGGCACGCACGCTGCCGGTAAGGGTCACGGCGACGATGCGCGGGTCGACGATGGCCCTGGATACGCCCTCAGGCGTCACGTTGAGCACCTCGAACACGCCTTCGGGGAATTCGGCCTGCTGGAACGCATCGCGCAGCAGGTAGGCCGAGCCCATCACATTGGGCGCGTGCTTGAGCACGTAGGTGTTGCCGGCGATCAGCGCGGGTACCGCACCGCGCAGCACTTGCCACAGCGGGAAGTTCCACGGCATCACTGCGAGGATCGGGCCCAGTGGGCGGTATTCGATGTGGGCCTTGGCGTCGGGTACCTGGGTCGGCTCGGGGGCCAGCATGGCCGGCCCGTTCTCGGCGTACCACTCGCACAGCTGGGCGCACTTTTCCACTTCGCCGCGGGCCTGGGCCGCAGGCTTGCCCATTTCCAGGGTAATCATCCGCGCCATGGCCTGGGCGTTGTCGCGCAGCACGCCGGCGAGTTTCACCAGCAGGGCCGAGCGGGTGGCCAGCGGGGTACGCCGCCAGCCGGCAAACCCGGCAGCGGCGCGGCCCAGGGCGGCGTCCATCAGTGCGTCGGTTTCATAGGCGTAGTGGCCGATGCGTTCACCGGTGGCCGGGTTGATCGAGAGGGCATGGGTATGGCTGGTTATGTCGGTCATGGCGGGCGTTCCTGTCAGAAGGGAAACAGGGGCCCAGCGTAATGCCGTGCTAATCTTTCGAAAACTGAATAATAAAAACGGTTTCTTTCACGTTTGGAGAATGTTTTTGGACCTGGTACAGCTTGAGATTTTCACCGCCGTGGCCGAGCACGGCAGCATCAGCGCAGCCGCCCAGCACATCCACCGCGTGCCGTCGAACCTGACCACGCGGATCAAGCAGCTGGAAGCCGACCTGGGGGTGGAGCTGTTCATTCGTGAAAAGCTGCGCCTGCGCCTCTCGCCGGCCGGCTGGACCTTCCTGGAGTACGCCAAGCGCATCCTGGCCTTGGTGCAGGAGGCCCGACTGACCGTGGCGGGGGAGGAACCCCAGGGGGCGTTCTCGCTGGGCTCGCTGGAAAGTACCGCAGCGGTGCGCATCCCCGCGTTGCTGGCGGCCTACAACCAGCAGTACGCCAAGGTCGAGCTGGACCTCTCCACCGGGCCGTCGGGCACCATGATCGAGGGCGTGCTGTCGGGACGCCTGGCGGCGGCCTTCGTCGACGGCCCGGTGCTGCACCCCTCGCTGGAGGGCGTGCCGGTGTTCGAGGAGGAGATGGTCATCATCGCGCCGCTCAACCATGCGCCGATCCACCGTGGCCAGGACGTCAACGGGCAGAGCATCTATGCGTTCCGGGCCAACTGTTCGTACCGCCATCATTTCGAGCGCTGGTTCACCCAGGATGCCGCCGTGCCGGGCAAGATCTTCGAACTGGAGAGCTACCACGGCATGCTCGCCTGCGTGAGCGCAGGGGCGGGGCTGGCGCTGATGCCACGCAGCATGCTCGAGAGCATGCCGGGGTGCGCCACGGTCAGCGTGTGGCCGATGTCGCAACGTTTTCGCTACCTGCGCACCTGGCTGGTATGGCGCAGCGGCACGGTATCGCGCAGCCTGGCGATGTTCGTGAAACTGCTGGAGGAGCGGGGCGCGGTGCTCCAATAGTGCGGCGTGGCGCCACTGCGGTCTGGCGGTTATCGCACTTTTTGCGTTTTTTCGGCTCTATTCATCGCCAGGCCGCGTCGATCCCCAACGCGGCCCGTGAATCCAGACCCCGGTGCCGATGGTTTATCCGCTTTGCGTTCCACCCCAGCGCGTGCTGCGCCGGCTGTTGCTGGCGGGTACGCTGATGGCCTGCGCCGCTGGCTGTACCCAGCAGCAGGGGCGCGATATCGCCACCCAGCTGGGCAACGGCCGGCCCCAGGAACTGTTCCAGACCAGCGTCGATCGCATGGCCACACTGTCGATGCAGGACAACCTGCAGAGCCTGTACCTGTTGATGAGCAAGCTGTACCTGCGCAACCCCAACCAGTGGCGCGAATCGGGCTTTCTCGATGCTGCCAGTGCCGAGCGGCAGATCCGCCAGGCCATCGAGCAGCGCCAGGCCTTGCCGCAGCTGGGCGAGCGCCGCGACCTGGCGGCACTGAGCTATGCCCTGAGCCCGGAGTTCAGGGGCGATCGCGTTGGCGCGTTCATCTACGCCATCGGCAGCATGCTGGTGACCGCCCATGGCGGGCGTACCGAATTCTTCATCACCGACACCATCGACCCGCAGTTCGTCAGCAACGCAGCGCGCAACATCGAGAAGGCCACCTGGCTGCTGAGCCAGCGCCAGGATGCCAATGGCGTGCTGTTGCTGTTCTCCAACGAAATCTCCGAGGCGGGCAGCAACCTGAGCTTTGCCGTGGAGTTCGGCAAGATCGTCGCGCGCCTGGACCTGCTGACCCAGATGCTCGACGAGCGCTACCGGCGCATCGGCCTGAACTATGCGCAGAGCCTGTTGCTGATGAACTTTCTGCCGGTGCAGTGAGGTGTCTGCCTGGCGCCTTTGGGCGCAGATTCACTGAACCATCGCGGCGTCGCCTGACCTAACGCAATACCATTCGGGAGATGACGCATGCAAAACAACGGTTATATCTGGATCACATTGGCGGTAATCCTGGCCCTGGTGGAACTGTGGGCCATCAAGAGCATCATCGGCAGCAAGAGCAAGGCCGACCGCAAGATGTTGTGGATCGTGCTGGTGGTGTTCGTGCCGCTGGTCGGCCTGATCGTGTGGGGCGTGGCGGGGCCCAAGGCGATCAACAACAACGCGGCCTCTCGCAACGGCTGACTCAACGGCGCAAATTGAGCTTCGGATTGCTGGCTGACATGGCCATTTGACACCCCTCCATTCGCCATCTAGCGTTGAGCGCGAAATTGCGCATTCGCGCAGACCCCACTGGCAAGGAGGCTAGACGGCCATGATCAGCCCGGCATCGATCAAATCCATTCGTGTGCACCCAGGGCTCGGCGTTGCCCGTGTCGGCAACGCCGATGGCGATGAGGAGTACGTACTCGCCGCGCAGGTGCCAGGGGCACTGGCCAGCAGCGCCGACGGGCAATTTCGCGATGCCAGGGGCCAGGTGCGGCGCCAGGCCGTGCGCTTTCGCCTCTATGCCGAACTGCACGACGGCACCGTACAGGAGCTGAGCCTGGACGACGGCGTGCAGATCGAATGGACCGTGGAAGTCGCCAACCTCAAGGCCGGCTGGTACGCCTTCGAAAACGCCATGGACCTGCCTGGCCAGTACGCCATCGCCGAAAAACGACGCAACCCGCTCGTGACCGGTGCGCAGCGCCAGGCCCTGGACATCCGCCCCGGCCCCAGGACCATCAGCGGCCGCCGCCAGCAAGGCAAGCCCTTCCATTTCGACACCGGCACCTTCCACGGCAAACCCGTGTACCTGGGCGAACTGCGCACCGACGAGGCCGGGCGCCTGATCGCCCTCGGCGGGCACGGCCACAGCGCACCGCGGGTGGACAAGACCCCACCGACAACCTTCGCCAACAACGACGACTGGCACGACGACGTGTCGGACGGCCCGGTGTACGCACGGGTGACGTTCAACAACGGCCAGCGCCTGGATGCCGAGCCCGGCTACCTGGTGGTGACGCCCCCCAACTACGCGCCAGGGCTGTTCGGCGTAGTCACCATGGAAGAGGTGGTGCGCGACCTGTTCGTGCGCCAGGGTCAGCTGCCGGCCGAGCCGAGCTGTTCGTTCACCCGCGATATCTGGCCGATCTTCGAGCGCATGACCCACATGCAGTGGACCAACCAGGGCCTGTTCATGCTCAGCGGCCACGGTTCGCCACTCGATACCCAGAACCCCGACGTGGTGGCCCGGCTGGCCGACCCCGGTGAGGCCAGTGCGGACTTTCGGCGCAAGGTCTTCGCGCTGTTTCGCGACCCCGCCAGCACCGCCGAGTTCGCCCCGGCGCTGTTGCCCCTGTACGGCGACTATTACGGCGACTATGACCTCGACCCCCAGCCGCCATCCGCGGTCGGGCTCGCGGTCACCCCGCTGATGTACCAGGCCTTGAGCCAGTGGGTGCAAGGCGAATTCGTCGCCGACTGGCAGGGCGCGCCGGTGCCGGCAGACTTCGACACGCTCGAACCGCGCGCCCAGGCCCAGGCGCTGGACCGCGCCGGCCTGCATGAATGCCTGGGCGGCCCGTTCCACCCGGGCATCGAACTGACCTGGTTCATGCGTGTGCCCAGCGTGTGGCGCAGCCCTTATCGCCTGGCGGTACTGCCCCAGGGGCAGGCGGTGCGCCAGGATTTCGGTGACGAACTCACGCCACAGGTGTGCCTGGCACCCCAGGGCCCGCTGGACGGCGTGGGCCCGGGTTCGCTGACCCGCGCGCTGGGCGTGCCGTGGCAGACCGACGAGGCCTCGTGCCTGTCGGATGCCGAGTACGAGCCCAGTACCTACCTGTCGTTCCCCAGCTACTGGGGGGCCCGCGTGCCCAACCAGGTACTGAGCAGCGAGGCGTGGGAGCGTGTGGGCGCAAGACGCACTACGCCGGCGCAGCAGCTCAAGCACTTTTCCTACCGCGAGGACTGGCTGCGCGACCTGAAGGGCAGCTACTTCACGCGCATCAACCTGATGGTGAGCCACTGGTGGGAGTTGGGCATTCTGCTGGCCCACGACGCCACCCCCGAGGCGACCGCACTGGGGTTGCCGGCGCGGGCCTGGATCGAAAGCGGGCGGCCCGAGCGGGTCACCGGCTCCAATGCCAAGCTCGACCTGCTGGCGGTGATCGAGGCCCTGGATTCGCCGCCACCGTTGCTGGGCGAGACCGAACTGGAGCCACCCAGGCAGAAGGTACGGCCACGTCGTCGGCTGCGCAGGGACGAAATTTGAACCCCGTGCACGACGTGCTGGTGGTGGGCGCCGGGCCGGCCGGCACGGCGCTGGCCATCCGCCTGGCGCAGGCCGGGTTGCAGGTGGGGCTGGTGGAGCGTGAACCCGAGGCTGCGCTGCGCCCCGGCGAGTGCCTGTCCCCCGAGGCGTTGCCTGCACTTGCCGCACTGGGGCACGCCGACCTGCTCGACGACAGCACCGTGGCGCGACGCTGCTGCGGCGTGCAGTCGATCTGGCTGACCAGCGAGCCGGTATTTCGCGACTACTTCTGCGAGCGCGCCGCCCATGGCGCGTTCCTGGAACGACGGGTGTTCGACGCCCGGCTGCGGGAAAGGGCGGCGGCGCTTGGGATCACCCGTGAAGACGACGTGCGGGTGACCCATGCCGATTTTGCCGACGACAGCATTACCCTGGGCGGTCGGCGAGGTGAACACCCCTGGCGCGGGCAGGCACGTTTCGTGGTGGATGCCACCGGCAAGGCCAGTTGCATCGCCCGGCTCGGCGGGGCACGGCGCCAGCGCCTGAGTCGTCAGGTGGCGGTCGCGGCGCGCCTGCCCCGAGGTGGCTCGGAACTGGCCGACACCGAGTGGCTGCTGATCGAGGCCGATGCCCAGGGCTGGTGGTCCGGGGCCACCACCGCCAGCGGCCAGCGTCACCTGGTGCGCTTCTTTCCCGGCGGTGACGGTCAGCGCTCCGCGCCGCAGTTGGCCGAGCAACTGCAGCGCACGCGCCTGATGCAGCGCTATGCAGGTGCCGACGAACTGGCCGCAGCGCAGGTTCAGGTGCTGGATGCCGGCTGCAGTGCACTGCAGCGCTGTGCATCGGCGCACTGGCTGGCGGTGGGCGAGGCGGCCATTGCCTTCGACCCGGTGTCGTCCCAGGGGCTGACCCACGCCCTGGGTGCCACCGACCTGGCTGCCCGCGCCATCCTGGCCAGGTTGCAGCAGGGCCGTCTGGACCTGCTGCACCAGTACGACCGGCACACCCGTATCACCTTGGGGCATTCGCTCAAGGGCCTGGCGCGGCACTACGCGCAGTGCCAGCCGTTGATGGCGGCGGGCTGAGGGCAGGGCGCCGGCGTTCCGGATTGCGGAATAAATTCCTCATCTGCAATACTGGCGCCGAATCCCTTCACTGGAACACCCTCTCCATGACGTATCGCCTGCAGGCTGACGCCGTGACGCTTCGCTACGACCAGCGCACGATCTCCACGGACCTTTCGGTGGCTATCACCGAAGGGTCCTTTACCGTCATCGTCGGCCCCAATGCCTGTGGCAAATCCACCTTGCTGCGGGCCTTGTCGCGCCTGCTGGTGCCTTCGAGCGGCACGGTGCTGCTCGATCAGGTCGATATTCACACGCTCGCGGCCAAGGACGTGGCCCGGCGGCTCGGCCTGCTGCCCCAGAGCGCGGTTGCGCCCGACGGCATCACCGTGGCCGACCTGGTGGCCCGCGGGCGCTACCCGCACCAGTCGTTCCTGCGCCAATGGTCGCAGGCCGACGAACAGGCCGTGACCGCAGCCATGCAGGCGGCGCAGGTCAGCGAGCTGTCCGAGCGCCTGCTGCAGGAGTTGTCCGGCGGCCAGCGCCAGCGGGTATGGATCGCCATGGTGCTGGCGCAGCAGACGCCGGTACTGCTGCTCGACGAGCCCACCACCTACCTCGATATCGCGCACCAGATCGAACTGCTGGAGCTGTTGGCCGAGCTCAATCGCCAGGGCCGCACCATCGTTGCGGTGCTGCATGACCTCAACCAGGCGTGCCGCTATGCCTCGCACCTGATCGCCATGAAGGCCGGCGCCATCGTCGCCCAGGGCGACCCGGCGCGCATCTTCACCGAGGCCCTGGTGCAGGAGGTGTTCGGCGTGGCCTCGATGATCATCGCCGACCCGGTCAGCGGCACGCCGCTGCTGGTGCCCTTGTCGCGCGAGCGGGCGGTGGTGTCAGGCGCCTTGCCACGGCAGGCCGCCGGTTGACTGGTTGACCCGGCTGGCCGCCCGGAACAGCGCATCGCGGTCTTCGGGCGTCTTGAGCTGACCCAGGTCGGTCACCGTGGTCACCACACACACGATCTCGCCCTGGGCGTCGAACACCGGCGCGGCCTGCCCGGTGACATTCGACAGCAGGTGGCTGGTCTTCTCGGCCCAGCGGCTGCTGCGCACCTCGTCCAGCACAGCCTTGGCCGGCGCCGTGCCGCGAAAGTGCGCCGGTTGCAGCTTGCGCGCCGCATCGATGGTGGCCTTGGGCAGGAATGCCTGGAACACCAGCCCGCAGGCGGTGTTGTCGATGGGCAGCACGTCGCCCAGGGCCAGCGGGTTGATCGAGAAGAACGCGCTGCGGTACCAGCGCACCAGCGTCGGGCCACGGTCGGTCCAGATCGCCACGCCGCCGCTGGCCGCATGCTGGTGGGCCAGCGCCTTCATGTGCTGGGCGGCGATCTCCACTGCATCCACCCGCTTGAGCGCACCGATACCGATGCTCAGCGCCGCCGGGCCCAGGTCGTACAGGCTGCTGGCCGGGTCCTGCCTGGCCAGGCCCTCCTTGACCAGACTCTGCAGGTAGCGGTGCGCGGTTGACGCGCCGGTCTGGGTGCGCCGCGCCACTTCCCCCAGGGCCAGTTCGTGCTCGGCGCTGGCCAGCACGTTGAGAAAGCGGGCGGCGATGGCGACGGACTGAATGGTGCCCGAACGTTTTTCGCCCGGCGCGTGCGGGGCGTCATCCGCAGCTGGAATGGTTTTTTTCAACGGGCCTCTCCTCATCGCCGGCTGGCGGCTGGTCCTCATCAGGCATCAAGTGCGCGCCGCTTGTGCGCGGCGTCGGTGCGCATGATACCGACTTTTCCGAGCGCTGGCCGGGCCCCTGGATTTACCACATTGCAGAATGAATTCTCTATTGAGGAATGAAGTGGCCACATGATACCTTTCACACAAACGATTATGATTATCATTTGGAGCGTATCTTGAAGGCCTATTCACCCCTTGAACTCACCTGCGGTTTCAGCGTGCTGACCCTGGCGACCGTGCTCGGCATGGCGCCTGCGATGGCCGATGATGCCGTTGCTGCCCCGAGCAAAGGTGCAGTCACTTTCGAACCGATCATGATCACCGGGGAAAAGCTCGAACGTGACCTGAAGAACACCGCCTCCTCGGTGTCGGTCAAGACTGCCCGCGACATCGAGCGCCAGAACACCGGCAACGCCAGCGTGCATGAAGTGCTCAACGACGTGCCCAACGTGATCTACACCGACTCGGTAGGCGCGCCGATCATCCGCGGCCAGGACACCCAGGGCCCGAACAACGGGCAGAACCAGTTCTGGGGCGGCACCGTGCCACGGGCCACCATCAACCTGGACGGCCACTACCTGAACTACAACGAGATGTTCTTCGGCGCCACCTCGGTGTGGGACGTGGACAGCATCGAGGTGTTCCGCGGCCCGCAGACCACCTCGCAAGGCGCCAACGCCATCGCCGGCGCGATCATCGTCAACACCAAGGACCCGACCTTCACCCCCGAGGCCGCCTATCAGGCCGAGATCGGCAACTACAACGCCAAGCGCACCTCCATCGCGCTGTCCGGGCCGTTGATGGGCACCGACCTGGCCGGGCGCCTGGCAGTGGACTACTCGGCGCGCGATACCTTCATCGACTACACCAACCCCAACTTCCAGAAGGGCAAGACCGACCACGACTTCAGCGCGCTCACCACCCGCGCCAAGCTGCTATGGCTGCCCACCGACATCCAGGGGCTGGAGGCCAAGTTCACCTTCTCGCACAACGAGAGCAACCGCCCCACCCAGGAAGCCGCTTCGGCGCCGTACCACAAGCTCGATCACACCACCACGACCATGCCCAGCTGGGAGCAGAGCACCAACACCAGCGTGCTGGACGTGAGCTACGACTTCGACAACGGCCTCAAGCTGATCAACCAGGCGCAGTATTCGTTGTCCAGCGTGCAGCGCTACACCGGCATCCCGGGGCAGGGCGACGCCGACATCAAGCAGAAGAACCTGTCCAACGAAACCCGCCTGGTGTTCGGTGACCAGCACAGCGTGCTCAGCGGCGCCACCGGCCTCTACGTGGCGCGCACCAGGACCGACGAAACCCTCAACCTGGCCGGGCTGTCGGCGTTCGACGACACCAAGGAAAACCTCGGCCTCTTCGGCGAGCTGAACTACCGCCTGAGCGACCTGTGGACCCTGAGCACGGGCCTGCGCTTCCAGCAGGACCGTATCGAGCGCGACGGCAACTCGGTGCTGGCGCCCACTGCGCTGGACTACCAGAAGACCTTCACCGCCGTGCTGCCCAAGGTATCGCTGGCCTACGCCGCGACCCCGGACTGGACCGTGGGCGCGATGGTCAGCCGCGGCTACAACCCGGGCGGTGTCTCGCTCAACCTGTCGACGCGCCAATGGCAGTACTTCAAGGAAGAGTCGGTGTGGAACTACGAGCTGTTCACCCGCGCCAGCCTGCTCGATGACCGCCTGCGCCTGAGCGGCAACCTGTTCTACATGGACATGAAGGATTCGCAGTACAACATTCCGGTGGTGATCTCCACCGGGATCAGCCAGTCCTACACCATCAATGCCGAGAAGGCCCACGCCTACGGCATGGAACTGAGCGCCGACTACCAGCTGCTCGACAGCCTGACCCTCAAGGCCAGCGCCGGCACCCTGCGCACGCGCATCGACCGCATCACCAGCAACGACAGCTACCAGGCCAACGAGTTTGCCAAGTCGCCCGGCTACACCCTGAGCTTCGGGCCCAGCTGGGACGTGACCGACAAGCTCAACCTGTCGGCCCAGGTGCGGCATATCGACGGCTACTACTCCGACACGGCCAACAACTCGTCCTATTCGGTCGACTCCTACACCCTGACCGATGCCCGCGCCAGCTACCAGTTCACCCCGGCGGTGGAACTGTACGGCTACGTCAAGAACGTGTTCGACGACCGCTCGGCCACCTACCTGCAGCAGAACCGCGGCATCGGCGGCACCGAGGCGAGCATGACCACGCCACGCATGTTCGGCGTGGGCGTCAAGGGCTCGTTCTGAATCAACCCACTGTCAACGGCGGCCCTGGGGCCGCCGTACTCGATCACTTGCACCCGGAGCTTTGATGACCTCGCCCAAGCGACTCCATATCGGCCTTTCACTGGCCCCCACCTGGCTCAGCGGCGACGCCTGGCGGCGCGCCGACAGCAACGTCGAGGGCCTGTTCACCAGTGCCTTCGCCATCGATCTGGCGCAGCGCGCCGAAGCCGCGCACCTGGACTTCGTGTTCCGCCCCGACGTCAGTTGCCTGCCGGTGGAAATGCTCGAAAGCGGCCCTGGCTTCACCAGCCTCGACCCCACCATCCTGCTGGCCGCCGTGGCCCAGCAGACCTCGCACATCGGCCTGGTGTCGACGGTGTCGACCACCTTCTATCCGCCGTATGTGGTGGCGCGCCAGCTGCAATCGCTGAACTGGATCAGCAACGGGCGCGTGGGCTGGAACATCGTCACCGCCTTGCAGGGGCACGAGAACTTCGGCCTTGAGCAGATGCCCGACGCCGACGAGCGCTATGCGCGGGCGGCCGAGTTCACCGAGCTGGTGCACCAGCTGTGGGGCAGCTTCCCGTTCGAGGCGCTGACCATCGACCGTGCCAATGGCTGCTATGCCGACACCACCCAGGTGCGCCCGGTCAACCATGAGGGCACCTACCTCAAGGTCAAGGGCCCGCTGAACCTGCCAGCCTTCCCCGGCACGCGCATTCCGCTGATCCAGGCCGGTGCCTCGGAGTCGGGGCGGGATTTCGCCGCCTCGGTGGCCGACCTGGTGTTCGCACCCACGCCCGACAAGGAAGCGGCGCTTGAACTGCGCCGTGACCTGGGCCGGCGCGCCGAACGCCATGGCCGCTCGGCGCAGGCGATCCGCCTGCTGCCGGGCCTGAGCCTGTACCTGGCCGACACCCGCGAGCAGGCCCGGGCGGTGTTCATGCAGACCCACGGGCGCATGAACCGCGCGCGCAAGCTGGCCTCGATCAAGGAAATGACCGGGCTGGACCTGGCCGACTGGCCCCTCGACCGCCCGGTGACCCGCGCCGACCTGCCGGTGGTTGCGCCGGACGCCTCCAGTCGTACCCACAGCAGCCTGCTGCGCCGGCTGATCGAGCGCGAGTCGCTGAGCATCGACCAACTGCTGCTGCGCCCCGAGGTGATTTCGGCGGCGCACTGGCAGGTTGTCGGCACCGTCGACGATGCCTTCGAGCAGATCGCGGACTGGGCTGCCAGTGGCGCCATCGACGGCTTCATAGCCGCGCCCGGTGGCTCGGTCGAGTCGCTGAACCTGTTTCTCGACCAGTTGATGCCACGCCTGGTGCAGGCCGGCCTTTTCCGCGAGGGCTACAGCGGCTCGACCTTCGCCCACCACCTTGACGAGCAGGGCTAGACGATGAAAAAGACTGTGGTGGCCGTGCTGGCCATCGTCGCTGTGGCCAGCGCCGCCCTGTGGCTGGCCCGGCAGCCCGCCGAGCTTGCGGACGAGGCGCCGACGGCGTCGGCGCAGGCCTCGCCCAAGCGCATCGTGTCCACCTCGCCGAGCGTGACCGGCATCCTGCTGGCCATGGACGCGCCGCTGGTGGCCAGTGCCGCGACCACGCCCAGCCGCATCTCCGATGCCAAGGGCTTCTTCACCCAGTGGGCCGAAGTGGCCGACCAGCGCGGCGTGCAGGTGCTGTACAAGAACCTGGTGTTCGACCTCGAAGCGGTGGTCGGGCAGGCACCCGACCTGCTGGTGGTGTCGGCTACCGGGGCCGACAGTGTGCTGCCCCACCAGGCCGAGCTGCAGGCCCAGGGTATCGACACGGTGGTGGTCAACTACGCCAACCACAGCTGGCAGGAGCTGGCGCGCCAACTGGGGCAGGCCAGCGGCCTGCAGGCGCAGGCCGAGGCGGCCATCGAGCGCTTCGACGCCTACGCCGCGCAGGTTGCAGCGCGCATCACGCCACCTGCCGGCGCGGTCAGCGTGGTGGGTTACAACCTGGGTGGCAGCTATTCGGTAGCGCGCCTGGACAGCCCCCATGCGCAGCTGCTGGCAGCTCTCGGGTTCGCGGTGGCCGGCTTGCCGCAAGGGTTGCAAGGGCAGGTCAAGCGCAGCTCCGACGTGGACTTCATCTCCCGTGAAAACCTCTCGGCGGCCATCACCGGCGACACGGTGTTCCTGCTGGGCGGCAGCGACGCCGACGTGCAGGCGTTTCTCGCCGACCCGGTGCTGGCCAACCTGCCGGCAGTGGTGCACAAGCGGGTGTATGCACTGGGGCCCAGTTCGTTTCGCATCGACTACTACTCCGGGCGCGAGATGATCGACGCCGTGGCGCGGGCGTACCGCTGAGCCATGGTGCGATCAAGACGTTTTCAGGGCCTGCTGCTGGGGCTGCTGTTGCTGGTCGTGGCGGTGCTGGCGAGCCTGGTGGTGGGGTCGCGCAGCATCGGCGTGGCCCAGGTGTTCGAGGCGCTGTCGGCCTACGACCGGCTCGATGACCAGCACCTGATCGTGCGCGAACTGCGGGTGCCGCGCACGCTGGTGGCGATACTGGCCGGGCTGGCGCTGGGCCTGGCCGGTGCGATCATGCAGGCGGTCACCCGCAATCCGCTGGCCGAACCGGGCCTGCTGGGCATCAACGCCGGGGCCGGGGTAGGGGTGATCGTCGGTGTGGCCGTGCTGGGTCTGAGCAGCATGAGCGGCTACGTGTGGTGCGCCTTCGTCGGCGCCGGGCTGGCCGGGGTGGCCGTGTTCATGCTGGGCCGTGCCCAGGAGACCGGCACCAACCCGGTGCGCCTGGTGCTGGCCGGCGCCGGTCTGTCGGTGATGCTGGCCTCGGTCACCGGCATCATCATCCTCAATGCGCCGGCGCAGGTGTTCGACCAGTTTCGCCACTGGGCATCGGGGTCGCTGGAAAAGAGCGGCTTCGAGGCGGTGGGGGTGCTGGCGATGGCCGTGGTGCCGGGCGCTGTCACGGTGCTGGCGCTGGCCGGCAGCCTCAATGCCATGGCCCTGGGCAAGGACCTGGGCCTGGCGCTGGGGGTGAACGTGCGCCTCACCTGGCTGCTGGCCTGCCTGGCAGTGATGCTGCTGGCCGGCGCTGCCACCGCCGCTGCCGGGCCGATCGGCTTTGTGGGGCTGGTGGCGCCGCACCTGGCGCGCCTGCTGGTGGGCCCGGACTACCGCTGGATCCTGCCGTACTCGGCACTGTTTGCCGGCGTGCTGCTGTTGGGGGCCGATGTGCTGGGCCGGGTCGTGGCGGCGCCGGCGGAAGTGGCGGCGGGTATCGTCGCGCTGCTGATCGGCGGGCCGTTCTTTATCGCGCTGGTGCGCACATTCCGGTTGAGCAAGCTATGAACACTACCGCTACACGGGTCGTCCGCCTGGCCGCCCTGTCGTTTCGCTGGCAGCCACGGGGGTTGCTGGTGTGTGCCGTGCTGGTGCTGCTGGCCCTGGGGCTGGGGGTGCTGCTGCTGGGCATCGGCACCTTGCCGTTGACGCCGGGCCAGGTGCTGGCCAGCCTGCTGGGGGCAGGGCCGAGCCCGACCACCGAGCGCATCGTGCTGCGCGTGCGCCTGCCGCGGGTGCTCACCGCGTTGTGCGTGGGCGCTGCATTGGGCATGGCCGGCTCGATCTTCCAGTCCATCTCGCGCAACGCGCTGGGTTCGCCCGACATTATCGGCTTTACCACCGGGGCGGCGAGCGGGGCGATCGTGCAGATCATCCTGTTCGATGCCGGCCCGCTGGGGGCGTCGCTGGCGGCGGTGATCGCCGGCGTGGGCACCGCTGCGCTGGTATTCGTGCTGTCGATGAAGGGCCGCACCACCGGCGGCTATCGCCTGGTGCTGGTGGGCATCGGGGTGGGCGCGATGCTCTCGGGGCTCAACACCGTGCTGCTGGTGATGGGCAACCTCGACCAGGCCATGTCGGCGCAGATCTGGCTGGCCGGCTCGCTCAACACCCGCACCTGGTCGCATGTGCTGCCGGCGGCGCTGGGCCTGCTGCTGGTGGTGCCGGTGGCGGTGTACCACGCACGGCGCCTGAACATCCTCGAACTGGGTGACGACAGCGCCGCCCAGTTGGGTGTGGCGGTGGAGCGTACCCGCTTGCTGATGGTGATGGCGGCGGTGGGCCTGACCGCGATCGCCACCGCGGCGGCCGGCCCGATCAGTTTCATCGCCCTGGCCGCGCCGCAGCTGGCACGGCGCCTGACCACCTCGGCGCAGGTGCCGCTGGTGAGCGCAGCGCTGATGGGGGCGGTACTGCTGTTGGCCGCCGACCTGCTCAGCCAGCGTTTTGTGGCCAACCTCAACCTGCCCATCGGCCTGACCACCGGCCTGCTGGGCGGGGTGTACCTGCTGTGGCTGCTGGCGCGCAATCGGCGCGCCTGAAAGGAGGACGACACGTCGCGATTCATCACCTTTACGTAAACGTAACCTTGTGCCACTCTGCCGATCAGGTTGTCGGCGCCTGCGGGTGACGGCCCTGCAAATCTCAAGCACACTCCCTTGAGTTACATTGCCTTAAGTGCACAACGTTCGACGGGCGCTGGAGTAAGCGATGGCACGCACCATTCTAATAAAAAACGCCGCTGACCCTTTGCAGGAGTCACGCCAGGCACGCATGAAACTGGTCCATGACGGGGAGTTGCCGCTGGGCATGTTGCGCGACGAGATCGATGCCTCGTGGCGGCGCAGCCTCGGCCATGGCCTGAGTTGCCTCGAAGGCGAGCGGCACGAGCTGGCCGCCCCGCAGCGCGGTGAACTCAAGCGCCTGCTGGAAAGCAACCGGCTGCTGATCGACGCCGCCACGCCGGAGCTGGAGTACCTGGTGTCGCGCCAGGGCAAGGGCGGCATCATCATCCTCGGCGACGCCCAGGCCAACGTGCTGGCCATCGAGGGCAACACCGAGCCACTGCGCCAGACCGGGTTGCGCGACCTGCACCCGGGCAGTTGCTGGAGCGAGTCGGTGCGCGGCACCAATGCCATCGGCACCGCCGTGGTGGAAGGGCGCCCCACGCTGATCAACTGCGGCGAACACTACCTGGACCGCCTGAGCCCGTTCTCCTGCACCTCGGTACCGCTGCGCGACCCGCGCGGCGAGATCATCGGGGTGCTCGACCTGACCCGCGAAGGCGTCATGGCCCAGCCCCAGGACAACCTCTCGACCCTGCTGCTGGCGGCCGGCAACATCGAAAGCCGCATGTTCGGCCTGTGCTACCCCGAGCAACTGGTGGTGGCCTTCCACAACCGCCCACAGTACCTGGGCAGCGCCTGGCACGGCCTGCTTGCCCTGAGCCTGGACGGCGAGGTGCTGGCGGCCAACGACCAGGCCTGCGCCTTGCTGCAGGTATCGCGCGCCGCCCTGGTGGGGCGCAGCTGCAGCGACCTGATCGGCGAACGCTCCAGCGCCTTCATCAGCCGGGTATGGCAGGGCGGCATCAGCAGCGTGCAGACCGCCAAGGGCGAGTTCTACTTCCGCTCCCAGCACCTGCCGCGCCAGCCCGTGATTGCCGCGACACCTGCACCCGCTGCCCCGGTGGCCGCGCAGAAGAGCGTCGACCTCGAGGCCCTGGCCGGGCGCGACAGCAGCCTTGCGCGCACCTTGCGCATGGCCCTGCAGGGCCTGAAGAACGAACTGCCGGTGCTGCTGCTGGGCGAAACCGGCACCGGCAAGGAAGTGGTAGCGCGCGCCCTGCACCAGGCCAGCCTGCGTGCCGGCAAGCCGTTCGTGGCGGTCAACTGTGCGGCCATACCCGAGGGGCTGATCGAGTCCGAACTGTTCGGCTACCGCGAAGGGGCCTTCACCGGCTCGCGCCGTGGCGGCATGGTCGGGCGCCTGATGCAGGCCCACGGCGGCACCCTGTTTCTCGACGAGGTGGGTGACATGCCGCTGGCCCTGCAGGCACGCCTGCTGCGGGTATTGCAGGAGCGCCGGGTGGCGCCGCTGGGCGCCGGCGAAGAGCAGGACATCGACGTGGCGGTGATCTGCGCCACCCACCGCGACCTCAAGCGCCACGTGCTCGAGCAGCAGTTTCGCGAAGACCTCTACTACCGCATCAACGGCGTGAGCCTGCGCCTGCCGGCACTGCGCGAGCGCGACGACCTGGGCACCCTGATCGACAGCCTGCTGCACAAGTTCGGCGCCCACGGCGTGCGCCTGAGCAAGGAGCTGGCCGCGTTGCTGAACAACTATGACTGGCCCGGCAACATCCGCCAGCTGGAGATGGTGCTGCGCTCGGCTGTGGCCATGCGCGAGCCGGGCGAGCCACTGCTGGGCCTGGAACACCTGACCGACTGCCTGCTTGAAGACCTCAGGGGCAGCACCCAGCAGCCGGGCAGCATCCGCGAAAACGAGGAGGAGCTGATCCGTGGCGCCCTGGCGCGTCATCACGGCAACATCACCGCGGCAGCCGATGCCCTGGGCATCAGCCGCGCCACGCTGTACCGCAAGATCAAGCAGCTGCGCAGTTGAACCGCCTGGGCCGAGTGCTGCTGCGCCTGGTCAATACCGACGACCCGCAGCTGATGCGCCGGGCGCTGGCCTGGCTGTACGGCTTCGTGCGGCCCCACGGGCGGGCGATCGGCGTGCTGCTGGGGTTGTCGCTGGGCGCCTCGCTGCTGGTGCTGGCCCAGCCCTGGCTGGTCAAGACCCTGATCGACGAGGGCCTGCTGGCCAAGGACTTCGAGGTGCTGTGGCACATGGCGGCGATCATGGTTGGCGTGGGGCTGGCGAGCACCGTGCTGTCGGGGGTCAACCGCTACCTGCACACGCGCCTGTCGGGGCGCATCCTGTTCGCCCTGCGCGACGACCTGTATGGCCACCTGCAGCAGCTGTCGCCCAGCTTCTACGGGCGCAAGCGGCTGGGCGACATCCTTTCGCGGCTCGATGGCGACGTCGCGGAAATCCAGCGTTTTGCGGTGGATTCGCTGTTTTCGGCGGTTTCCAGCCTGATCGGCCTGGTGGGCGCGGTGAGCCTGATGCTGATGCTGTCGTGGCAGCTGACCCTGCTGCTGGCGGTGCTGATTCCCATCGAGGTGCTGTGGCTGCGCTGGATGCGGCGCAAGGTGGAGCGCGAGGTGCGCCAGCTGCGCGAACGCTCGGCCGATGTCTCGTCGTTTCTGGTCGAGACCCTGCCGGCGATGAAGTTCATCCAGGCTGCGGGCCAGCAGCAGCGCGAAGCCGGGCGCCTGGGGCGACTGGGCCAGGGCTACATGGGGCAACTGCTCAAGGTGCAGGTGACCGAGTTCCTGACCCAGGCGGTGCCGGGCACCCTGACCTCGCTGTGCCGCGCCGCGGCGTTTCTGGTGGGCGGCTACTGGGTGATCCAGGGCGCCTGGCAACTGGGCGCGCTGATTGCCTTTTCCACTTATCTGGGCATGGCGGTGGGGCCGGTGCAGAGCCTGTTGGGCCTGTACGTGGCAGTTCAGCGCATGGCCGTGAGCCTGGGCCGGGTGATGGAGTTGCAGCAGGAGCCGGTCAGCGTGACCCAGCCGGCCGCGCCGCAGCCGATGCGTGACGGCGGCGGCGAGCTGCGCCTTGAAGGAGTGTGCTTTGCCCATGAGCAGCGTCGTGGCGCGGTGCTGCAGGATGCCCGGGTGTGCATCGGCGCCGGGCTCAAGGTTGCCATCAGCGGCGCTTCGGGGGTTGGCAAGTCGACCCTGATCGACCTGCTGCAACGCTTCTACGACCCGGACCAGGGGCGCATCCTGCTCGACGGCCAGGACCTGCGCGACCTCGATCTGCTGGCACTGCGCCGGCGCATTGCGGTGGTCAGCCAGGACATCGTGCTGTTTCGCGGCACCCTGGCGCAGAACCTGGCCTACTGCCGGCCCGACGCGAGCCGTGCAGAACTGGAACAGGTGGTGGGCCTGGCGCGCCTGGACAGCCTAGTGCACAGCCTGCCCCTGGGCCTGGACGGGCCGCTGGGTGAACGTGGGCAGCAGTTGTCCGGTGGGCAGAAGCAACGCATCGCGATTGCCCGCGCCCTGTTGCAGCAGCCATCGATCCTGGTGCTCGACGAAGCCACCTCGGCGGTCGACGAGGCCACCGAGCGCGAGGTGATCGCGGCCATCGACCAGCTGTTCGCCGGGCGCACGCGCATCCTGATCAGCCACCGGCCGTCCACCCTGGACGGCGCGGACCTTCACCTGCACCTCGAGGACGGGCAACTGCGCTGTGTACAGCCGCAGCCCGTGCGGCATGGGCACTAGCCTGCGTGTCGGGGTGATCGACAGCGGGTGCTCGGCGCATCAGGCCGGGCCTATCGCCGATGGCCGGCGTTTCTGGCTGGAGCACGGCGAGTTGCGCGAGGGGCAGGTGCAGGCCGATGTCCTGGGGCATGGCAGCCGGGTACTCGACTGCCTGCTGGCCCAGGGCGGCGCCGGCGAGGTGCTGGTGGCGCAGGTGTTCGACCGCCACTGGCAGACCTCGGCATTGCAGGTGGCGGCGGCGCTGCTGTGGCTGGTGGAGCAGGGCGCGATGCTGGTCAACCTGAGCCTGGGCCTGCAGCAGGACCGCAATGTACTGCGTGCGGCCTGCGCCGTGGCCGTCGAGGCCGGGGTGCTGCTGTGCGCATCGAGCCCGGCGCGCGGTGCGCCGGTGTACCCGGCGCTTTATCCGGGGGTGATTCGGGTAACCGGCGATGCCCGCTGCGCGCCGGGCCAATGGTCGTGGCTCGACACGCCCCAGGCCGATTTCGGCGCTGCGGTCGATCCGGCCAGCGGCGTGGCGGGGGCGAGCCTGGCCAGTGCGGCGCTGTGCGGCCAGGTGCGCGCACTGTTGACGGCGCAGCCGAACGCGGGTCGCGAACAGGTACTGGCCTATCTGCGCCAACAGGCCGCCTTCATTGGTGCAGAACGCCGTGGCGGCGTGCATGGCTGAGCCGCGCATCCTGATACTGGGCGCCGGGCCCGCGGGCGCGGCGTGCGCCATGGGGTTGCAGCGCCTGGGCTACCCGGTCGAGATGGTGTGTGACTGGCGCCGTTTCGAGGCGGTGGAGGGTGTGTCCCAACGGGTGCTCGACGGCCTGCGCCATGCCGGCCTTGGCAGCGCACTGGAACAGGCAGCCATGCCCGCGCGCCGCCAAGTGCACTGGAACGGCCAGCAGCAATGGCTGAACCAGGAATGCCTGCTGGACCGCCGCCGTTTCGATGCCGCCCTGCGCGATGACCTGCGCCGGGCCGGCGTGGGCTTGATCGAAGCACGGGTGAGCAAGCTGCACAGCACGGCGCACGCGCACCAGGTGCAGCTTAGCGATGGCCGGGTGCTGCATGCCGATTTTCTGGTGGAGGCACGCGGGCGCCAGGCCCCGTTGACGGCGAGCCGCCTGCGCGGCCCCGAAAGCGTCAGCCTGCTCAGTGTGTGGCAGGGCGCGCCGGCCGAGCCGGTGTCGGCGGTGCAGAGCCTGGCCGACGGCTGGGCCTGGATGGCGCGCCTGGCCGATGGCCGCTGCTATTGGCAGATCAGCCTGGACAGCAGCGCCGGCGGTCTGCCGGGCAAGGCGCACCTGCCTGAGTACTGTGCCCGGCGTCGGGGCGAATCGGCACTGGTGGCCGAGGTATTCGGCGCGGCGGCCGGGCAGGCGGTGCCGGTGCATGCGCGCAGCAGCACGGCGATCCTGGCAGGCGCATGCGCGGGGCACAACTGGCTGCGCATCGGCGACGCCGCCATGGCGGTGGACCCGCTGTCGGGCAACGGCATCTTCCAGTCGCTGTCCTCGGCCCTGCAGGCGCCCGCAGTGATCAACACCCTGCTGCGCCGCCCCGGGCAGCAGGCGCTGGCCCTGCGCTTTCATCAGGAACGTATCGAGCAGCTGTTCCTGCGCTTCGCCCGCATCGGCCGGGATTTCTATGCCCAGGAGGCAGACAAGGCCGGGCAAGCGTTCTGGGGCCCGCGCCAGGTGTGGCCTGATGCGCAACCACTGCACCTGCCCGGGGACTTCCGCCAATGGCAGGTGCAGCAGCGCCCGGTGGTGAGCCACGGCTTCATCGAACAGGCCGAGGTGGTGGTGGGGCCCGACCAGCCGCTGGGTATCTGGCACCTCGACGGCGTGCCGCTGGCCCCGTTGGTACGCGGGGTTCAGACCGGTCAGCCATTGCAGTGGCTGCTGCACGGCAGGCCGGCGCCGGAACAGGCCAGGCTGCGCGGCTGGCTGGCCGCGCAGGGGTATCCAGTGTGACACCTCAGAAAAAGGTGCCCACCAGCAGTTGCAGGTAGGTGCTGGTGTCGCTGCTGCCCAGCTGCAGGCCGCCGTTGTCGGCACTGCGATCAGGCTTGTAGAAACCCAGCAGCGGGCTGATCAGCAGGTGCTCGTTGACCATCCACTCCACGTACAGGTCCAGCTCGCGGCCACCCAGGTTGCCACGCGCCTTGTCCAGGGTATCGAAGTCGAAGTACAGCGCGCCAAGGGTCAGGTTCTCCCGTGGCGTGGCCTTGAGGCCCACGTGATGCACCTGGCTGTTGCTGTTGAACGGGCCGGCATAGTTGGCCGCGACCTCGCCCTGGAACCAGGTGCCGTAGCCGCGGCTGGCCCCGTAGAACAGCGGGTCGAAGGCATTCGAGAAGCGGCTGTAGCGGTAGGTGGCGGTCGGGCTCCAGGGCACCTCGGAGAAGGTCCAGGCGCCTTCCAGGTACCAGGCGTTCTCGCGCCCGCTGCGCTTGTCCTGGGTCACGTATTCGGCGGCCACCTCCAGGTCCTTGACCCCCAGGCTGCCGCGCCCGCGCAGGCTGACAGTATCCATGCCATCGCGCTCCTGCAGGCCCAGGATCGACGCATAGCGCCGGTCGACATCCAGGCCGCGAATCCATGAAATGCCCAGGGTGCCGGCTTCGCCCACCTGTTCGAGGTTGGCGATGGCAAGCTCGGTATCGGCCTGGTAATGGTTGTCCGACTTCAGCCACATCAGGTCGCCGCGCAGGCCCTCGCTGCCGCCCAGGCGCAGTACGGCCGTGCGGTCGAAGGCCTTGCGCGCGGCCAGGTAATAGGCGCCTCCGCGGTTGAAGTTCGCGCCCAGGTCGACCTTGCCAAGGTTGACCGGATCACCCTGGATCAGAAAGCCGTCGCCCAGGGTCAGCGTCTGGCGGCCGGCGGAAACATCCACGCCGTCCTTGCCCAGCGCCGGGAACAGGTCGCCGGAGCGCCAGCCCAGGTAGGCATCCTCGACGCCGGTGCGCCGTTCGCTGCCCAGGGTCAGGCCGGCGGCGTCGCCGTCGCCCCAGGTACCGGAGCTGACCAGATTGAACGCGCCGTAGGCCGTGCCCGCAGCGCCCAGTGCCTGGCTCGCACTCAGCCCATACTTGATATAGCCCTCGCGCCAGGCACTGCTGCCGGGCTGACGGCTGCCGCCCACCGCGTAGCTTTCGTCACTGTGAAATACGCCGAACAGGGCCTCGAGGTCGGCGTTCAGCACGCGGCCCTCGTTGTTGTACAGCTCGTGGGCCTGGGCGCTGCAGGCCATGAGGGCAAGCGTCAGCGCCAAGGGCGTGCGGGCGGCTCGAATCATCGGTGTGCTCCTTTCTTGTTGTTATCGAAGGTGTGCAGCGAGCTGCACCGGCCCAAGCAACTACTGCGCCATGCCTGCACGACGCGTGCAACCCGATGAAATGTCGGCGATTTGTCTCCCAGCCCGGCGAGATCGAGGCGGGCCGTACTGTCTCAGCCGCCCATCGACTGTCTCAGAACGGCACACACGCACGCACTCCCAGGATGCCTTGAAACCGGCCAAGCTGCTGTTCTGGCAGGTGAAACCTGGCCTGGCGCAGTACTTGTATGGCCGCTTGCACAACAACAAGAAGGAGTGGGCGTCGTGAGCGATCTGCGATGGGATACGTGCTGGCCACCGGCCCTGGGGCTGCTGCTGTGCTGCGCGCTGCTGTGGTGGCTGCCCCAGGTGGGCAACCTGCTGCTGGTGCTGATTGCCGGGCTGGTGGTACTGGGCGCCGTGCGCGCCCGGCTGCGCCAGATACTCTGGCGGCTGGCGCTGGTGGGGCTGTGTGCGGCGTGCCTGAGCCTGGTGATGCACCTGCTGGCCGACCATTTCCAGCTGCGCTACATCTGGCTGTACAGCAGCGCCACGCTGCCGGCCTACCTCAAGGTCGCCAACCTGTGGGGCGGCGATGAAGGCACCGTGCTGCTGCTGGCTACCCTGTGCATGGGCATCGGCGTGCGCAATGCTGCGCTGCCGGGCTGGGCCGGGCGCGCCAATGCGCTGGTGGCGGCCTGGTACACCCTCACTGCCGCCGGGTTGGGGCCGTTCACGGCAACGCCGGCCGACTGGCTGGCGGCCCAGGCGAGCCAGGGCATGAACGCACACCTGCAGACGATCTGGATGGCGTTTCACGCGCCGCTGATTATCGCCGCCTATGCCTGGGCCATCGCCCCGGCCGGTGCTGCGCTGGATGCACTGGCACGTACCGGCGACGCCTACGGTGCGCTGGCATGTACCTACGGCAGGCGCGCCTGGCTGGTACTGACCGCCGGCATCGGCATGGGCATGGTGTGGGCGCTCGAAGACTTCACCTTCGGCCAGCTATGGCACTGGGACCCGGTGCAGACAGCCGCCTTCGCGGTGTGGGCGATGCTCGGCGCGGTACTGCACGGGGCACGGCGCTGGCGGCCGCAGGGCCGCCACTGGCGCGCGCTGCCGCTGTTCAGCCTGCTGACTGCCGCGCTGGCCTGCATCGCCATGTCGGTGACGCGCAGCGAGGTGCTGGCCAGTTCACACCGCTATATCGGTACCACTTCATGGCTGGGGCACCTGGCGCTGGCGGGGGGCATCCTCGGCCTGATGCTGTGGTTTGCCTGGCGAGCGTTCAGGCGGCCGGCGGCGAAGGCCCGCCCAGTGCGCCGGTCGGCTTCGGACTGGGGGCTGGACCTGTCGATGTGGCTGTTCGCCGTGGCCGCGTTGCTGGCGGTGGGCCAACTGCTCGGCGCTCATGTCGGTCAGTGGCTGGCGCTGGAGAAGGCCTCGGAGCTCAAGCCGTTCTTCGAGACCCTGGCCGTGTGGGCCAGTGCCGAGGAGCTGGCCGGTCTGCGCCGGGCCTTCGATCACTGGGACGTGGACGGCCATGCCCTGGGCAAGTGGCTGATGCCCGTCATCGGCTTGCTCGGGCTGCTCGGCGGGTGGGTGTTCCTGCGGCGCAGCCTGCCGGCGCGCTATGCCGGCCTGATTACCCTGGGCATGGCGCTGTGGGTAGCGCTGACGGCCTGGCGCGGTGCCTGGCTGACCTCGCGCTACACCGGCGAAGGGGTGCTGTCCCAGCGCATCGTGCAGGTGCTGCCGTGGCTGGACGCGGCCCTGCTGGCCGGAATGTTCCTGCTGCTGGCGTGCCTGGCCTGGGGCATGCGGGTACTGTGGCGCAGCCGCCGGCTCGGCACCCTGCGTCATACGGCGCCGTTGGCGCTGATTCACGGTGGGGCGATGGTGGCGCTGGCCGGTGGCCTGCTGGCCACGGCACTCAATACCTACATGCCCATCAATATTGCCCCGGCTTCATCACCGCAGGCGTGGCACCGGGTGGCCGATCAGTTGCAGGTGCGCGTGCTACCGGTAAGCAGCCAGCAGAACTTCTCGGGCTACCAGGCGGTGGCGCAGGTGCAGTTGCGCAGCGACGACCAGGTCATCGCCGGGCACGCGCTATTCCAGGACCGGCGCGCATTGCCGCCGGCCTATCAGGGCCCGGTGCGACAGCTGTGCGAAATCCTCGACTACCGTTATGCACGCCATGTGGGCGACCCGGGCTATGTGCTGCACCCCTTCATCGTGCGCGGCTGGGCCCAGGACCTGCAGGTATGGGTACCGGCCTCGCCACGCCTGATGACGGCCGCCGGCACGCTGGACGGTGGCGACGCGATCCAGGGGGTGATCGTGGTACGGCGCTATCCGTTCGTGTCGCTGGTGTGGCTGGGGTTGCTGGCGATGGTGCTGGGTATGCTGGTGCTGCCGGGCCAGGCTCACCCGGCCAGGCAGTGGTCTCAGCTGTCTCAGAGTTAGACAGTCATCGCGAAATTGCACGCCCGGGCAGCGCTTGAATCAATGTTGTTTATCAGGAGTATCCAGTAACTATTTGTTAAACAAGGAATTGATTTTGTTGGCATGCACTCTGCTTGGTGTGAGTCAGATGTGCAGTACAGCCCCTCGCCGGGCGCGGACGATTTATAAAAACAATACCGTGGAGGCCTGACCTTGAAGACAACACGACTCCGGCATTACCTGAGTGCCGGCACCCTGGCCATGCTGGCCTGTGCTGTTCTGCCCCCCGCCGTGGCCGAAGATGGCAAGGCGATTCTCAATGCCAAGTGCATGGCCTGCCATACCCCCGAGGGCAACGACGCCCTGAGCCGCATCAGCCACCAGCGCAAGACCCCCGAAGGCTGGCTGATGAGCATTGCGCGCATGCAGTTGATGTACGGCGTGAAGATCAGCGATGAAGACCGTCGCTCGGTGGTCAAGTACCTGGCCGACAGGCAGGGGCTGGCACCCAGCGAGACCGATGGCATGCGCTACGCGATGGAGCGGCGCCTGAACACCGTGGAGAAGTTCGACGAACCCCTCAACCAGATGTGTGCCCGCTGTCACTCCGGCGCGCGGGTGGCGCTGCAGCGTCGGCCGCTGCAGGAATGGGAACGCCTGGTGGAGTTCCACCTGGGGCGCTGGCCGTCGCTGGAATACCAGATGATGTCCCGCGACCGCGACTGGCTGGGGCTGGCGCGCAACGAAGTGGCGCCCCAGCTGGCCAAGGACTACCCGCTTGAGAGTCAGGCCTGGAGCGACTGGCAGAAGAGCAAGCCGGGCGCCGACGCACTGCCGGGGCAGTGGAGCTTCAGCGGCCACATGATGACCAGGGGCGATGTGCGCGGCGTGATGAGCGTGACCCACGACAGCGGCGACACCTTCAACATCGAGGTCAAGGGTCAGTATGCCGACGGCACGCCGTTCAATGGCAGCGGCTCGGCCATCGTATACAACGGCTACGAATGGCGCGGCAACCTGAAGATCGGCGATGTGCGCATGCATCAGGTATTCGCGGCCCTGAACGGCGAGATGAAAGGGCGCATGTTCGAGACCGAGCACGACGAGCGCGGCCTGGACTTCAGCGCGGCCAGGCAGGACAGCCCTCGCCTGCTGGCGGTACAGCCGGCGTTCATCCGCGCCGGCAACGAGGCCGAGCTGACCCTGGTGGGCAGCGGCCTGTCCGGCACCCCGGACCTGGGCGCAGGCGTTGAGGTGGTCAAGGTGCTGGAAAGCACCCCGCAGCTGTTGCGGGTCAAGGTCAAGGCGGCAGCCGATGCCGCGCCGGGGCTGCGCAACGTGGCCCTGGGTGCGCTCAGGGGCGTGGACCTTGCGGTGTACACCGAGGTCGCCGAGGTCAAGGTGGTGCCGGCGTATTCGGTGGCGCGCATCGGCGAGAACGGCGGCACCACGCCCAAGGTGCAGGGCCGCTTCGAGGCCGAGGCGTGGGGCAAGGGTGCCGATGGCCAGCCTTACCGCATCGGCTACCTGCCGGCCAAATGGACGGTGGAGCCGTTCAACGAGCAGGCCAGGGACGACGAGGACGTGAAGTTCGCCGGCACCATGCAGCGCGACGGGGTGTTCCTGCCTGCCGGCGCCGGGCCGAACCCGCAGCGCAGGATGATGGCCAACAACGTCGGCAACCTGAAGGTGATCGCCCAGCTGGAGGAGGGTGGCCTGCAAGGCGAAGGGCATCTGATCGTCACGGTGCAGCGCTGGAACAGCCCGCCGCTGCCCTGACCGCGAAGGCGGTGGGCGAGCGCGTCTCGCCCGGCTTTGCCACGACGAATCGTCACATTTGCGGAGGTCACCATGGGTGCATTATTGAATCTGGTCGAACGCAACCTGCACGAAGTGCGGGTGGACGACGACCGCATGCTGTTCCACATCCCCAGCAGCTCGCTGTTCGCCACCGATGACGTTACCGGCGGCATCATCGACGCCCTGCGCGTGCAGAGCTGCACCAGCGAAGACCTGGTGCTGCGTCTGGCCGGACGCTTCGCCGGGCAGGACGTCAACGAGACCCTGCGCGAGCTGATCGCGCTGGAAGTGGTCAACGACGGCTCGCCGCTGACCCCGGAGCTGGGCATCAGCCGGGTCGAGCGCACAGCGCTCAACACCGTGGTGCTGAACGTCAACACCGGCTGCAACCTCAGTTGCACCTACTGCTACAAGGAAGACCTGGACAAACCCTCGGCCGGCAAGAAGATGGGCGCCGACACCGCCGAGGCCTCGGTGGAGATGCTGCTGCGCGAGTCGCCCGACGAAGAGCGCTACAGCGTGGTGTTCTTCGGCGGCGAGCCGTTGTCCAACCGCCCGCTGATCGAGCACATGGTCAACTACTGCGAGCGCCGCTTTGCCGAGGCCGGCAAGCAGGTGGAATTCATCATGACCACCAACGCCACGCTGCTCACCGAAGAGATCGTCGACTACCTCAATGCCCATCGCTTCGGGCTGTCGGTGAGCATCGACGGGCCCAAGACCGTGCACGACCGCAACCGCATCACGGTGGGCGGGCAGGGCACCTACGACGTGGTGCGGCGCAAGGTCGACCTGCTGCTGTCGCGCTACCGCAGCCGCCCGGTGGGCGCGCGGGTGACGCTGACCCGTGGCATCACCGACGTGGAGACCATCTGGAACCACCTGTTCAACGAGCTGGGCTTTGCCGAGGTCGGCTTTGCGCCGGTCACCTCGGGCGACATGTCCGACTTCAACCTCACCGGCGACGAACTGGTGGAGGTGTTCGCCAACATGAAGGCCCTGGGCAGGCGCTACCTGGAGGCGGCGCTGGAGCACCGCAACATCGGTTTTTCCAACCTGCACCAGCTGATCACCGACATCCACGAAGGCCACAAGAAGGCGCTGCCCTGTGGGGCCGGGCTGAAAATGCTGGCGGTCGACCACAAGGGCGAGCTCAACCTGTGCCACCGTTTCACCGGCTCCAGCCTGCCGACCTTCGGCAACGTGCACGGCGAGGTCAAGCAGGCCGAGCTCAACGACTTCCTGTCCCAGCGCCTGGACCGCAGCGGTACCGGCTGCGACACCTGCCACATTCGCAACCTGTGTTCCGGCGGCTGCTACCACGAAAGCTACGCCCGCTATGGCGACCCTACCCATCCCACCTACCACTACTGCGAACTGATGCGCGACTGGGTGGACTTCGGCATCGAGGTCTACAGCCGCATCATGGCCGCCAACCCGGCCTTCATCAGCAGTTACATCACCCCTCGGAAGGCGCACTGACATGAAACATCTGAAGCCGCTGAACAACAAGGCACTGATTCTGGAACAGGCCGCTGCCGAAGACCGTCTCGAGGAAGTGGTGGCAATGAGCAGCGTGGCCGGGTGCACCGCCACCACCGACCCGGGCTGGGAGGTGGACGTGTTCGGGGGGGTGGCGTCGCTGTGCCAGCCGATGGAGGCCGACCTCTATGGCTGCTCCGACCCGTGCTGGTGGCCGGCCCAGGTGCCGGACATGATGAGCACCTTCCCCGACTGGAACAAGGACGCGCAAAGCTCCGACGAGGGCTGGCGCAACCTCACCACCGTGTTCCCGAACGACAAGTGACCTGACGACAAGAATAAAAAAGGATACCGCTATGAAGCTTCAGTTCATCGGCCGCATGGCCGCGACGAGCTTGGGTCTGTTTGCCATCTGCACCGCTGCCGGTGTCGGCCTGGCCTTCGCCGCCAGCGACGTACCCGCCAACGCGTCGGGGCCTGCGCTCAAGCCGGGCAAGGAATACCTGCTGGCCACCAACTACCCCAACAACCTGCACCTGATCGACGTGGCCAGCGACACGCTGTACAAGACCTGCCAGATGCCCGACGCCTTCGGCCCGGGCGCTGCGCAGGTGGCGCCGGACAAGAAGGTCGCCTACGTGCTCAACAACCACTACGGCGATATCTACGGCATCGAGCTGGACACCTGCAAGACGGTGTTCCATGCGCGCCTGGCGTTCAAGCCGGGCGAGCAGGCCAAGTCGATGCTGTCGCTCGCCGTCAGCCCGGACGGCAAGGAACTGTACAGCGTGGCCAACCCCACGCAGATTCTCAACGACCACTATGCGGTGCAGGCGCCGCGCCTGCAGGTGTACGCCACCGACGCCGGGTTGAACGCCCAGCCGCTGCGCACCTTCGAGGTACCGAGGCAGATCTCGATCATGCAGGCCGCAGACGACGGCAGCCTGTACATGGCCGGGCGCGACATCTACAAGCTGGACGTGAAGACCGGGCAGTACAGCGTGGCCTTGCCCACCGGCAGCTGGAAGCGCCCGCTGTACAGCCCGCCGGACCTGCTCTACATCTGGTCCCACCAGACCGCCCGACGTGATTTCTCGTTGCTCTACACCGCCGCCAAGTACAAGGACGAGAAACAGGACGCGGACACCGCCGACTTCGTCTACGGCTACGTCAGCGTCGACCTGACCACCGGCAAGACCCAGGTTCAGGACTTTGCCCCGGTCACCGAGGTGTACTTCACCGGCATGCGCTCGCCCAAGGACCCCAACCAGATGTTCGGCGTGCTCAACCGCCTGGCCAAGTACGACATCAAGCAGCAGAAGCTGATCAAGGCCGCGAACCTGGCGCATTCGTACTACTGCATCAGCTTCGACAAGGCCGGCAGCAAGCTGTACCTGACCGGCACCTTCAACGACGTGGCGGTGTACGACCCGGACAGCCTGGAGCTGGTGGCGAACATCAAGCTGCCAGGCGGCGACATGGCCACCGGTACCGCACAGGTATTCACCCGCTGACTCAACGCAGGCGGGCAACCGCCTGCGCCGGCCCATAACAATCACAAGGGGCAACCATGAATCAACCGAGCTATACCCAGGGGCGTCAGGACAAGAACCTGCTCGCCATGACCATCGGTGCGGCGTTCGACGCCACCGCGGCCAGGTTCGCCGCGCGTGAAGCGCTGGTGGTGCGCCACCAGGGCCTGCGCTACAGCTGGCAGCAACTGGCCGAGGAGGTCGAGCGCCACGCCCGGGGCCTGCTGGCCCTGGGGCTGCAGCGCGGCGATCGCCTGGGCATCTGGGCGCCCAACTGCGCGCAGTGGTGCATCACCCAGTTCGCCAGCGCCAAGGTCGGCGTGATCCTGGTCAACATCAACCCGGCCTATCGCAGCAGCGAGCTGGAATACGCGCTCAAGCAGTCCGGCTGCAACTGGGTGATCTGCGCCGACGCGTTCAAGACCAGCGACTACCACGCGATGCTCCTCGGCCTGGTGCCGGAGCTGGCCAGCGTCGCCCCCGGCAGCCTGAACTGCCAGCGCCTGCCGGCCCTGCGCGGCGTGGTGAGCCTGGCCGAGCAACCACCCCCAGGCTTTCTGCCCTGGGCGGGCCTGCAAGGGATGGCCGAGGCGGTGACCGTGCAGGCCCTGGCCGAGCGCCAGGCCGGCCTGCACTGGCACGACCCGATCAATATCCAGTACACCTCCGGCACCACGGGTTTCCCCAAGGGGGCGACCCTCAGCCACCACAACATCCTCAACAACGGCTACATGGTGGGCGAGAGCCTGGGCCTGACCGAGCACGACCGGCTGGTGATCCCGGTGCCGCTGTACCACTGCTTCGGCATGGTCATGGGCAACCTGGGCTGCCTGACCCATGGCTCGACCATGATCTACCCCGGGGATGCCTTCGACCCGCTGAGCACCCTGCGCGCCGTTGCCGAGGAGCGTGCCACCGTGCTCTACGGTGTGCCGACCATGTTCATCGCCGAACTGGACCACCCGCAGCGGCATGAATTCGACCTGTCGAGCCTGCGCACCGGGATCATGGCCGGCGCTACCTGCCCGATCGAGGTGATGCGCCGGGTGATCGACGAGATGCACATGAGCGAGGTGCAGATCGCCTATGGCATGACCGAGACCAGCCCGGTGTCGCTGCAGACCGCTGCCGAGGACGAGCTGGAGCTGCGCGTCACCTCCGTGGGGCGTACCCAGCCGTGCCTGGAGAGCAAGCTGGTGGACAGCGACGGGCTCACGGTACCCCGCGGGCAGATCGGCGAGCTGTGCACCCGTGGCTACAGTGTCATGCTCGGCTACTGGGAAAACCCCGAGGCCACCACCGCGAGCATCGACCACGAGGGCTGGATGCACACCGGCGACCTGGCGGTGATGGACGAGCAGGGCTATGTGCGCATCGTCGGGCGCAGCAAGGACATGATCATTCGCGGGGGCGAGAACATCTACCCGCGGGAGCTGGAGGAGTTCTTCTTCACCCACCCGGCCATCGCCGACGTACAGGTGATCGGCATTCCGTGCAGCCGTTATGGCGAGGAGATCGTGGCCTGGGTCAAGTTCCACCCCGGACACAGTGCCAGCGAAGACGAACTGCGCGAATGGGCCAGGGCGCAGATCGCCCACTTCAAGGTGCCGCGGCACTTTCGCCTGGTGGACGAGTTCCCCATGACGGTCACCGGCAAGGTGCAGAAGTTTCGCATGCGCGAGATCAGCATCGAGGAACTGACCCTGGCCAGGCAAGGCCGGCTGGCGGCCAGGGGGTAGGCCTGCGCCGCCGGGTGCGGGCGGTCATGCAGGGCGCATGACCGCCCCGGGCGGCACTCAATGCGTGCCGCGCGGCACGGTCTTGAGCAGGTCTTCGGGGCTGATATGGCCCACGATGTGCTTCACGCTGCCCGGTTGCGGCAGGTCGAGGATGTGCCCCTTCATCTTGCCGATCACGTGCATCTCGCACGGCTTGCAGTCGAACTTCAGGGTCAGTACCTCGTCACCGTGAATCAGCTGCATGGGTGCAACCTTGGTGCGCACGCCGGTGACGCCCTTGGCCTGTTTGGGGCACAGGTTGAACGAGAAGCGCAGGCAGTGCTTGGTGATCATCACCGGCACTTCGCCGGGCTCTTCGTGGGCCTCGTAGGCCGCATCGATCAGCTTGACCCCGTGGCGGTGGTAGAAGTCGCGGGCCTTCTGGTTGTACACGTTGGCCAGGAACGACAGGTGCGACTCGGGGTATACCGGCGCCGGCACCGTCTCGGCCTTGCGGCTGCCGCGCGGGTGCGCGGCAACGCGGGCGGCGGTGAGGCTCTCGATCACGTCGCGGCGCAGCGCCTTGAGCTGGGAGTTGGGAATGAAATACGCCTGCGGCGCATCCAGGCGAATGCCGGTGGCGTGGTACTGGGTGGTGCCCAGCTGGCCGAGCAGGTCGTGCAGTTGCTCCAGCGCCTGCTCCGGCTTGTTGGCCGGGCCGAACGGGCCGGGCAGGGTGGCACTGGCGCTGATGCCTTCCTCGCTGGTGGCGGTCAGCTCAAGGCCGTGTTCACGCAACTGCGCGACCCAGCCCAGGCCGATACGGCGTTCGGCCGACGTCTTCTGCAGCGCCTGCTGCCAGTTGTGGTCCAGGTTGCGGCTCAGCGGATGGTTGGGGCGCAGCTGGTGCAGGCCCTTGGGCATCTCGTTGGGCTCTACGCGGTAGCGGTAGCGCTTTTCGCCGTCTTCGTCGAACTCGCCCTTGGCCTCGGCGATGTTGGCACGAAAGCCGACCACCTCACGCTTGACCAGCACGTTGAGGCCGTCGCCGTTGGACAGCGGTGCATGGGTGACCACCTGCAGGTCGCGCTTGCCGACCTTTTCCACCACACCCACCGGCAGGCCGGTGAAGGTGGGCGAATCGAACGCGCCGATGTCGATCTTGCGCTCGCTCACGAAGTAGTCGGTGCTGCCGCGGTGGAAGGTCTTGTCCGGGTCGGGCACGAAGAAGTGCGCGGTATGGCCGCTGGAGGCGCGGGCCAGGTCGGTGCGGTCTTCGAGCACTTCGTCCAGGCGCTGGCGGTAGTAGGCGGTGATGTTCTTCACGTAGCCCATGTCCTTGTAGCGGCCCTCGATCTTGAACGAACGCACGCCAGCCTCTACCAGGGCGCGGATGTTGGCGCTCTGGTTGTTGTCCTTCATCGACAGCAGGTGCTTCTCGTAGGCGATCACGCCGCCTTTTTCGTCCTTGAGGGTGTAGGGCAGGCGACAGGCCTGGGAACAGTCGCCACGGTTGGCGCTGCGTCCGGTCTGGGCGTGAGAGATGTTGCACTGCCCGGAGAACGCCACGCACAGCGCGCCATGAATGAAGAACTCGATGGCCGCGTCGGTTTCGTCGGCGATGGCGCGGATTTCCTGCAGGTTCAGCTCGCGGGCCAGCACCAGCTGCGAGAAGCCGGCCTGGTCGAGGAATTTGGCCCGTGCCAGGGTGCGGATGTCGGTCTGGGTGCTGGCGTGCAGCTCGATGGGCGGAATGTCCAGCTCCATCACCCCCAGGTCCTGCACGATCAGCGCGTCGACGCCGGCGTCGTACAGCTGGTGGATCAGCTTGCGCGCCGGCTCCAGCTCGTTGTCGTGCAGGATGGTGTTGATGGTGGTGAACACCCGCGCGTGGTAGCGGTGAGCAAACTCCACCAGCCCGGCGATATCGCTCACCTCGTTGCAGGCATTGTGGCGGGCACCGAAGCTCGGGCCACCCAGGTACACCGCATCGGCGCCATGCAGGATCGCCTCGCGGGCAATCGCCACGTCGCGGGCGGGGCTGAGCAATTCCAGGTGATGCTTGGGTAGGGACATGTCTTTTTAGTCTGGCTGGTCACGGTAGCCGCGCATTGTAGCCGCGCAACGCGCTGTCGGCACCTTTGCCGACAGGCGTCATGCAGATTGACCAGCCCCCTTCGCCGGTGAGGCCGGCAAAGGGGCGCCAGGGCAGGGGTCAGAAGCGCCCGTCCAGGCCGATGCGGAACATCTCGTTGCGCTCGTCGGTGGCCAGCGCGGTCTTGTACGAGAAGCCCAGGCGCCAGCTCTGGCTGAGGCTGAAGTCCAGGCCCAGGTCCAGGTCGACGAAGTTGCTGTCCATCGGGTCGGGTGACAGGCGATACAGCACGCCGTCGTTGGTCTGGTCGGTGTAGCGCATGCGGTAGTCGTCGCTGTGGCTGAAGTTGTGACCCCACGCCAGCCCGACCCGCGGCGTGAGCACGCCGGCGCCGGTCTGGATGTCGTAGCCGCTGCGCACGCCCAGGAACGAGGTGAAGGTCCGCTGGCGCTGTTGTTCGTACGACAGCCCGTAGATACCGCCGCCCCGTTCGCTGAAGTCGTCCAGCTTGGTGAAGCTGGCGTTCAGCCGTGTGTACGGCGCCAGCGACAGGGCGCCTTCGCGGTACTCGTAGCTGGCGGTCAGCGAGGCGAACAGCTGGTCGGCGTCGCGCGAGCCATGGGCATAGCCGTTGGACGGGTCGGCAGTGACGTAGCGGCGCGAGTCGAAGCGGATGCGGTTGTAGCCCAGCAGTGCATCGATGTAGATCTCCGACAGCGGGTTGACGCTCAGGTACGCCGCCAGGCCCAGGGCGTCGGCCTCGCTGCGGGTGTCCTGCTCGCCGATGTCGGCGCGGTCGTTGCCGTAGCCAAAACCGATGCCCACCACGGCCCTTGGCGACAGGCGATAGTCGACGCCGGCGCTCAGTCCGTATGTGACGAAGCTGTTGTCCTTGGCGCCGCGTGCGCGGTTGGAACCGGTGTTGATGAAGCCATCGGTCCAGTAGGCCACGGCCTCTTCGACGCACTCGCCGGAGGTGGCGCGGGCGGTGTCGCGCTGTTTGCGACGGGTGTCGTCCGCGTCCTCGTCGTCATTGCCCTTGCCGTTGCCTTCGAGCTCGTCGCGCAGCGCCTTGCCCAGGCTGCCCAGGCCGAGGTTGTCGCGGCCATGTTGAACGTTGGCGTTGAACGAGTTGCGGTCACAGGTAGGGCGGTGCAGTTGCTCCAGGCGCCGGTTGAAGTTGTCCATCTGGGTGCTGGCAAAACGATCCGCTGCGCGCGATTGCGCGTTGAGCAGGCCGATCACTTCGGCGTCCTTGCTGGGGTCGGGACGTGCCTGCACGCTGAAGGTCACGGTGCCGGTCGCGCTGGCACCGCTGGTGCTCTCCAGGCTGAAGGTGACCACTGCTGTGCCGGCAAAGGCAGCGGCAGGCACGAAGCGCAGGTTGAAACCGGACAGGGCGGCACGCGCTGCTCGCGCAGGGGCCATCGATGTCAGGCTGGCATGCCCGGCTGACGCTGGGCTCAACGACAGCACGCGGGCGCGCAGGAACGGCCCTCCGGTGGCCCCACGGGTAAGGTCGACGCTGGCGACAGCACCGGGGCTGAGCGCCTCGCTGGATGACACCACGGTGACCACCTGGGCGGCGATCGCCAGGGTAATGCTGCGGCTGCCGGTGGCGCCGTTGGCATCGGTGGCGGTAACGGTCAGCGTGGCGTTGGCGGCCTCGGTCGGCGTGCCGCTGATCACCCCGGTCGCCGGGTCGAGCTGCAGGCCATTGGGCAGGCTGCCGGCGCCGATGGCGTAGCTGTACGGCGCCATCCCGCCGCTGGCACCCAGGCCGAAGCTGTAGGCGCTGCCCACGGTGCCTGGCGGCAGTGGGCCGGAGGCCGGGCTCATTACCAGCGTCGGTGGGGTGATGGTGAGGCTCACCGTGGCGGCTGCCGAGGTGCCGCCCGGGCCGGTGGCGGTGTAGGTGAAGCTGTCAATGCCCGAGTAACCGGCAGTCGGGGTGTAGCTGATGCGGGTGCCACTGACCTGCGCAGTACCGTGCTGTGGGTTGCTGGCCACGGCCACGCTTGTGACCGGGGCACTGCCCAGGCTCAGGGTCAGCGGGTTGTTGCGGCTGTTGGCGGCCACACTGGCCGACACGTTGCCGACCACGGGCGCCTGTGCCACGACTGTCAGGCTCAGCGTACGGCTGCCGGTGGCACCGTTGGCATCGGTGGCGGTAACGGTCAGCGTGGCGTTGGCGGCCTCGGTCGGCGTGCCGCTGATCACCCCGGTCGAGGTGTTGAGTGTCAACCCATTGGGCAGACTGCCGCCGATGGCATAGCTGTACGGCGCCATCCCGCCGCTGGCACCCAGGCCGAAGCTGTAGGCGGTGCCCACGGTGCCTGGCGGCAGCGAGCCTGACGCTGGGCTTAGCACCAGGGTTGGCGGGGTAACGGTAACGTTCACCGTGGCAGGTGCCGAGGTGCCGCCCGGGCCGGTGGCGGTGTAGGTGAAGCTGTCAATGCCCGAGTAACCGGCAGTCGGGGTGTAGGTGATGCTGGTGCCACTGACCTGCGCAGTACCGTGCTGTGGGTTGCTGGCCACGGCCACGCTGGTGACCGGGGCACTGCCCAGGTTCAGGGTCAGCGGGTTGTTGCTGGTGTTGGCGGCCACACTGGCCGACACGTTGCCGACCACGGGCGCCTGCGCCACGACTGTCAGGCTCAGCGCCTGGCTTGCCTGGAAACTCTGGCTGTCAGTCACCCTGACGGTGAAGCTGGTGGTGCCGGGTGCGGTTGGCGTACCGGCCAGGCTGCCGGTCGGGGCCAGGGTCATGCCGGACGGCAGGGCGCCCGAAACGATGGTGTAGCTGTACGGCGCGGTTCCGCCACTGGCACTGATACTGGCCGTGTAGGGCACGTTCTGGGTGGCGTTGGCCAGTGTGGTCGTGCCGATAACCACGGTGGGTGGCGTGATGGCGAGGTTGACGGTTGCAGGCGCCGAAGTCCCCCCCGGGCCGGTGGCGGTATAGGTAAAGCTGTCGACGCCGGCATAGCCTGGGGTCGGGATATAGGTGAAACCCGTGGCCCCGGTGATGTTGACGGTGCCATGTGCAGGGGGTGTCACCACGGCCAGGCTGGTGGTCGGCCCCCCGCTGAGGCTTGCGCTGATCGTGCTGGCGCCGCTGTTGGCTGCGAGGGTTTGGTTGATATTGGCTGCTACCGGCGCTTGCTGGCCAACCACGAAGGAATAGGGACGCACTCCGGTGAATCTGTTGGTATCACTGGCCCGCACCCCGAAAGTGAACGTACCGGCGGTGGTTGGTGTGCCACTCAGGGTGCCTGTGCTGGTAAGGCTCATTCCTGCAGGCAGCGCGCCGAAGGCGATACCGTACTCGAAGGGTGCAACCCCACCGCTGGCGCTGATCGACGTGCTGTACCCCGTGCCCACCGTAGCCGCGGGCAAGGTAATCGGCGTGATGTCTATGAAGGGCGTGGCAATGGTGAGGGTATAGGACTGACTGACGCTGGTGAGGTTGCTGGAGCTGTCGACCGCAGTGACGCTGAAGGTGTAAGTACCGGGGCTGGAGGGGCTTCCGGTCAGGGTACCGGTACTGGAAAGGGCGATTCCGGTCGGTAGGCTGCCACCGTTGATGCTGAAGGTGTAGGGCGCGACACCCCCACTGACGGTGAGCTGTTGGCTGTAGCTGCTGCTGTAAATGGGGGCTGGCAATGTCGCCGGGGTGATGGCCATGCTGCCGGCAACGATGGTCAGTGTATAGCTGCGCGTGCCGGTGTAGCTGAACGCGTCGGTGGCCCTGGCCGTGAAGCTGAAGTTGCCGCTGCTGGTCGGCGTGCCGCTGAGCGTGCCGTTGGATGCCAGGGTCAGGCCGCTGGGCAAGGCTCCAGATGCAAGCGAAAAGGCGTAGGGCGCGTTACCCCCGCTGGCAGCCAGCGAGGTGGTGCTGTAGGCGATACCGGCAGTACCCGCAGGCAGTGATGCAGGGGCGATGCTGATGGTCGGGGAACCGACGGTAACGGTCACGGTCGCCGGGGCAGAGGTGCCTGCACTGTTGGTGGCGGTATAGGTGAAGCTGTCCGTGCCTGCATAACCGACCGTGGGTGTGTAGGTGACGCTGGTGCCGCTGGCCGTTACTGTGCCGTGGCTTGCTGAGGTACTGATGGCCACGCTGCTGGCGACGCCCCCCGAGAGGCTGAGTGTGACAGGGTTCGCGCTGCTGTTGTGGCCGACAGAGGCGCTGACCGGGCCGGCAACCGGCGGTGCAATGTAGGTGAAGGCATTGGTCAACGACGCCGAGCCGGCGGCAGTGGTGACACTCACGTTGACCACGCCGGCGTTGCCGGCCGGGATTGTGGCGGTGATCTGGGTGGGGCTGTTGATGGTCCAGCCGGTTGCCGATACCCCACCAAAGGTGACGCTGCTGGCGCCGGTCAGGCCGGTGCCCGTGAGGGTCACGCTGGTGCCACCGCCGATGGGGCCTGAGTTGGGGGTGACGGTGTTCAGGGTCGGCACGGCGAGGTAGGTATAGGCATTGACCGAAGTGGCACTGCCCCCCGGCGTGGTGGCCACGACATTGACGGGCCCGGCGGCATGCGCGGGCGCAATGGCGGTGATCGATGTCGAACTGTTGACGGTGAAGCTGCTTGCCGGTGTGCCGCCAAAGGTGAGGCTGGTGGTGCCGGTCAGGCCTGTGCCTGAGATAAACACTTGATTGCCGCCGGTGGTGGCGCCGGAATTGGGCGTAGCGATGGTCAGGGTCGGTACGGCGAGGTAGGTGAAACCATTGGTCAGCGTGCTCGTACCGCTTGCCGTTGTGACCGTCACGTTGACCGGGCCTGCCGTGTGGGCGGGGACGGTGGCGGTTATCGAGGTCGGGGAAACGACGATGATGTTGGTAGCGGGCACACCAGCGAATGTCACGTCGGTGACGCCGACAAAATTGGTGCCGGTCAGGGTCACAGAGGTGCCGCCGATGGCGGGGCCGCTGCCGGGCGATACGGCGGTCAGGGTCAGGGGCGGTGTTGCGCCTGTGACCTTGAGGGTGTAACGGGCCTTGCCCACGACGTCGTTGCTGTCAAGGGCCGAAATCCAGAAATCGTAGTTGCCGATGGCTGTGGGGGTGCCATGCAGGGTGGTGGTCGCACTTCCAGGCGACGTTTCCAGAACCAGACCGGGCGGCAGGCAGTTGGTCGGCATGCTGGTGTCATCCTGGTCACATTCGTACCACTCGAAGATCGGCATGGCGCCGCCGGTGGCGGTGATAGTGACAGGTTGCATCGATGTGTTGACCGCCACATCCCGCAGGGCGGTGCCACTGGCGGGGTCAAGGGTCGGGGCGGCACTGGCCTGGCCGCACAGCAGCAGCGAGACGAGCATCAGGCCCAGCAATGCAATGCTGCGGGCCATGCGGTGACGAAGGTCAATCAGGGATCTGTTCATGGGGCTTCCTGCCAGGTAGCGGTATTACTCGCTTGCGGCGCGGGTCAAGAGTCATCGGAACAACCCGTATGCCGTGACTGGCAGTGCGGGTTTTGCAGCGTTGAGGTAACGGCGGCGGCGTGGTCAGGGTTCCATGGGGGCACCCTCGGCACAGGTCTGCGTCAGTGGCCGTTGCATCTGCAGGTACAAGCCCTGCTCGCCAACTACCTCGAAGCCCAGGCGCGCATACAGCCGGCGCGCCGGGTTGAACGGCTCCACACTCAGGGCACAGCGCGTGTGCTGGCCGTCGGCCAGCGCGAGCACCGCAGCCAGCAGGGTGCTGCCCAGCCCCTTGCCCTGCCAGGCAGGCAGCAAGGCGATATCGACCACCCGCACTTCGCTGGCGTCCACCTGCAGGCACAACCTGCCGATCGGTTGCCCCTGGTGCTCCAGCAACAGGAATTCGGCCGAGCGATAGTGCAGGGCGTAGTGGCGTTGCTGCAGCTCGGCTTGGGCGTGCAGAAACGCGACCCGCTGCGCGTCGGTCCACCCTAGTGCGGCACGCACCTCTTCCCAGCGGCGCGTCACGAACAGCGCCCGCAGAAACCCGTCATCCGCCTCGGCCTGCAGGCGCAGGCCGGGAACGAACGACGATGGCAACAGGCGGGCCAGGCGCTCGAGGCTAGTCATTGCGGATCGGGTACTCCCCTTCGACGCAGATGCAGTACGCCAGCGCCAGGTAGGGTTGCATCAGGTTGCGCTCGATGTTGCCGTTGCCAGTGCCGGCGTCAGTCATGCTGCCTTCGGCCAGCGTCTGCGTGGTGCCCACAGTGTTGTACAGGTTGATGTTGCGTGGCTGGGCCAGGTAAGTGGTGGTGCTCGGGATGTCGACCCTCTGGTCCGGCTCGGTACCATCGCGCGCGGTGAACCCATGGTTGTGTGGCGGGTAGTTCAAGGAATTGAGCGCTACCTTGTCGGCGCCAGCGGTACTGGCGAAGGCTGCGTTTGGCAACCCGGTACCCTGGCCGGCTCCCATCACCACACGACCATTGAGATTGGGCAGCATGAATGTGGTCTTGCCATCGCCGCCGAATCGGTTGCCGATCACCGAAAACAGCACGCTGTACTGCTGGATCAACAACGAACGCCCGTCGCAGGGAAGAAAATTCTGCGGCACGAAACTGTAGGGCAGAAGCCTGATTTCACCATAGAAAGCGTCCATGGAATGCTCTTTCCTTGATTCAGAGAGGGGTGGGCTTACTGCTGCGACGGGTAGATCCCGGCCAGCGCGATGATGTAGTTGAGCGCCATGCTGCCCATCAGGTTGGCATGTGGTTGCCCGCCGCCTGGCGCCACCGACACTGCCGCGGAGTTCAGTGTGACGTTGGGGTTGGTGCCGCCGTTGCTGTACAGCCCCTTGGTCGAGCTTTGCGCGGTGAAGACCCCGAGCGTGCGCGAGGCCGGTGCCTGGGTGTCGACCGGCGAGGCGGCATCGGCCAACTGCGTGCTGGCGTAAAAGGTATGCGAGTGAGCGGGCATGTGTTGCACGCCAATGGTGGTCTGTGCACTGCCCATTGCCTGGCCCAGGTTGCGCTGCGTGAGGCCGGGGCCTGCGCCGGCGCCTACCGGCACCCGGCCGCGCAGGTCGGGCAGGGCGAAGGTGTTGACCCCATCACCGCCATAGGTGGTGCCCAACAGCGTGAACAACACCTGGTTCTGCTGGATCGACAACAGCTGGCCATTGCACAGTGCCCAGTCCTGTGGCTCGTAGTTGCCTGCGAACAGACGGATTTCCCCGATAAAGGCTTCAGACATGGTTCATTCCTTGATGTGAAGGAGCGTGTTCACGGGCGCGGTGGGTAAACGCCAACACTGGCGATGCAGTACTGCAGCACCAGCGAAGGCTGCATGTTGTCCAGGGGCTGTTGGGGTGGCGTGGGCTGAATCGTTGCCGGGTTGAGCGCTTGCTGCTTGCTACTGTCGAACTTGACGTAGGTGCTGCGCGAAGCGACCGGTGGGGTTGCCAGGTTGGCACTGGTGGCCGGGAACGCACCGGCCGGCCCGCTGTTGCCCAGGGCATCGGATACATAGACCTCATGGGTATGCTGGGCGAGTGCGGCGGCGGGCAGTGTTTCTTTCTCGGTGCCGGCTGACTGGCCCTGGGTATGATTGCTCAGGCCGGGGTCAGGGGTGCCGGTGCTGTTCCGGGCCAGCGCGGTGCGCCCGCGCAGGTCAGGCAGGGCAAACAGGTTGTTGCCGGAGCTGCCGAACTGGGTGCCGAGCAAGGAAAACAGTGCAGCGTTGGTTTGGGTGGATAACAGGCGTCCGTCGCACGGCAGCCAACCCTTGGGCACGAAGTTGTACGGGAACAGGCGGATTTCACCCACGAAAGGTTCCATATGAACAAACCTCCATCATGTTTCTCAGGCACCAAAAAAAACCCACTTGCAGGCAAGTGAGTGACAATCACGGCAGAGCTGACTAGCTAGGTAAGGCGGTTATCGATCACGGCTTGTGGCCGTTCCAGCTTCCATCTGCGCTTCTTCATGAGCGTTCCTTCCATGGTTGCGATAACAGGCAGAGGGTCCGGCGAAGCGGCCCTCGGGAGGTGGGTTGATGCTAGGCGAGGTAGTGACGCATTGCCATCACTGAAAATGGGTATTTCGACGATTTTTTTCAAACGATTGTTTGACGCGGGGCGGCTGTCGGTAATCTGGCGCCAGACACATGTCGCGCCCGGCATTCATGGGCACCTGGCCGTGCCCTGTAGCCAGTGGCTGCGTGCTGTGGAAAGATCCGGGTTCTTTTCCGTGCCGCACTGACGAGCAAGCCATGATCGATTTCCACAATGTCACCGCCTACCAGCAGCACAACCGTGTGCTGGACGGTTTCTCCCTGCACATCGGTGCCGGCGAGAAGGTCGCCATCCTGGGCCCCAACGGGGCCGGCAAAAGCACCCTGCTCAAGCTGATCACCCGCGAGCTGTACCCGGTGGAGCGCGAAGGCAGCCACCTGAAGCTGTTCGGCAGCGACACCGTCAACCTGTGGGCACTGCGCAGTCGCCTGGGGTTCGTGTCCCAGGACCTGCAGGAAGACTACACCCCGCACACCCAGGCGCTGGATGTGGTGGCGTCGGGCTTTTTCGGCGCCATCGGTGCCCATGGCCATCTGCAGCCCGATGACGAGCAACTGGCGCAGGCGCGTGCGCTGCTGGCCGAGGTGGAAATGGCCGGGTACGAAAGCACCATGTTCCAGCGCCTGTCCACCGGGCAGAAGCGCCGCCTGCTGCTGGCCCGCGCGCTGGTTCACCGGCCCAGTGCGCTGATTCTCGACGAGCCGGCCAACGGCCTGGACATGGGGGCGAGCCTGGGCATGCTGAGGTTGCTGCGCAGCTTCTGCGCCGAGGAGCACGCCATGATCATCACCACCCACCATATCGACGAGATCATCCCGGAGATCGAGCGTGTGGTACTGCTTAGCCAGGGGCGCATCGTGGCCGACGGGCCCAAGGCCGAGGTGCTGACCAGCGCGGCACTGTCGCAGCTGTACCAGACGCAGCTGCGCATCAGCGAACAGGATGGCTGGTACCGTTGCTGGCACGCCTGAACCGGCCTGCGTGCGGCCGGCTCGGCGGGGTCAGGGCACAGGGTTGATGAACGGGCCGCCGGTGAACTGCACGAACAGCTGGCGGTACTCTTCGTTTTCCGGGTCGATGATCAGTGCCTGACGCAGGAACTCCAGCCCCTCGCGAGCGTTGTCCAGCTGGCAGCTGAGGGCAAAGGCCAGGTACAGGTGATAGGCGTTGAAGAAGTCGAACGACAGCGCCACCTTCACCAGGTGCAGGGCGCCGGTCAGGTCCTGGGCCCGCAGGCGCGTGCCGATCTCGTGATTCAGCTGGGCGCCATCCTTGATCATCAGGTTCGCCAGGCCGACCTGCTTGCGCAGTACCACCGTATGGCCGTTGCCGACCTTGGAGTCGGTCTGCTCGACGCTTTCGACCAGCCAGTGCCCCAGCCCGACGTTGTTGATCAGGTTGACGGCCCGCAGCATGCTCTGCAGGGAGAACACCAGGTGATGGCCACGCCACAGGTGCGCGTCGATCGTGCTCATGTCGACGCGCTTTTCGTAGGCGTCGATCATCTGTTCCAGGGTGGTCAGCGCGCGGATGCGGTCGGTGGGCTCGGCGTTGCGGTTGGGGAAGATGCAGAAGAACACGCCACCGTCCTTCACCACCCGGGATGACTCCACGTAGGCCGCCAGCAGGTTGGGCACATGCTCGATGACGTGGGAAGTGATCAGGTAGTCGAAGGTCTGGTCGGCAAAGGGGATATCCAGGAAGTCGCCCAGCGCGTCGACCCTGGCGGGCTCGACGTGGTAGTTGGCCTGTTCCTGCTTGTAGTGCGTGTAGTCTTCCAGGTCCTGCGGGTACAGGAATGCCTCGCCATCGCAGGGGGCCAGGTTGATGCAGTCCGGCAGGTAGAACGCATTATGCGCGGCGGCACCGATCTCCAGGCCGCGGCCCTGACAGTATTTGCTGGCCAAGGCCATGCCTTTATGGTTCATCGACGCTTGCTCCCTCTGAAAAAATGCCTTGCGCAGGCTATCGGCAGGGCCGCGCAAGTATTGAGCCGGGTACGCAGCGCTCGCGTTCAAAGACTTCCCGCGCAGCGTGCAATAGAATACCCGGCGGGCGAACCCGGTTGGTTCGTCCAGTGCCGAAGCCTCTTGTGATTCGTGTAGGCATCAGGCTTCTTGCTGAATTGAAAATAGGCCACACATGCCAAGCGTTTCCCCGGAAGTACAAGCCAAAGAATGGCACAGCATGGTTTCCCAGTACCCATGCACGCTGACCCAATCGTTGCAGGGCCTTGTCGAGCGCAACAAGGTCATGCTGGCCGCGCGGTTCTATGAACACATGCTGGCCGACCCCAATGCTTCGCTGATCCTGTCCCACGACGAGGTCAAGAGCCGCCTGGGCAGTTCGATGCAGGCCTGGCTGGTGCGGGTCTATTCGGTGTCGCCCACCGATGACTGCATGCCGCTGGTTGCCCTGCAGAAGCAGGTGGGGGAAGTGCATGCGCGCATCGACGTGCCGCTGCACCTGGTGCTCAGTGGTGCGCGGCACCTGAAGAAGTTGCTGTTCCAGCTGATTCTCGAACAGCAGTGGGCCAGCGAGGCGCAGGCATTGCGCCTGGCCAGCGAAACCATGGACCTGGCCATGGAAATCATGAGCCACGCCTATTCGCGGTCCCATGACCGCAACTCGCGCAACGAGGAAGGCTACCGGCTGTTCTCGGTGCTGCAGAACATCAGCACCGAGCGCGAGCGTCAGCGCGGCGCCTTGCTGGACTGGGAAAACAGCCTGATGTTCGACCTGGCCATGGGCTCCAACGGCGTGAACCTGCCCAGGCTCGCGGCCTCTGATTTCGGCCTGTGGTTCCGTCACAAGGGCGCCTACGCCTTCCAGAACACCAGCGAAAGCGATCAGATCCTGAAGATCATCCGTCACATGGATGACGTGTTGCTGCCCATGTTTCTTGCCTCGATGCACGAGCAGGAGACGCGCATGCGCCTGCTGCGCGACATTCGCGACCAGACCAAGAGCCTGATGTTCAACCTCGACAACCTGTTCAACACTGCCAACGAGCTGGAAAGCGGCCGCGACGTGCTCACACGCATGCTCAACCGCAAGTTCTTGCCGGTGGTGATCGGCAACGAGATCGCCATCGCGCAGAAGACCGGGCAGACGTTTTCGGTGTTCTCGGTGGATATCGACAACTTCAAGTCGATCAACGACAACTTCGGTCACGAAGCCGGCGACGCGATTCTGCAGCAGATCGCCGAGATCCTCAGCAGCCACAGCCGCGCGGGGGACTACGTGTTCCGCATGGGGGGCGAGGAGTTCCTGATGATCCTGGTGGACATCGACAGCGCCAACGCCATGAAGGTGGCGCAGAAGTTGCGGCGCAAGGTCGAAGCGGAAAAGCTGCAACTGACCGAAGGCCGCAGGCACCAGGTCACCGTGAGCATCGGCATGGCCACCTACAACGGCCACCCCGACTACCAGCACCTGCTGCGACAGGCCGACCAGGCCATGTACCAGGCGAAGCAGGGCGGCCGGAACCGGGTGGTGGCGTACGGGGAACTGACCTCGCCGGAGTGACAGACCAAGCCTGATGGAGGCGACGATGCACACGCCAAGGCGCCTCTGGCGCAGCGTTATGTGGTTGACAGTGCTGTGGCTGATGGCCAGTGGCGCGCTCGCCGCCGAGCACGGCCACTGCGGGCGCCAGGCCGGCCCGCAGTGCCTGCACAGCTTCGCGTTGCCGGCAGGTGCAGGCCAGATGCATTACTACGCATCGCGCGTGCCAAGGCCCGGCGACCCCCACGGCCCGCAGACGGCACTGCTGATACTGCACGGGCATCCGCGCGATGTCGGGCGCAGCTTCGAGGCCGGCTTGCAGGCGGCACGTGCTGCGGGCCGGTTGCCGCGTACCCTGGTGGTGGCGCCGCTGTATCAGGTGGCGCCGGCGCAGGCCGGGCGTTGCAGCATGCCGGACACGCCCGGCGCTCAACCGGGCGACGCGCTGTGGAGCTGTGCCGGCTGGCTGGCGGGGGCTCCCTCGCTGGGCGCCCATCCGCTTGGCGCCTTTGCGGCACTGGACGCCTTGCTGGGCGAACTGGCCCGGCAGTGGCCGAGCCTGCGCAGTGTGACCCTGGTGGGGTTTTCGGCCGGTGCGCAGATGCTCCAGCACAGCATCGGTTTTGCCGCCGACCCGCCGGCGGGTGTGGCGCTGCGCTATGTGATCGCCGACCCGGGCAGCTGGCTGTACTTCGACCCGGTTCGCCCCGTGCCCCTGCGGGGCGAGCGAACGGTACCGTGGGAGGCCTGTGGTACGGGGGGCTGCACCTGGCGCTTCGACGTGCCGGCGACGTCTCCGGCCTGTGCCTATGACCACTGGAAGTACGGCACCCAGTCGCTGCCTGGCTATCTGCCGCGTACCGGCGCACAGGCCCGCGCACACTATGCGGCGGCCCAGGTCGATTACCTGGAAGGTGCCCTCGACAGCAGTGCCGACAAGGGCACGTTCTATCCGATTCTCGACAAATCCTGCGCGGCCATGTTGCAGGGGCCTTTCCGATTGCAGCGAGGGCTGGCGTATGCCGCCTATGAACAGGCCGTGCTCAAGCCGCGCACGCCCAGGCGCATGGTCATCGTGCCAGGTTGCGCGCATGACGTGGCCTGTGTACTGGGCGCCGATGCAGCGCGGCCCGTGCTGTTCGCGCCGCCGCCCTGAGCGTGCCGCAGCGCCACGGCAGGTCAGGAAAATAATTCAGGACCAGCCCATTTTTTTTCGCTTGTGCCAGCCCCTTCGTGCCCTAAGACTCGAGCAGGGCGACGACCGCCTGTTCCCGCGTCAGTACCGGGCTTGCGGGTTCGGGGGCGTGCGCCAACAGAATAAAAATCACAAAGTTGGAGGTGCTCGTGAGTGACTACGCTGCTGTGCCAGATGAAAGCGGCCATATCGATGTACCGGGTGGGAAGGTCTGGTACCGGCTCAACCGCTCGGCCAACAGCGGTGCCGTGCCGCTGATCGTGCTGCATGGCGGCCCCGGCAACTCCCATGACTACCTGCTGCCGCTGCTCGAACTGGTGCCTGACCGCAGCGTGGTGCTGTACGACCAGCTCGATTGCGGACGCTCGCAGCGGGTGGGCGACACACGCAACTGGACGCTGGAGCGTTTTACCGACGAGATTGATGCCGTTCGCGAGCACCTGGGCCTGGGCCAGGTGCATCTGTTTGCCAGCTCGTGGGGCTGCAGCATCGCCATCAACTATGCGGCCCGGCAGCCGGCCGGGCTGTGCTCGCTGGCGCTGTCGGGGCCGTTGGTCGATGCCAAGCGCTGGATGGCGGACTGCGAGCGATTGAAGGCGCAGTTGCCCGACCACCTGCAGGCGGTGATGCGCCGGTGCGAGGCGCAGCGCGACTTCACCAGCCCCGAGTACCTGGAGGCGGTCAACGCGTTCTATGTGCGTCACCTGTGCCGCGTGCAGCCCTGGCCGCAGATCGTGGTCGACACGATGGACAATTGCGCGACCGAACTGTACGGCTACATGTGGGGCCCCACCGAGTTCTTCGGCACCGGCACACTGGCGGACCTGGACCTGACCCCGAAGCTGGCGTCGATCGAGGTGCCCACGCTGTTCATGTGCGGGGCCCACGACGAAGGCACCCCCGAATCGGGCCGGGCCTTCGCGGCGATGGTCAGGGGCGCCGAGTTCTGCTGCATACCCGAGGCCTCCCACATGCCGCATATCGAAAACCCCGAACCCTTCTTCAGGCACCTGCGCGCCTTCATTGCCAAGGCGACCCCGCGCACCTGAATGCCGTCGGGTCGATGCACAGCCAGGGCGGCACCGCTGGGGATCATTCCGCCGACGACTGATTGCATGCGCAATGGTCGCTTGTTCGCCTGGTGGCCCACTTTGATACTTGCCCCTTGCAGGAAGCAGCCCCGGTACAGCGCACGCAGCCCCGCGCGCGCTGTACCGACCCTTGAAGTCATGGATAAAACTATAAAAAACAAGTCGACCCAGGCCCCTGGCGAAGCAGGGGGTTGCGCCTCGACGATCTATTGCTTCGGAGATTGCCCATGTCGATTGCCAATGCGTCAGACACCCCCAGTACACAAGACCCGGAGCAGGCAGGGCTCAAACGGGTACTGAGCTTTTCCGATGTGCTCGCCTACGGCCTGCTGTATTTCGTGCCCATCGCCCCGGTCAGCGTGTTCGGGCTTATCTACAACACCTCCGCCGGCATGGTGGCGCTGGTGTACCTGGTGGCCGCCGTCGCGATGATCTTCAGCGCCATCAGCTACAGCCAGATGGCCAGGAAGATCCCCCTGGCCGGCTCGGTCTATTCCTATGTCACCCACGGCACCAACAGCAGCCTGGGCTTCGTGGCCGGCTGGGCGATTCTGCTCGATTACCTGCTGCTGCCGGCACTGCTGGCGGTGCTGGGGGCGGCGGCGCTGTCGGCGCAGTTCCCGCAGGTGCCGACCACGGTGTGGCTGGTCACCTTCGTAGCGGTGCCCACGGCGGTCAACCTGATGGGCATCGAGATGAATGCCAGGTTGAGCAAGGTGCTGCTGCTGATCCAGCTGGTGGTGCTGTTTCTGTTCGCCGCCTTTGCCACCTCTCGCATCATCGAACTCAAGCCGACCCTGGAGCACTTCATCGCGCCATTCTACAACCGCTCCGACTTCTCCATGGCCATGGTGTTCGCCGCCGTACCGATTGCAGCCCTCAGCTACATCGGATTCGACGCGGTGTCGACCCTGAACGAAGAGGCCAAGGGGGGCGGGGAGACGGTCTCCAGGGCCACGATGATGCTGCTGGTGCTGGTCACGGTGCTGTTCGTGGGGCAGGTGTACCTGGCGGCAGTGTTCGTGCCGCTGGGCACGGTGTACCAGGGCGCCGCTGCAGACACCGCGTTCTATACCCTCAGTGCCGAGATCGTCGGGGCCTGGTTTCTGCCGGTGATCACCCTGACCAGCGGCATCATCGCGCTGATGGCCAACACCCTGGTGTCCCAGGCGACCACGGCGCGGGTGCTGTTCAGCATGTCGCGGGACAAGCGCCTGCCCGCGTACCTGAGCCGCATCAGTGCCCGCACCAACGTGCCTGCCAACGCCATCGTCACGGTTGCGCTGGTTTCGTTCGTGGTGGCGTTCGCCGGGGCCGGCTACCTGGATGTGATGGTGACCCTGGTCACGTTCGGCGCGCTGACCGCCTACATCCTGTTGCACGTGTCGGTGATGATCTACTTCAGGAAGATCGGCCAGGCGCAGCTGTTCAGCCATGGGGTGTCCCCGGTGCTGGGCGTGCTGCTGTTGAGCTATGCGCTGTGGAGCACCAACGTGCACGCCAAGGTGCTGGGCGCCGCCTGGATGCTCGGCGGCCTGCTGATTGCCTGGGTGATGCGCCGGCGGGGGGCGCCCTCGCTGACCTGGACGGACTGACTGCACGCTGCTGCCCATGCATCGCCTGGAACAATGCCCGCTCATGCGGGCATTTTTTATTGAAAATAAATTCAGTAACGGTCTTGATCGTTATTGAAGATATTTTCAGTATCGCCTAGGATTGCCCCAGCCTGACAAGAACAAGACGGGGTATTGCAGTGACACGACTCAAAGACAGGGCCTATTGGCTCGACAAGGCAGCAACGTTGCCGCTGGAGGGCAGGGCATTCATCGACGGGCGCTATGTGGACGCGCAAGACGGGGCGACCTTCTGCACCCGCAGCCCGGTTGACGACGCCGTGCTCGCGGCGGTGGCCCAGTGCGCGAAGGCCGATGTGGACCTGGCCGTGGCTGCTGCGCGGCGCAGCTTCGAGGCCGGCGTGTGGAGCGAGCTGGCGGCCCGCGAGCGCAAGGCGGTGCTGCTGAGGTGGGCCGCACTGCTCGAGGCGCATACCGACGAGCTGGCGCTGCTGGAGACCCTGGACAGCGGCAAGCCGATTGCCGATACCATCGGTGCCGACCTGCCGGGCACGATCTACTGCCTGCGCTGGTTTGCCGAACTGATCGACAAGGTGCACGGCGAGGTGCCGGCCACCGACCCGCAATTCTTCGGCACCGTGACCCAGCAGCCGCTGGGCGTGGTGGCGGCGGTGGTGCCCTGGAACTACCCGCTGCTGATGGCCGCCTGGAAGTTCGCCCCGGCCCTGGCAGCCGGCAACAGCGTGCTGCTCAAGCCGTCGGAGAAAACCCCGTTGAGCGCCTTGCGCATCGCCGCCCTGGCGATGGAAGCGGGTGTGCCGGCGGGGGTATTCAACGTGCTCCCCGGTGATGGCGCGGTGGGACGCGAGCTGAGCCTGCATGGCGACGTCGACTGTATCGCCTTCACCGGCTCCGGCGCGGTGGGGCGGCAGATCGCGCAGAACGCCGCCGCCTCCAATCTCAAGCGTGTATGGCTGGAGCTGGGCGGCAAGTCGGCCAACATCGTCATGGCCGATTGCGCGGATCTCACCCAGGCCGCGCAGTCGGCAGCGGCGGCGATCTTCGCCAACATGGGCCAGGTGTGCAGCGCCGGGTCGCGTCTGCTGGTGCAGCGCTCGGTGATCGAGCCGCTGTTGCGCGAACTGCTCGTGGCCACCGACAGCTACTACCCGGGGCACCCCCTGGACCCGGCCAGCGTCACGGGTGCGATCATCGACGCGGTGCAGTTCGAGCGCGTCCAGCGCTACATCGAAACAGGCCGGCACGAGGCGCAGTTGCTCAAGGGCGGCCAGGCGCTCTCGCCGGTGGGGGCAGGCGCCTACCTGGAGCCGACGATCTTCCTTGCCCCGGACGCAACGGCGCGTATCGCCAACGAGGAAATCTTCGGCCCGGTGCTGGTGGTGATTCCCTTCGACACCCTCGATGAGGCCATCGCCATCGCCAACCAGACCGAGTTCGGCCTGGCGGCGGCGGTGTGGTCATCCGACCTTGGGACCATTCACCGCGCCACCCGCCAGCTCAGGGCCGGCACGGTGTGGGTCAACTGCTATGACGAACTGGTGGACATGAACTTCCCGTTTGGCGGGTTCAAGGAGTCCGGCAATGGCCGGGACAATTCGGCCCATGCGCTGGGCAAGTACACCGAATTGAAATCCACCATCCTGCGCTGCCGTTGAGGTCAACCCCATGCAAAACACGCTTTCAGCCTTGAACCCGCAACAATGGACCGTGCCACTGCCCATCGAGTACGGCCCGGGTGCGCGTCATCACCTGGCCAGGCTGTGCCGGGACTTCAACATCAGCCGACCGATCATCATCACCGACCAGGGCTCGCTGCGCCTGCCCTTCGTGGATGAACTGCAGCGCAGCCTGACCGAGGCGGGGCTTGCCTGCGGCCTGTACGGCGGCATCGAGCCCAACCCCACCGACCAGTCGGTACTGGCCGGTGCCGCAGCCTATCGGGCCTGGGGCGCCGACGGCATCATCGCGCTGGGGGGCGGCAGTGGCCTGGACGGCGGCAAGGCGGTGGCCCTGGTCGCCCGTCAGCAGCGCAGCGAGCTGTGGGCCTTCGACTTCGACAAGCCGGTGCCGGCAGGTTTCAGTGCGGCGGACTTTGCGCCGGTGATCGCGATTCCCACCACCGCCGGCACCGGCGCCGAAACCGAGAGCACCGCGATGCTCACCGACACCGGGCGCGGCATCAAGGGCTGCGTGTGGCACCCACGGGCGCGCCCGGCGGCGGTGATCCTGGACCCGGAGCTGACCCAGAGCCTGCCGGCCAACCTGACCGCATGGACCGGGTGCGATGCGATCATCCATGCCCTGGAAGCCTACTTCGTGCCCAGCTTTAACCCGCTCAGCGATGGCGCCGCGTTGCAGGCATTGACGCTGCTGTGGGGCTCGATCGACACCGCCGTCGAACGCGGTCACGACCTGGAGGCGCGGGGCAACATGCTGATCGGCTCGTGCCTGGCCGGCGTGGCGTTTCTCAAGGGCCTGGGGCTGGTGCACGCACTGAGCCATATGGTGGGCGCCACCTACAACACCCACCATGGGTTGACCAACGCGGTCATCCTGCCGGTGGTGCTGCGCTACAACCAGGCGCAGATCACCCCGCGCCTGATGCCGGTGGCGCAGGCCCTGGGCTTGCCGGACGCCGAGTTCGAGACCTTCTACAACGCCGTGTGCGCCTTGCTCGACCGCCTGGAGATTCCCAGGTCGCTGGCCGAGCTCGGGGTCCGCCAGGCCGATGTCGGCGCCGTGGCACGCAAGGCCATGGGCGACCCGGCGCGGCTGACCAACCCGCGCGACAGCACCCAGGCGCAACTGGAGGCGCTGTTGACCCAGGCGATCAACCACGCCCGCGATTGATGAACTCGCTGTTTTCCGCTTAGCCGTGCAACCAGACCAATAAAAAAAGGTGCAACTGCCATGTCTGCCTCCCACTCGGCGTCCAAGGGACGCCTGAACCTTGAAACACGCTCCATCGATTACGTCCCGCTCGCAGAGCGCCACGGCAAGGCGTGGCACCTGTGGCCCATCTGGTTCTGCGGGGAAGCGCACCTGACCACCCTGGCGGTGGGCATCATCGGGGTCGGCATGGGCGCCAACCTGTTCTGGTCGGCGGTGGCGATCTTCCTGGGCTGCGCCTTCGGCACGCTGTTCATGGCCGGCCATTCCACCCAGGGCCCGCAGATGGGCCTGCCGCAACTGATCCAGTCGCGCCCGCAATTCGGCTACCTGGGCGCGTTGCTGGTGTATGTGGTGGCCATCGCCACCTACGTGGGCTACAACGCCTTCAACCAGTTGCTGGTGGGCCAGACGCTGCACGAACTGTTCGACGTTCCTGAAAACGGCTCGGCCATCGCCTTCTCGCTGCTGGCGATCGTCATGGCGATTGCCGGCTACAACACCTTCCACAAGGTGCAGCGGCTGCTGGCGTTCGTGCTGATCGCGGTGATGCTGGTGTTCACCGTGGGGCTGTTCTTCTTCGTCAAGCTGCCAGCCGATCAGCTGAGCGTCTCGGACTTCAAGGCAACGCCGTTCCTGGCGCAGTTCTTCGTGGCCGCCGCGTATCAGCTGAGCTGGGCGATCTACGTGTCGGACTACTCGCGCTACCTGCCGGCCAACGTCAGCGTGCGCTCGTCGTTCTGGTGGACCTACATGGGCGCGATGATCGGCGGGGTGTGGATGATGCTGATCGGCGCCCTGGCCGCGGCACTGAGCCCGGGGCAGAACCTGGCCAAGGGCCTGGTGATGCTGGGCAACACACTGTTCGGCGGCTTCGGTGAATGCCTGCTGATCCTGGCGGTGCTGAGCCTGGTGACCAGCGCGGCGCAGAACTTCTACGGCGCCTCGATCACCTTGCTGAGTATCGCCGACACGGTGAAGACCCAGACCTCCACCTTGTTCAAGCGCATCGTCTCGATGCTGTTGGTGGGCGGTACCGCGATCGCCATCGCGATGACCGCCTCGGACAACTTCGTGAAGGACTTCGGCGACTTCCTGGCCATCCTGCTGTACCTGTTCACCCCGTGGACGGCGATCAACCTGGTGGACTTCTACAAGGTACGCCACGGCAAGTTCTCGATTACCGAGATCTTCAAGCCCAACGGGATCTACGGGCGCTGGAACTGGCGTGGCATCGGCGCCTACGTGGCAGGCTTCGTGGCCATGCTGCCGTTCTCCAGCACCGGGCTGTATACCGGCTACGTGACCACGCTGCTCGATGGCGCCGACATCAGCATGCTGGTGGGCCTGGTGGTGTCGGCGCTGGTCTACGGGTGGCTGTGCCGCACCCAGGACATCGCGGCGGAGCTGTCGCGCATCGATGAACTGGACAAGGACCTGGAGCGCGGCCTGACCGCCAACTGAGCCTGTCGACGATTGCCCCGGCGTGCGCGACGCACGCCGGGGCAATCGCCATTTCCTGTCACTTGCCCGGGCAAAAGTTGCTAAATTGTCGCCTCGCTTGGCGACTGAGATGTAGCCGCTGTCCGGAGACCGGGGCCATGCCCCGCAGTGCACAGGTTGTTGACGTATGAGCAGTGAGCCCGAAGTAACCCAACCCAGGAAGCGTCGAACCCGCATCGACCCCGAGACGCGCCGCAAGGCCATCATCGAGGCGACGATGCAGTGCATCACCCGCTATGGCCACAGTGGCAGTACCCTGGAGCGCATCTGCGCGCAGGCCGGGGTGTCCATCGGGCTGATCGGCCATCACTTTTCCAGCAAGGAAGAGCTGATGCTGTCGACCTACCAGGAACTCACCGACCAGCTGCGCGAAGAAACCCGCAAGTACCTGGCGGTGCAGGGCGGCACGCCCGAGGACCGTCTGCTGGCGATCATCCGCTCCTCGTTTCGCGGGCAGATCTTCAACGAGTTCATCCTCACCACCTGGCTGGGGTTCTGGGGGGCGGCGGTATCGTCGGAGCAGCTGCGCGCCTTGAACAAGAAGCTCTATGCCGACTATCGCAAGGAACTGGAGTCGGTGTTCAAGGCCATCGGCAAGGCACAGGGCACGCAGATAGACGCCAAAAGCGCGGCGTTGACCATCACCGCGCTGATCGACGGCTTCTGGCTGGAATGGGCGCTCGACCACAAGGCCTTCAGTTCGAAGAAGGCCGAGAAGTGCTGCATTGTCACGGCGCAGATGTTCGTCAAGGGCGCCGAACCGCTGCAGCCTTGAACGGCTAGGCGAGAAACTCCGGCTCGGCGGGGGGCGCCTGCGGGGTGTCCTCGCGGATGCTGATGTACAGCGCCGCACCGCACACGCCCACCAGCCCCACGCTGGCGATCACGATCTCGCCCAGCAGCATTCCCACGATCAGCAACAGCAGGCTAAGCCGGCAGAACAGGGTCATGGCTGTCTCCTTGGCAGTTGGATTGTTGTGCGGCCTACCTTATACGTTCGCCGTGGCTGCATGCAGCACCGGCGCGTTGCCATGGCATTGCTTCCCTGTGCTTTGGCCGAATTACCACCTGCGCCCAGGCCGGCCGAGGGCTACTTCGGGGTTGAGGGGCAAGACGTGGCCGGAGCGCTAGCCGTGACCGGGCAGTGGCTCAGAAACGCCTGCAGACCTTGCTGATAGTCCTGCGCCGGCATCAGCTCGCTGTGCCTGGCAATCAGGCAGGCCATGCCCTTGGCGCGCATGTCTGCGCTCGCCACGTGGTAGAAGTCCGGCGTTTCCAGCAGGTGTACGACTTGCTCCCAGGCCAGGACCGTCTTGCCGCCCCGGGCCTTGTCCAGCGTGAAGCCCTGATCATCGAAGCTCAGCTTGTACGTGTCCTGGGCCGATTTCAGGGGTGCCCGAAGCCTGGCCTCTATCAGGCGCTGGTTGAGCCCGCGTACCGGTGCCCGGGGCTTGGCGTGGTTGGCGGCGATCCGCGCTTGCAGGTGGCCGACCCAGCGCCCGGAAAAGCGCCACCACAGCGGGATGAACACCAGTGTGAACAGCAGCAGGGCGATGGCTTTCTCCGGGGTGATGCGTCGCTCCGGGAGATACACTGCCAGCAGGGCGCCGATCAGGCACAGGGCGAACATCAGCGGGCCGATCAGGCGGCTCTGCCACCTGGCGAAGGTGGCCAGGGCGCGGGCCTGTTGCGCGTCCTGCTTGAGCAGTTCCTGCTTCAGCGCTTCGGCGATCAAGGACTGGAGGTGGTCGGGGGTGATGCGGTAGTGCAGTTCCATGAGGGGGAATCCGAGGTCCGTCGGGGAGGGCGGCAGTCTACCGGCTTGCGCGCTGCAGGGGCGCGGCTCAAGCGGGAAACTGCGCCATGTGCCGCTCCACCCACGCGTACAGCTGCTCGTCGAGCTGCGTGCGCTGCTGGTTGAAGCGGGTTTGGCAGGCGTCGAAGAGCGGGTCCTGCTGGACCCGTATGGCCAGCTCGACGTGGCGTTCATCGGCATGGGCCTGGCGCAGGTGCTGCTGGCGCTGATCGGCCTGCTCCAGTGTGTTCGCCAGGGCATCGAGCTGCAGGTGCCTGAGTTGGGCGATGGCCTGGGGCAGGTGAAAGTGCAGGGCACTGTCAAAGCCTTCCCATTGCTCGAAGGCCAGCCATTCGTGGATCACCATGAAGCAGCGCAGCGCCGGGGGCAGTTGATCCAGGCGCTCGAAATCCAGCCAGTACTGGCGGGGCAGCTGTCCGGCGGTTTCGATGGCCTGGGCGATCAGGTCCAGGGCGCGTGGTTTGTCCTGGTGATGGTGGCGCAGAATGCGCTGGGTCAGGGTGAAACGCGCTTCGTCCAGGGCGGTCAAGGCGCGGCTCAGGTCGTAGCCCGCACTGTGCAGGTACTGGCGGGCCTGGTGGTGTGGCAGCCCGGATTTTTCCATCAGCACCTGCAGCAGTTCGGCCTTGTACAGCTCGGCGGCCTGCTGCGGGTTGCCGGCGCAGCGTTGCAGCAGGGCCCGGGCGTGACGCAGGCCGATGGGCAGGGCGCTGCGCAGTTGCGCAAGGGCCTGGGTGAGTGTCGGGTCCATTGACGGCGGTGCCTCGGTGTCTGCTGGGGAGCGGGTGTGCAAGAATGCCGGCTCATGACTGATGGACACAACCAGAGGCGCAACAACAATGAACCGTCCGCTTTTCGTTTCGCTGGATGGCCCCAAGGGAACCGGCAAGACCACGCTGCTGGAAGCCGTGACCCAGGCACTGCGGGCTGACGGCAGAAAGGTGGTCCGGCTGTCCGAGAAAAACAGCGACCCCGGCCGGGGCGAGACGATGGCGCTCGTCAACGCACTGGTCAGAAACCCCAGCCGGTCGCTGGAGTGGGCGGTTTGCGAACGCCTTGCCGAGAGCAGGGCCTGGATTTCCCGCCAGGTGCTGACCAGGCAGCCGCCCAACAGCATCATCCTGATCGACCGCTGGTATCCATCGGATGCGGCGTTTCGCCGGATAGTGCCGTTTGCCGAGATTCTGCGGTTGAACCTCGAGCGCGAGGTGAGTGTGCCGGACCTGCACGTCGGGGTGGTTACCAGCCCGCAGATTTCGTGGGCGAGGGCGGCGGCCAGAACGCGAGGGCTGGGCAGTACCGTGATGTTCAGCCTGGAGGAGCAGGTTGCTGCCACGCAGGCATTCGAGCAGGCGGTTGCGGATAACGGGTGGGTGCTGTGCCGTAATGAAGGCACGGTTGAGGAGGCGGTGAGGCAACTGGTTTGCGAGATCCATGCTGCCAGTCAAAGGATTCACAAGGCGATCGGTTGATCGTCCCATACCCAGAATGTGCCGTTCAGCACCATCCGATTTTCCAGCGCTGGCTATCCCTGAGTTCCTGCCAGTCGAGCAGTTGTTTTCGCCCGCTGTGCACGGCCTGCAGTTCGATCTGCAGGGGTGTGCCGTGCTCATCGCAAATCAACTCGGTGACCAGGAAGTGCTTTTCACGGTTGACCGGCTGGCAGGCGGTCCACTTTGACAGCCCAAGCTTTCGTGGATTGAAACGGTTCATGCGTCCTCCGGCAGTTTCGAGCAGATTGCGAGTTGCGCAAGAGGCTGTCGACTGCTGAAGCAGTGCCTCTCGACCCAAGGTGAACGCTCGATCAACGCGTTCGGGGTCTCGGGACGCTCCACTGTAGCCTCTTTCAACCAGGCTCGCAGTGTGGCGCGGGCTTGGGGGCGGCCTGGCCGTTGACCGCATCGGGCATCGGCGGGTGATCCTGCACGGCCTGCATCAGGTCTTCTGTCAGGCGCAACTCGGCACCGGTAGGCGAAAAGGTTGCCGAGGCCGTGAACGGCGCAGGATTGACCGGTACCGGGCGCTTGCCGCGACGCCAGACGAAAAACGTCACCATGCTCAGGTTGACCACCGCGAAGGCCCAGAACAGCCCGTTTTCGCCCAGCGATGTCATGACCGGCGAGATCATCAGCGGGCTCATGGCAGAGCCCAGCGAGTTGATCAGCAGCAGGCCCTGAATCATGGGTACCAGCGCCTCGGGCGACGCGCGGTCTGCTGCATGGCTGACCGCTACCGGGTAGAGCGCGAACACGCCGCCGCCCAGCAGGAACAGCAGTGCGGCCAGCAGCGTCGCGGACAGCGGCAGCAGTACCACGGCCAGCGAAAGCACGCTGCATACCGCCGCAAGCACGGTCAGTACTTCCAGGCGGCCCCTGCGGTCGGACCAGCGCCCTACGGGATACTGCAGCAGCATTGCCCCGAGAATCGTCCAGGCCATCAGGCTGCCGACTTCGCCGATATCGTGGCCGATACGCTGCAGGTACAGCGGAAGCAACGAATACACGGCGGCAATGGCCACCCCTGAGCCAAAGCAACCCACCAAACCGGTAGGCGTCACCCCCAGCAGCTGTCGTGGTTTGAGCGGCTCGACCTGGTCGAGCAGCGGCGACACCCGCGGCAGGATCACGATCGGCAGCACCGACAAGGACGCGAGCATGCCGGCGACCATGAATGGCGCCGTGTCGCCCCAACCGGTGATCTCGCCCAGGGTTGCCTGGCCCAGCACGCCAGCGCCGTACAGGGCGATCATGTAGAGCGCTAGCAGGCGCCCGCGGATCTTTGCGTCACCGGCCAGCAGCAGCCAGCTTTCAATGACCAGAAACACGCCGACAGTGGCCCAGCCGTTGATCAGGCGCAGCACGAACCAGCCCCAGGTGTCATAGAACATGCCCTGCAGCAGGATGGTGACGCCAATCAGCGAGGCGAAGCTGCTGTAGGCACGGATATGGCCGATCCGCAGGATCAGCCGGTCGTTGAACAGGGCGCCTAGCGTAAGGCCGATGAAGTAGGCCGAGGCGACGATACCGATCATCGTGGCCGATTCTCCGGCTTCGCCCAGGCGCAATGTGGTCAAGGACGACAAGGCACCATTGCCCAGGGCGATGATGAACAGGCCCAGCAGGGGCGCCAGCGCCATGGCCAGCAAACGCGGAGACATAAAAACCTCGAGTGACCTGCTGCACGGCGCCTTCGGGCAGTACGCGCGATGTATCGAACGGCAGGAAAGGGCCAGCCAGGGCAGGGCGATGCCACCTGCAGACTGTAGAAAAGGAGGCGAGATTTTAAGCATTGCGCGGCATTTGCCAAGTCACTTTGCTGCGACGTTCGGACGCAGGCGGTGAGGGGTGGAGGAAAGTGCGCAACCTGTTCGCCATTCTGGCGTTATGTCTTAAGATGGCCGGTTGCCGAAAGAACCGTCATGGCAATCGCCATGAAGGGCTTTCATCCTTTGCATATCAAGTGTGGTGAAGATGAACAGGCCTTTCATTTCGCTGTGCCCTGAAATTACCCGGGCACATGCGCTGACGTTGATGGACTGGTTGGAAGACGAACGTGTTACCTGCTATCTGAGTGATTCGCGTGATGTTTCTCGCTCCATCGAACAAGCCATCGATCGGACTCAATTGCCGATCCTGACCCATCTATTCAATCGGGGCGGCCGATTCTTCATGGCCTATGACCGGCATGACGCCCCGGTCGGCTTTGTCCGCCTCGTCAAGACTGGCTCCAACTGCGAGATCGTCCTGGTCATCGGAGACAGCGACAAGTGGGGCCGAAACCTTGGCGCCCGTACGATTCGCGAAGGCATGAAACTGGCCTTCCTCGACATGCGGGCCAAGAAGCTCATCGCCAAGATTCACCCGGACAACACGCGCTCGCTGAAAGCCTTTGTACGCAGCGGCTTTGTGCTGGAGAGCGAAACCCCGACATTGAAGTCATTTGCCATGACGATGGGGCGCTACCTCACGTTCTTGCGCGAAGGTGCCGTGGGCGACTCCACCGGGATCTACATCACAGAAATCGACAAGGCCAGGCTCGAGGGCCTGATCGCGCTAGAGGAAGGCCCGACCGTGGTGGAACTCGAGCATGAGCTCGAGCGGGCCATCGTCGTGAAGCCGCAGCAGGTGGCGCGCAATGTCGTCACGATGAACTCCAGGGCCTTGTTGCAGCTGGACGACGAGGAGATCGAAGTGGCGTTGGTCTACCCCGAAGACGCGGACAGCAGCACCGGCAAGCATTCGGTGTGTTCCGACATCGGCACCGCCATCCTCGGCTATCAGGAGGGGGACGCCATCGACTGGCGAATCGCTGATCGAACCCGCCGGATCGAGATCCGGAAGGTGCTCTATCAGCCCGAGGCTGCGGGGCATTTCCACCTGTAGCTGCGCTTTTAGTGGATGGTGGCTATACAGTGGCTATGCTTGGCGTTTCGTAACCCGGCTCCACGAGCCACCTGATGCTCGATTCCAAGGACGGACCATGCACGCTGAAAGGGATAGCACAAACATAACCGGTGTGATTCGAGCCTACGGCGCAAGGTCTCTTGAGACCGAGCCAGCCTGGGCTGCGTTGAATGACACTGGCGGTGCGAGCGCCGCGATTGGCGATGACGGGAATGAGGCTGCTGAAAGTACCGACAAGGACGCTTTCGGTCGCGCCATGAAGATGAAGGCTGCCCTTGACCCGTTCAGAGGCTTTGCGTGAGTGCGCAAGTCTGGATGGCGAAATATGGTGCCCTGCGCACCACGCCAGAGGCTGCAGGCAATGGCTGCGCGCAGCAGACCGTATCGGTGCTGCTGGAGGAGGGCTGTACCCTGTGCGATCAGGGCGAGTTCGATGCCGCACAGGCATGCTTTCGTGCCGTTGTGCAGCAGTGTCCTGACTGGGCTGTTGGCCATAACAACCTGGGTTGGGCCTTGCAGCAATCGGGGCGCAACGAGGACGCAATTTCGAGCTACAAGGCTGCGATCAACCTGCAGCCTGCCTTCGACCTGGCCAGGGCCAACCTGGCCTTTTTGCTGGCCACGCTGTATGGCCACATGGGCCAGCACGATTCGGCCCGTGGCATGTGGAAGGTCCTCGGCGAACTGTACCCGCGCGATCCAGAGATCCTGGAGCAACTCGTCAGCACTTCATTGCGTACTCACGACCTTGACGCTGCGGGCCTGTGGGCTGCGCACTATGCCTCTGTAGTTCGTGGTGACGAGCGCAGCCTGTCTCAACCCGGTGCCTGCGAAGGGCGTGGTGCTGTACCGAGGGCTTCGCGGGCGAAGCTGGCCCACGACCTGGAGCAGTTACGCTATTTGCGAGACCACCAGCTGATTGGTCCGCGTATTGAGGCGGAGATTGCTAGCTATGAGGCAGCTCTCCAACCATTCGAACAGCCCAACAGTTTGGCAACACCCCCGGCCAACGTCGCTGCGCTGCCCCCGAGCTACGGGCGTAATGTGCACCAGTTGCAGGCTCCGCGACTGCAAGAAGGGGCCTTGAAGATGAGCCAGGCGCTGCTGCGAGCTGAACGCGATTACCTGGAGAGCCCCCTGGGCCTGGTCGTGATCGACGACTTCCTGTCTGCTGATGCACTGGCGCTTGTGCAGGCGTTCTGTTTGCAGTCCACCATCTGGCATACCGACCGATATGCTCATGGTCGGCTCGGCGCGTTCTTCAGGGAGGGTTTCAATTGCCCGCTTCTGCTGCAGGTTGCCGATGAGATTCGGCGTTGCTTCCCCCAGCTTATCGGCAAACATCACCCATTGCTTCAGATGTGGGGGTTCAAGTACCAGCATGACCAGCCTGCGACACACCCCCATGCAGACTTTGCCGCTGTGAACGTGAACTTCTGGATCACGCCGGACGAGGCAAACCTTGACCGCGACTCGGGAGGGCTTGTGGTCTACGACGTCGAGGCGCCCTCTGACTGGGATTTCGAAACCTACAATCGCCAAGGTGATCGAATTGCTGCCTTTCTGAAGGAGGCTGGAGCCCGGCGCACAGTCATCCCTTACAGGTGCAATCGCGCTGTGATTTTCAACTCAGATCTGTTCCATGCCACCGCGCCACTGGCTTTCCGGCCGGGCTACCTCAATCAACGGGTCAATGTGACGCTGCTCTTCGGGGAGCGTGGCAGCGCGCCGGGGCAATGAGGCTGCCAGCCCGGTGAGGTAGCCACCGGGCTGGCAGCATCGGCTATTCGCCTTGCGTGCGGATGTCTACCTGCATGCTACCGACGTTGTCCGTCAGGCCCGCACCATAAATCCCGTTGAGGTCATCGTTGATGCACAGTTGCAAGACCCCCGACTGTCCTGCCGGCACCTTGACCTGAGGCCCAACCAGAAACGGTGCGTTGTCGCCAATGCGGCCGATCAGGGCCCCCTCGAACTGGCCTGGCAGGGTATAGCCTTGCTTGGCGCGATAGTTCGTGTTGCCGGCCGGGCCTGTTTTCCCTGTTGCCGGGTTGGAAGTCCAGGAGCCTTGCGCTGCAATCAGGGTGACCTGGCGGCCAGTCACGGTCAGGCCGCTTTGCTGCCAGGCTTGATTGGCCTGAATGGTCACGGTGACCGGATACAGGATGTTCACTGCATCACTGACGCTGGAGGCGTCGAAACCCGCTTTGCCAAGGGCTTCATTCATCTCGGTGGCCGGTGTGGCTGGCAGCACTTTCGGGTTGAGAATGGTTTTCCCGACGTCAAGCGCAGTCAGGTCCGGATAGGTGGTGTGCAGGATGATTGCGAGTTGGGTCGCGGTCAGGGGCGAGAAAACCTCGACCACGGCTTCGGCCACTGCGGTGTTGTCGGTGGTAGCCCCTCGGGCATGTGACTGGAGCTGGGCCAGTGCCTCTTTGACCGCCTCTAGGGGGCTCAGCCCTTGTTGCTTAAGAGACTGCAGTATGCTGATCAGGGTTTCGGTGCTCATGCTGTTTACCTGTCGTAGTCGCTGTTTGTAATGGGGTGAATGACGCAGTTGAACGGTGGATCTTCTTGCTCGGCATGGCGGCGTCACTGATAAGCGAGCACCAGCGCAGTTGATAGCTCCACAGGCGAGATGGCGGGGTACGCCACCTTGAGGCCTGTCGCGGTGTCCGTTGCGAGGTAACCTGCCTTTGCCATGGCGCGCGCCATCTCTGATACGCCAAGCTGTGGGAATGCCTTCAACAGATTGACTGCGCACAGCTCTCCAGGCACGCCCTGGTCACGCTGGGAGGCGGCAAACTGCAACGGATCGGGATACGCCAGGGCAAGTACGGTCGCCAGCTCAAGAGGTGGGGTATCAGGCCACACAGCAAGCAGGCCATTGCTGGTCTCAATGGCCGGGTAGCCGCCTTGCGCCATGGCGATGGCCAAAGTGTCCGGTGTCAGGTTCGGGAATGCCGCTATCAACTGCGTACCGCACGCGCTCCCCTCGATAGTGAGGGCATGCAGCGCGGTGGCCATTTCTGATGCGGTTGCATAGGGCGTAATCGTCACCTCGACGACGGCCGACGGCACGCCCGCTACGTAGTTCACCTGGTCAGCGCCAGGCAGCGCCCAGACCTGCACCTGGTAAACGGAAGGCGAATGCGAAGGGCAGGGTAGAGCGAAGTCTGCATGCTCGACGCCGCTTTCCTCCCGGGCGTGCAGCTCAATAACCAGAGGGGCAGCCCCTTTCTTCTGCGCCAATGCCTGGTAGCGCAATGCACCAGCAACCGAACGCCAGCGCAACGCAACATTGCTGCCGATACTGCTGGCCTGGAAGTCCTGGGGCTGGCCTGGACGTACAAGCGTCAGCGGCTCGCTGTCTGGACTCGCTACGGATGCATGCCCACCCTTGGCCGTTACGCTGAAGCGATAATCCCCCGCTGGGGAAGCCTCTTCGAAAATGAATGCGTATGTCGCAGGTGGGAGCGACTGATCTGCGCCGGGCTCGATCTGGACCCTATCGGTCGCACTCCCGGGCAGGCGGGTAGAGAGCTCGTACGAGGAGGCCCCGGCAATCGGTGGCCAACTCAGCTGCACTCCATATGCTGGCGCCGGGACCGTGGTGTCTGCTTGAGCGCTGGGTTGGGCCGGCGCTGTCAGCCGGTTGAAGGGAGCCGCCGCCCAGCGGGTGGCCGATTGTTCATGAACACCCTGGACCTGGGCCGTGTAAGGGCCTGAAGGCCACTCTGGGCCAAACTCGAACTGGGTCTGCCGGGCCGCACCCGCCAGGTCCGGGTTGTTCAGCAGGATGGTCGCGGCACTGTCGAGCAATTGCGCGTGATAGCGCGCATTGCCCTGGCCACCCCCCCAGGTCAGAGTGACCACACGGTTGGTGATGGTGACTCGCGGATCAACAGGCGGGCTCTGTGTCGCGGTTCCTGTTCCTGTTCCTGTGCCGCCAGTGCCAGTGCCAGTCCCTGTGCCTGTGCCAGCAAAGAAATCTGCAACCGCGACTACGGCCCCGGCGACCAGGGCCCCAGCAGCGCCGGCCCCCGCCTCTGCGGCTGTGGCTGCGGCAAGGGTCTCTGCAGCTGTCGCAACAACAGCATCTGCTGCTACACCGTCGATCAAGGCCTGGCAGGCAAGAGTAGCGGCATAGGAGGCCGCGGCTTTTCCCGCGGTGAGGCCAATGACGGCAGCAATGGCCTCTCGGTTTTTCACCAGGGCTTTGACAAATGATTCAGCTGCTGCAGCCAGAGCACGTTCGATGTAGTTGCCCAACTCGGAAAAGCTGATCGAGTTGGGTAGGGGGATCGACACCAACCCTGGAAATGGAATCGCTACCGCGGTGAGGGAGGTCTGCGCGACGCAGAGCGTATAGGACCCATCGAGGACCAGCGTTACCCCCTCATCATTTTCCTGGGTACCAAACGAGACACTCACGCGGAATTTTGACTGTAGAAGCTTCTCGAAGGCGAACCCGACGAGTTTGCCGCACCCGGCGCTGCCCTGGTCGGAGAGTTTCTGCAGTGTCTTGATGAAATCGATGGCGTTGGTCAGATACTCGAAACTTGGCCAGTTCGTCACCTGGAAGCCACCGTCCTTGCTGTACCGAAGCCCCAGGGATGTGCCAGCGGGCAGGAACGGTGGGTAGTTCGATAGCGCCGTGAGCGTACCGTCGACCTGGGTGTTTCCCTTCGCGTTTCTGGTGGCTTTCACGCGGACGTCGACGCCAAATTGTTCCTGCATGAACCATAGGCTGCCAACGAAACCCATAGAGGATTTCTTCTCGACGGTAGACAGCTCGAACGCAGGCCCGCCGATGGGCTGTGAGGCGCGTGATGCCGCGATGGTCACGATGAAGAGGTCGATGGGCTTGCCCAGGCTGATATCGGCAGTGACGCCATCCTCGGCAATCTGGATCGTGCCGACCACTTCCAGGGTCTTGACGAGTGTCAGGTCGAACAGCGCCCTTATGTTGAACCCATTCTGGTAGTCGATGCTGGCGCTAAGTTGACGATCGGGCAGGTCCCCCTCGGCAGGGCATGAGAATGTCTCCAGGCTTGCGAGTTGGCTTCCTGCGGCCGAGCGGTAATACAGCTCGCTGCCTGCCTTGAAGGTGATGTCGATGAGCGAGGTCGGCCACAGGGCCCCCGGGATGCATTGGTTGAACACATCACCGATCGACAGTGCCTTGTCGACTTTTATGCTGGCCACCTGGGGTTTGCCGTTGTGCAGGTAGATGTACCCGGTCAGCTGGGCTGAGCCGACTCTGACCGTACCCTGGACCTGGAATGTTCGTTGATCATCGTTGTCGCCATAGCGAGCGAATATCCCGAACACCAGGCGCTGGAAGGTAATGCCACGCATCTGGTCGCCGAAGAGCCTGGTAACGCTTTGATCGGGTTCGGCACTTTTCAAGCAGGCTGAGAAGGTTCTGTTGACCTCGTCCGAGTTCAGTACCCCTTCGAACAGATACTGCTTCTCATCAAAAAGGGACACACGCAGCTTGCCTTTGACATTGAGCTGTCTGGCTTCCTTGAAGCGATATCGAACCTCGACCTCTTCAAAGCCGAACAGCTTGAACAAGCGGATGTTCGGCAAGCTGGCCAAGTAGATCGCGTCACTCACCGCCTTGCCGGCGACAGTCCCTCTAGCCAGCACCGCGGAGAGTGAGAGCTTGTCACCGTCGCCAGAGGGCGAGGCGTACCCTATTTCGATCAGGCTGCCGAACAGCTTGATATCGTCGAGGCTTACCGTCAGCCAAAACCCCGCTGTATTGGTCATCGGCTCGGTGGCACTGGAGACACTGAGTGGAACCGGCGATTGCGGGAAAATCTTGTCCAAAGAGGTGTTCGGGGGGACCGCCCCGTTGCCGAAATGACTGAATGTGAAGAACCCGGCATCCATCACCCTCAGATATTCGGCCGGAAGCTCGATATCGAAGGCTTTGTTGAGTTCAGCGAGAACATTCCACCCCTGTGCATCCTCTGCTCCCAGGTCTGCATAGATCAGGCTGTACTGGCGTGACAGGTCCAGCTGGCACTTGCTTCGGGCGGCGATCTTGCGACCAAAAATCTCCGACCAGGCAAAGTGCGCCGTAACGCGGATATCCATGGGCGAGGGGCCCTCCCGCAGGCAGGTACATCAATGCGGTGGGGCATAGTGACATGCCCCACCGTGGAGGAGTCAGGCCTAGACTTCGAATTTCCCGTCTTTGTATTTGCCTTCGGAGACTTCAACGTTGAGCGCCTGGACGACCTTGGCGTCACCACCAATGGCGTCGGAGATCAGGTCCATGGGGGGTGCAACCGCAACGTATACCTGGTCGGTGGCGCCGACAGCGACTTCGAGAAGTGTCTGCAGTACCGCGTCTGCGGCTTCGCCTTTGGAGGTGACAGTGAAGATGAACGGCTTATCGGCAGTCGGTGCGGAGTTGGGGATGTTGAGCGAAGCTTTGTAGGTCTTGTTGTCGATCAAAAACTCAGCATTTACTTTGGCACTGATACCCATTCTGAGAGCTCCTTGCTGCATGGACTGGGGGGGGGAGGTGGCCACCTTCCTGGTGACGCGACGGTGGCGCTTGGAAAAGTAGTAGGCACTCGGCGATATAGCAAATGGCCACGATCTTTTCTTGCCTCGCTGCAGGTGCGTTGCGGGCGCGGCATTCCTTCGCTCGTGGGCTACCGAGGGCGGCCACGCAGGTAAAGAAGGTGTCTGCAGCATCCGTGGCGATTCAATCCTTCTGGAAAAATCTGGGAGCACAACGCTGTGCGTCGATCTGCGTCGCGATTTCATGGGCTGCGAAGTTTCGGCCAACTGCCGCAATTGCCCATATTGCCTGCTTGATCAGGTTGCTCACTGCCATGTTCTTGAGTTCAGGTGCTCTGCATGAAAAACAAGAAAACTCAATTGATCGCTTCGTACTGGACACTGGCTGGGAACACGTTTCCTGGCGCGCCCAGTGAGGTCGCCACTTTTAGCCTTCAGGATCGTGTATCTGCAGCAAGTAAGGCCGGTTGGAGTGGGCTGGGGTTCACCTATGCTGATTTGCTTCACTTGGAGCAGACCATTGGTATTCGAGAAGTCGCCAATCTGCTCAAAGAGCATGGCCTGGAGTACGCTGAAGTCGAGTTCCTGACCGATTGGCACTTGCAAGGAAGCAAAAAGCAAGCGTCCGACTACAAGCGAAAGCAGCTTCTGGAGTTCGCGGCGGCTATCGGGGCCCAGCGACTCAAATGTGGGGCTGGTGTGTTGGAGCAGGGCGACCTTGATGTAGCGGGCATGCGGGCCTCTTTCCTGGCCTTGTGCGAAGTCGCAGCTGAATTCTCCATCGATGTAGCTATCGAGTTCATGCCGTTTTCCAAAGTATCGACTATCGACAAGGTCATGGCAGTCACCCAAGGCTTGCACGATAACGCAGGCATGGTCATCGACAGTTGGCACGTAGCTTATGGTGGCATGGAGATGTCCGAGATTGCCAAGATCCCAGCACCTTTGATCAAGGGCGTGGAGCTGAGTGACGCCATGTTCGTGATGTCGGACAACCTGATAGAGCAGTCCAACCACCAGAGGTTGCTCATCGGTGACGGAGAGATCGATATCTGCGGGTTCATTCACAATGTGAGGCAGACGGGCTTTGACGGGCCCTGGGGCGTCGAGATCATATCGGGCATTCATCGTGGGCTTGCGGTGGATCAGATGGCTGAACTCGCTTACCAATCTGCGATGCAGTTCTTCGAACCCCCTTACGCCTGACAGACTGAGTTCCGATGTTTTTCATCGGGCTTCATCTTGTGGAGCTTGGGCTCAAGCGTGGGTGAGCCCGAACGTGTGCGTCTCATTGCGTCGATTTTTCAAGGGGTGCGAAATGGAGATCTCGCCTGATGGGAAAAATAATCTTCGGTCCTGGAAGTGTTCCCTGCAGCAGGCTCGCACCTCGTCATCGGCGTTCAACAAGAAGGTATTCCAATGAAGCTCACTGGGGGCCAGATTCTGGCAAAAGCGCTAAAAGCCCACGGGGTACAGTACGTTGCTGGCATTCCCGGCTACGGTTCTTGGGCCATGGTGGATGCCTTCCTTGAGCCTGGATCCGAGATTCCCTTCATCCAGGTCATGCAGGAACAGAGCGCCGTTCATCTGGCCGATGGTTTCTTTCGAGCCTGCGGACGGCCGATGGCAGCGTTACTGCCAGCCGGTCTGGAAACGTCTAAAGCTGTCTGTGCGTTGGCTACGGCGTCAGCGAATTCTTCTGCCGTACTGGTTCTGAGCGGGGATAAGGAAAGGTCGTTGGTTGACGCTGCGAAAACCGCGTCTCGAGGCGATAGAGCAACACTTTGCAAGGTCGATTGCTACGTGAACGAGGTCGACGCAATTCCGGAGGTTCTGAGGCAGGCATTCGTTAGCATGCTATCGGGTCGGCCCGGGCCGGCCAGCCTTGCATTGTCGGTCAGTGCGCAGATCGGCACGTCAGAAGCCAAACTCGATTTCTCGGTTCAGCGGCAGGCCAATCTCAAGTCATGTCCGGATGCGCAGGTAGTGTCGAATGCTGCTGCGCTGCTTTGTGATGCCCAGCGCCCGGTGATTCTGGTGGGGGGTGGCGTCATCAATGCTGACGTCACTGATGAATTGGTGAAACTGGCCGAGTACCTGCACGCTCCGGTCGTCAGTACATCCGGTGGCAAGGGCGCATTCCCTGATGATCATGCCCTCAATGGCGGCGCTATCGGCCGTCTAGGCAGTACTTGTGGCAACTGTCTTTTGAGTAGTGCAGACCTGATCCTGGCTGTTGGCAGCCGGCTGGAGAATGTGTTGGACCTGGGGTGGGGCGGGGGACGAGATTCTGCCCTTGCTCATGCGTGTCTGGTGCACATCGATATCGATGCAAAGCAGATTGGCAAGCGCCATGACGTCGACCTGGCAATCGTTGCAGATGCGAAGCTGGCCTTGGATGCAATTGGATCGGCAATCACCGCGGCTCAACGCACGCAGTTGGCCACCAGGCGGGCGCCCTATCTGAAGGAAATTATTGCCCTGAGACAGCAGTGGGATGAGCAGGTCGAGTTGCTGAGTAACAGTGACTGTGCTCCTTTCAACCTGCAGCGACCGCTGCTGGAGCTTCGCAACTGGATCGAAAGCGACGCAATCATCGTTGTAGGCTCAGGCGGCGTCAAAGGGGCGGTGCACCAGATGTTTCCCATCTACCACCCGCGCACTCACCTCACGTGTGGTGACTCGTCATCGCTCGGTTGGGCAGTTCCTGCTGCAATCGGCGCCAGGCTCGCCATGCCCGCTCGCCAAGTCATCTGCCTGGTCGGTGATGGCGATTTCCTCCACTCGCTCCAGGAACTGGCGGTCTGCGTGATGCATACCATTCCTGTCCTGTTCGTCGTGTTCAACAACAGCGGATACATGTCGCTGCGCGACGGGCAGAACGGGGTGTTCGGGCGCCATTATGGTTGCGAGTTCAACTTTCCAGATGGCAAACCATATTCTCCACACTACGCAGAGGTTGCGAGGAATTTCGGGCTCGATGCCTGGCGTGTGGAGCACGCTTCGCAATTGAAGTCGGTGTATCAGAAGGCGCTGAAAAGCAATGGGCCGTCACTTGTTGAGGTGATCGTTGCGCGTGAGGGGGCAGGGCCGGTGTTACAGAATGACCTTTCTTTCCCGGCCCCGCAGTACGCACGCTGAAGCGCTCTTACCTGCGTCGCACGTCACACCTGACGCACGATGCAAGGTCTATGTGGCCTATCTCGATTTTCTGCCGTTGGTCTTGCCTGATCTCTGTGGCTGCTACGCCGGGACTTGAGCCTGCCGTACGGGGACTGCTGGGTTTTTTCTCAAACTACGCCTGCAAATGCGTCACTGTGCGTCAATCAGGTTGGAGCTGCGAAATTGAGCGCGCTATGGACTCTTGGGAATACTTCGCTCATCGGATGGGAGAACCAAGCTCATTTTGAGCGCATCCGTCCTAGGCGAAGCAAATCAACAAAAGGGAACAACCCATGGCGTACTATCTGAAATCTTCAACCACTCAGCCAGCTGGAGAGGCGGACAGCGTACAAGTACGCCGAATCGTCGAGGAGATGATTTCCGACATCAGCAACCGCGGCGAAGTGGCAGTTCACCAATACTCGGCAACGTTTGATAAATGGGACCCCGCCAGCTTCCGCCTGACTCAAGCGCAAATCGACGAATGCCTGGCCGAGCTGACCCCGCAGCAGATTGATGACATCAAGTTTGCTCAGGCGCAGGTTCGTAACTTCGCTCAGCATCAGCGCAACTCGATGAAAGACATCGAGGTCGAGACGCTGCCTGGCGTGATTCTGGGTCACAAGAACATCCCGGTTGAGACGGTTGGCTGTTACATCCCGAGTGGCAAGTACCCGCTGTTGGCCTCGGCTCACATGGGCATCATTACTGCCAAGGTCGCCGGTGCGAAGAAGGTTATCGCGACTTCCCCGCCCTTCGAAGGCCGTCCAAGCGCTCCGGTGATCGCTGCAATTCACTTGGCCGGCGCCGATGAGATCTACTGTATCGGTGGTGTGCAAGCCGTTGCTTCGATGGCCTTGGGTATCGGTGAATTCCCTGAGGTCGACATGATCGTTGGCCCAGGTAACGCCTACGTTGCAGAAGCCAAGCGTCAGCTGTTCGGCAAGATCGGTATCGACCTGATCGCTGGCCCTACCGAGACCCTGGTTGTTGCGGATGACTCGGTTGACGGCGAGCTGGTGGCAACCGACCTGCTAGGTCAGGCTGAGCATGGCCCGACCTCGCCGGCAGTGCTGATTACGACCTCGCGCAAGCTGGGTGAAGACACCCTGGCTGAGATCGAGCGTCTGCTGGGGCTGTTGGACACTGCTGAGATCGCGCGCAAGGCTTGGGACAACTACGGTGAGGTTATCATCTGCCAAAGCCAGGAAGAGATGATCGTGGAAGCGAACCGTCTGGCTTCCGAGCACGTCCAGGTGATGACTCGTGATCCGGACTACTTCCTGAACAACCTGCAGAATTACGGCGCGCTGTTCCTGGGCGCCCGCACCAACGTTGCGTATGGCGACAAGGTGATCGGTACCAACCACACGCTGCCTACTTCGCGTGCTGCTCGTTACACCGGCGGTCTGTGGGTTGGCAAGTTCCTGAAGACCTGTACGTATCAGCGCATCCTCACAGACGAGGCCTCGGCCATGATCGGTGAATACTGCTCCCGTCTGTGTATCCTGGAGAAATTCACTGGCCACGCCGAGCAGGCCAACATTCGTGTTCGCCGCTACGGCGGTAAGGATGTTCCGTTCGGTGCGGCTGCTGAGTAACACCGTGCGCTCATGAAAAAGGCTGGTCAGTGATGACCAGCCTTTTTTCGTTTGCCCGGTTTGCGAGTGGCGCGCGTGCTGACTCAGCCCTCACCACCCCACAGGATGGTCGAGCTATCCCCTGTCATGTACTCGCGCACTTCCAGCGGCACGGACAGGTCGCTGGGCAGTATCACAGTCGCGTTCCTGAGGTGCTCGCGGCGGATCAGCCCTTTGTCCACGTATCCAAGCGCCATGCGCGTAGAGAACGGCTGCCGGTAGGACGTGGACGCTACACCGGTTATCAGGCCGTAGAGGAAGCGAATGGGGCGTCGGTGCTGTGGCGTAAGGATCGAGCAGGTAATCTCGTTGCGCTGCTTGCTCTCAAAGTCGATCATGAAGATTCGGTCGCCCAGCAACAAGCAGAACCCGTGATAGGTGAACGAGCAGCCGATTTTTCCACTGCCATCCAGCAGCGGGAAGCGTTCCACGGTGACGTACTGCACCATCGACTCAGCGCGGTACAGGCAGGTGACCGAGCGAAGAATGCGACCCTTGTAAATTGACGAGTTGTGATAGCGGTAATAAACACCCAGATAATCGTTCAATTGCTCAGGCGAGTTTTTGGCCAGTGGCAAGAAGTGCGTGAACTCTTTTGATGAGCGGAGCCCCATCGGCAGTTCGTTTTCAAATCCTTCGTAGAAGCTTTTAAACTCAAGGGGCGATCGGAATAAGTCGTCAACCTCCATCATGAAATACCTGGAGATTTTCTGCAGGATTTTCTGAGAAGGCAGGTGCTGTCCCGCGAGATACTTGTTGAACTGTTGCCGATTGACATCAACTTTTCGACACAGGTCTGCAACAGAACGGCAGGACTCTACAAGCGTCATTAAGTTTTTCTGAAGATTGAGCTGCAAGTCGTACCGGTTTTGACTGCGTTCAACTAGATTGGGCGTAATCGTTACAGGCATTTCTTATAATCCTCCACTACGAATAGCGGCCCGCCCAAGCTGTAAGCTTCGGCAGTATCACTCCCAATACTGGAGGAAACTGGGGGCACACACTTCATCGAGCTACACGGTGATTGAAAACTCAAGCATGCTTTGTGCCATCTGAAGCAAGGCAGGGTTTTCAATGGCATTCTCCGATTTTTGAGTTTTGCTGTCTCAATCCTGTACATTCTGCGTCAGAATCGACGTTCGGTCTACTGTGTCGAGCAATGTATCCGCTCTGTTTCAGGTCTTTGAGGGTGGGCACGCCGCTGCATGTTCCGTAACTGACTTATGACAAAATGGTGTTTTGAATGAGTGAAAGTAACACTGGTAGGATTAAGGGATCCTCCATCTCGCGCGTCATGGAGATTATCGAGGCTGTCGCGCTGGCCAAGGCGGCCCTGTCCCCGGCAGACCTGGCATTTATGTTGGATATTCCGAAGCCAAGTATTCATCGCTTGCTTCAACAGATTCAGGCTGATGGTTATCTCCAAACCAATATGCGTGGGCTGGTTGTGCCAACAGCGCGGCTTCATAAAATAGCCATGGGCGTCATTTACGCCAGTCGCTACAAGGCGCTCCGGCAATCAATTTTGCGTCGACTGTCAAGTGAGTTGGATGAGACTTGTGGCATCGCGATGCCCGACGGTATTGATATGGTGTATTACGACCGTGTTCAAAGTGACTGGCCATTGCAGTTGCACCTTCCTGAGGGGGCGCATGTTCCCATGTGGTGCACGGCCAGTGGGAAGTTGTACTTGAGCACATTCTCTAAGTCTCGCCGCCAGCAAATACTTCAAAATCTCGCCCTCAAGCGGCTCTCGAAAAATACTATTACCAGTGCTGAGCAACTGGAGCTTGAGCTGTTGAAGATCAGGTCGACAGAGATCGGTATCGATAACGAGGAGTTTGTAGAGGGCATGGTGGCTTGCGCGGTGCCTATCAAGGATGCAAGTGGGCGCCTCATGGCGTGCCTCTACGCGCATGCACCGACGGTGAGGAAGAGCCTGGCGGATCTGCTCCGATTCCAGCCAAACCTTCAGCAGGCGGCGGCGGAACTGTCGAGCCTGGTGGAGGAACCCTTGGGGGAGGAGTAGGGCGTCCTGATAACGCATAAACCAGGGAGCCCCTGGTTTATGCGGGTGGTGCTGAGACCTGGCGAGCCGGCGCTTAACGCACGGCGAGATTTCCGGGGGTGGTGCACGCCTGGTTAGCTGGCTTGGCGCGTACGCTCAGCGGGGCGATGACGGTGACGATCGCCATGAGTACCAGCGGCAGGTAGAAGAGTGCTTCGATTCCGTAGGTGGTAATGATCAGCGAGTAGATAGCTGGGCCGCCGAGCATGCCGAAGAAACCGATGCCGTTGACGATGCCCACGTTTCGGCCTGCGTTCGCAGGATCCTTCTGGCCGGCCGCACCCAGCATCAGAGGAGCGATGCAAGCCAGACCTGCACCCAGTAGCGCACAGCCGACGACGCTCATGAGCGGCTCTTTGCTAAGGGTGGCACAGAGCATGCCGACGATCGATACGACGCAGCTCAGGAACAGCATGCTTGCGCGGCCAATTCGCGCCGCCAGCCAGTCACCGGTCAGGCGAGCAATGAAGCCGGCACCAGTGTAAAGGCTGATGGCCATGCCTGCGGTGGTGATGCTCATGCCGCGCTCGCGGTGCATGAATTCCTGTCCCCAGTCGCTGACAGAGCTCTCACCAATCATGCCGGCGATCAGGATGAGGCCGAATACGACCATCAGAGACAGTACGCGCCAATCCATCTGGCTGGTCGAGGCAGCAGCACCGGTTGGTGTTGGTACAGGCAGAAGGTCATCTTTGCCGAGCATGAATTTGCTGGTAATCAGACCCAGGATGGCAAGTGACACGCCTGCGGTTGTGAAAGGAATAATGGCACTGTCGGTGGAGAAGCCGGCCAGGTAGCTGGCGATGAAGCCGAACAGGAAGCCACCCAGTGAGAAGAAGGCGTGGAAAGAGGACATGATGGGGCGTTGATAGTACCTCTCGACCTCCACACCATGCGCGTTCAGGGCTGTGTCTGTGGCGCCGCGCAAGAAACCGAGCATGCAGGCGAACACCATGGCGAACCAGTATTCAGGGGCCACCGCCAAGCAAATGAACGAGACCGGATAGGCGCAGAGGAGTACTCGCAATACAGCTCGCGGACTGAAGTAGTCGACCGCGTAGCCGACCAGGAAAGCGCCGAACGCAGCACCCACGGCGATACCCAGTGCCAGCATGCCGAAGTCCATGTCGCCCAGGCTCCCGGAGAGGCCAAGGTGATTGCGAAATGCAGTGACGCCGACAGACCACGTGTAGAAGAGGGCGCCCAGAAGCATGAAGCCAGAGAAGGTTGCCATGCGCGCATTGCGGATTTTGGGTGTCACGAGAGAACTGTTTTGATTGTTGGATTGCATTTTATCACCTGCCCGGAAGTAGCTTGGGATTGCTCTTCCTTGATTGGATTGTTATTGCCTAAGGCTTTTAGACAGTGATGAATCTTGACGTCTACTGCTTGTTGTTTTGGCTGTTATCGCCACTGTTAGCTTGCGCGCTTGATTCGCAACGGTGCTGCTCGCTCTATCTTGCACCTGGTTGATTCCTCAGGCTCGATCTGCTGGTCGAGTGACCAGGCAGCTCCAGCTTCCCGGGTTCTCCGTGCGCTCTACGCATCCCTGCAAGAACCGGTGACTCGATTTTTAACTGACGGAGTCACTGCCTCACAATTTCGCATCGCGATCCTGATAGACGCACTCTGAAGCAACCTCGACGCACTCCGCGAACAATCCCGCAGCACAGTCGCAGCGCATGGTTCGGTGTGAATCGCCGCATCGCCGAACATCTGAGCCGTGCATCAAATCCTGAGAGCCCTGTAGCAGATGGGTTTGCAGCTTTTTTGCCCTTCGCAATCGAGAGTGCCGGCCTTGCAGGCACGAAAAAAATCACCAAGACACCCTCGACATAAAAAGCCAATAGCGATACGTTTTGTCTCGTTATATAAAAATATTGGCTTCTGAAAAGCCTGGAGGTGTGATCCATGTCGGTACAAGCCATCCTGCCGCGAATCATGGAAATCGGAGGCGATGCCAGCCTCAAATTGCCAGATGTGCTCAACTCGCTGGGCTGCCGGCGACCTTTGATCATCACGGACAAGGTGATGGTCAAGCTGGGCTATGCCGAGCGCCTGACCTCGTTGCTGTCGGAGCGGGATATCCCTTCCGAGGTGTTCGACGACACCGTGCCCGAGCCCACTGCTGCTTCCATCGCTGCCGGCGTTGCCCGGGTGCGAGAGGGGAGCTTCGACTCGATTGTCGCGCTTGGAGGCGGTAGCCCAATCGATAGCGCCAAGGCGATTGCCATCCTGGGCAAGTTCGGCGGCGAGATTCAGGACTATCGTTTCCCCCGCCAGGTCAACGAGGCAGGCCTGCCGATCGTCGCTGTTCCTACAACGGCAGGCACCGGGTCGGAAGTGACGCGCTTTACGATCATCACCAATGAAAAGACTGACGAGAAGTTGCTCTGCGCAGGTGTGGGCTTCATGCCTGTTGCCGCGTTGATCGACTACAAGCTCACGCTGACTCTGCCTGTTCGAACAACGGCCGATACCGGCATCGATGCGCTGACTCATGCCATCGAGGCATACGTCAGTCGTAAGGCCAACCCTTACAGCGATACGCAAGCACTGGCAGCAATGCGCTTGATCGGGCCGAACCTTCGCCGGGTTTACGAAAACGGATCTGATGAGGAGGCGCGCGAAGCCATGATGATCGGCTCAACGCTGGCCGGTATCGCGTTCTCCAACGCTTCCGTTGCCCTGGTGCATGGCATGAGTCGTCCCATCGGCGCTTTCTTCCATGTGCCTCACGGTCTGTCGAACGCCATGCTCCTGCCGTCCGTGACGGCGTACTCAATCTCGTCTGCGCCGGAGCGCTATGCCCAATGCTCGCGTTCCATTGGGGTGGCAAGCCCAAGCGATCCGGATGCGGTTGCCAATGCACGGCTTGTCAGCTTCCTGGAAGCGATCAATCGCGACCTGTCGGTGCCAACTCTCCAAGAGTTTGGTGTGACCCGCGAGCGCTTTGATGAAGTGGTGACGACCATGGCTGAACAGGCACTGGCTTCGGGCTCTCCAGGCAACAATCCGCGAGTACCGAGCGTAGAAGAGATGGTGGAGCTGTACCAGGCTCTCTGGCGGTGAACTGTCCCGTTTGTGCTTAACGCTGGTGTCGCGACTAACCGTAGCTAGCGCATTTTTTGAATTCGAAGTAGGAGATTATTAGATGAACACGATCGGGCATTTGATCAACGGCGAAGTTCGCCTGGATGACAACCGTATTCAGGATGTCTTCAACCCGGCTACCGGCAAGGTAGAGAAATGGGTCGCCCTGGCCAGCAAGGCCACTGTTGAGGAGGCGATTGCCGCGGCAGAGGCTGCATTCCCCGCCTGGCGGGATACCCCGCCGATGAAACGGGCCCGCGTCATGTACCGCTTCAAGGAATTGCTGGAGCAGCATGCTGAGCGTATCTGCACTCTCATTGGTGAGGAGCACGGCAAAATCTCCCACGACGCCGCTGGCGAACTGCAGCGCGGTATTGAGAACGTCGAGTATGCGTGTGGTGCTCCTGAACTGCTCAAAGGTGAGCACAGCAAGAACGTAGGCCCGAACATCGATTCCTGGAGCGAGTTCCAGCCTCTGGGTGTTGTGGCGGGCATTACCCCGTTCAACTTCCCCGTGATGGTACCGTTGTGGATGTTGCCCATGGCCCTGGTCTGCGGCAACTGTTTCATCCTCAAGCCTTCCGAACGCGATCCTAGCTCAACCCTGCTGATCGCTCAGCTGCTGCATGAAGCTGGCCTGCCAAAGGGTGTGCTGAACGTGGTTAACGGTGACAAGGAGGCAGTTGATACCCTGCTGCATGATCCTCGTATCCAGGCCGTCAGCTTCGTGGGCTCGACCCCGATCGCGGAGTACATCTACTCCACCGCCACTGCGTATGGCAAGCGCTGCCAGGCCCTTGGCGGTGCGAAGAATCATGCGATCGTGATGCCCGATGCAGACCTTGATAACGCGGTGAACTCCCTGCTTGGTGCGGCCTTTGGCTCGTCCGGTGAGCGCTGCATGGCATTGTCGGTCGCTGTCGCCGTTGGTGATGCAGTAGCAGACGCGCTGGTCGAAAAGCTGCAGGTGGCAATGAAGCCTCTGAAGGTCGGTAATCACACCGAGCGTAGCAATGACTTCGGGCCGGTTATCACTCGCCAGCACCAGGAAAAGGTTGTCGGCTTCATCTCCAGCGCCGAAGCTCAGGGGGCCAGCGTGGTCGTTGATGGTCGTGACGTCATCGTCCCTGGCTTTGAAGATGGCTTCTTTGTTGGTGCAACTTTGATCGACAAGGTCACCGCCGACATGTCTAGCTACAAGGCCGAAATTTTCGGCCCTGTTCTGCAGGTCATCCGTGTGAACACCATGCAAGAAGCCATGCAACTGATCAACGCTCATGAGTACGGCAATGGCACCTGCATCTACACCCGCGATGGCGAAGCCGCCCGTTACTTCAGCGACAACATCCAGGTGGGCATGGTTGGAATCAACGTGCCGCTGCCGGTACCGGTGGCTTCACACAGCTTCGGCGGTTGGAAGCGCTCTCTGTTTGGCGACCTGCACGCCTATGGCCCGGATGGCGTCCGGTTCTACACCCGTCGTAAAACCATCACGCAGCGCTGGCCGTCGGCAAGTGTTCGTGAGGGCGCAGAGTTCTCGATGCCAACCATGAAGTAGTGATCGAGTCGCAGAATAACCACCGCCTGGTGCGGTGGTTTTTTTTGCCCCAACCAAAGTGCTTCACTTCGCGTCGATGTGGGCCGGGCTGCGAAATGGTTCGCATCGGGTGGGCTGATCAATACTCTTCAAGGCGTGGTGAGCACTGCAATGGCCGCTGTCAGCGGAGTTTACGGAGGATGGTGTGAGTTCCATTGATATTGCGGTTGAGAAAGCTCCAGAGGGGCTAATTGACGCCACGATTTACAAGCGCCGTCGAGCGCTTTTTTCGCTGTTTTTCATCATTGGTCTTTGCATGGCGACATGGGTGTCCCGCACACCAGATATTCGGGACAGCCTCTCTGCCACAACCGCAGAAATGGGGATGGTGCTGTTCGGGCTTTCCTTGGGCTCGATCATTGGCGTGTTAAGCGCTGCGGTACTGGTTCGGCACTTCGGAACCAAACCCATCGTATCGTTTGGGGTGTCATCAGTTGCTTTGAGTTTATCGATCATGGCAGTGGGTGCGTCACTTTCCATTGCCCTGGTTGTGGCGGCAGGCTTGTTTGCCTTCGGGCTCGGCATGGCAACCGCCGAAATTGCTCTCAACATAGAGGGAGCGAATGTCGAGCAGATCATTCGACGATCAGTGCTGACGCAACTGCACGGCTTTTTCAGCTTCGGGACGTTTCTAGGGGCTGTATGCGGAATAGCGCTCACTGCAATGAAGTTTCCCGTGGCCCTGCATCTGCTTTGCGCGGTGGGAGTGGGCATGGTGATCGCGGCTACTGCCTTGGGACACATCCGACCGGGACTTGGCAGGCGACCGGTGGCGGGGCAGGGGAACTCGACGGCTGAATCACCCAGCCTGGCTTTGCACTTGAAAGATGTTCGGCTGCTGTTGATCTGCATCCTTGTGCTCGCAATTGCACTGGCTGAAGGGGCGGCGAGCGACTGGCTGCCGCTGTTGATGGTGGATGGCCATGGCTACAGCGGCGCTGCCAGCTCGATCGTCTATGCCGGTTTTACCGCCGTGATGACCATAGGGCGATTTGCTGGAAGCTACTTCATCGAGCGTTTTGGTCGTGATCGCGTGTTGCGGGCCTGCCTGGGGCTAGGCGTGGCGGGCCTGGCAGGTGTGATCTTCATCAACCACCCGATACTCGCCGGGCTTGCAGCGTTGCTCTGGGGGCTTGGCGTCTCCATCGGATTCCCGATTGGTATTTCTGCCGCGGGTGATACGCCCAATGATCCGGAGGCTCGCGTGTCAATTGCCTCAACGGCGGCCTACTTCGCGTTCCTGGTCGGTCCCCCCATGCTTGGTTTTTTGGGAGAGCACTTCGGGTTGCGAATGGCGATGACTCCGGTTCTTGCGATGTTGACGATCGTGTTCTTCCTGGTTCCAGCGGTTCGTTCCCGCAGCCGTACATAGTGTTCGGTGTCATCCGGTTTGTTGAGGTGCAAAAGTGCGTGTAAGTCTGAATGGAGAAAACTTCAATCTCCCCTTGGATGCGACGGTTGAGAGACTGATCGAGCTTCTTGGGCTTTCCAATCTGCGCATAGCTGTCGAGCTCAATCAGGATATCGTTCCTCGAAGCCTTTATTCGATTACCGAGATTTGCGAAGGCGACAGGCTTGAGGTGGTGCACGCCATCGGCGGGGGTTGAGCGAGCGTGCAACTGTTCAGGCGATTAGTCGAGGCGAGCGAGCAGATGGCTGCTATACCCGCTGCAGCTGGCCGCAGCCATGAAGCATGCGGTGATAGACGCTTGACTGGCCCATCTGGCAGACCGGATGCCTCGAAATCCGTACACCAGTGCGTCACCTGCGATGAACATGCCAATCACTGACTGGGGCTTGTGCTCCGTAGTCGACGCGTTCCAGCGTTAAAGCACAGTTAGGCGTGTGCCAATCACGTCATGGGCGGCTCCAGCAACGTTGCTAAATCACACGCAACCCCTCTAGTTCGGGGGGCTGCGGCGTGCCGTGCTGGGGGGCTCACTTAGTGCGTCAGTGTGCGTCGCCTTTGGAGGGGGCTGCGAAATTGAGCTCGAAAGCCGTAGTGCAAATACTGGCACCACTAGCGTTGCTTCATGGGCCCGAGATGAGCCTGTGGGTAGAGGTTGGAGGTTCAGCCCTGTGACGCATCAGTTAGCTGCCTGTTACGTGATTAGTGAGGCTAAGAACAAGATGGAAACAAAACCTGATGTCATTGTAATAGGCAGCGGGGTCGGTGGCGGGGCCACTGCCCGTCGTCTGGCTGAGAATGGTGTGAATGTGCTCATCCTTGAGCGCGGCGACTGGGTTCCTCGCGAGCAGGACAACTGGAGTGTGTCTTCGGTGTTCTTCGAAAAGAAGTACACCGCGCACGACACCTGGCTGGACGCCAAGGGCGAAGCGTTTCGCCCGAGCATCTATTACAACGTAGGGGGTTGCACCAAGTTCTATGGTGCATCGCTGATCCGTTTCCGTGAGAAAGATTTCGACGACCTGCTTCACGTTGAAGGCCTGTCGCCAGCCTGGCCCTATCGCTACAAGGACATCGAGCCTTATTACCAGGAAGCCGAGGAGATCTTCAACGTTCACGGCGACGACACGGACGATCCAAGCGCGCCCTGGCGTAGCCAGGCCTACCCGTACCCTGCGATGGCCACCGAGCCCGTCGTCGCCCAGATGGCGAAATCGATGCGCGATTACGGCGCACGCACTTCGGCACTTCCGTTGGGCCTGAATCACTTTGAAGGTGGCAATTGCATACGCTGCAAGACCTGTGACGGCTTTCCTTGCCGCGTAGGTGCCAAGAGCGAAGCTGAGACGGCCTTGATTCAGCCAGCTTTGGCCACCGGGCGAGTGACACTGTCGACCAATACGCTTGTTCAACGCCTGCTGCTTTCCGAGGACGGCAAGCAGGTGACAGGCGTTGAGGTCATGCGTAGCGGCAAGGTCGAGGTGCTGACTGCGAAACTGATCGTCGTGGCATGCGGTGCGATCAACAGTGCTGCGCTTTTGCTCAGGTCTGCCTGTGCCCAGGCGCCAGACGGTGTGGCGAACAGCTCTGGGGTGGTAGGCCGCAACTACATGGCGCACAACCAGACGGCGCTCATGGGCCTCTCGTTGAAAGAGAACGACACGGTGTTCCAAAAGACGCTTCAGATGAACGAGTTCTACTTTGGCGCTGATGATTACTCGTTCCCGTTGGGACACGCCCAGATGCTGGGCAAGCTTCAAGGTGGGATGCTCTCCGCCAATGTGCCATACCTGCCGAAGATCGTGGGCGTGACAATGGCGAAGCACAGTATCGACTGGATTGCATTTACTGAAGATCTGCCTGATCCAAACAACCGGGTGCTGTGGAAGGATGGAAAGGTCCAGCTCGACATCCGTCGTAACAATCTCAAGCCGCATAAAGTCCTGGTTAAGAAGTTGGCGTCGCTGATTAGGTTGAGTGGCTATCCGGTTGTACTGACCAAGCCGTTGTTGAAGCACTCCACTTCGCACCAGTGCGGAACTGTGAAGTTTGGCAATGACCCGGCGACGTCGGCGCTGGACCAATATTGCCGCAGCCACGATCAAGACAATCTTTTCGTGATTGATGCTTCGTTCATGCCGTCGTCTGCCGCTGTCAACCCGGCGTTGACCATCGCAGCGAATGCCTTCCGGGCTGCCGATCACATGCTGAAAAAAGATTTCGGCATCGATGTCACCAAACAACCCGCAGAAGCCAAGGCCAAGGCCTTGATCTATGGAGCCGCCGTGAGGCGTTAAGCGTTCCGCCAGCGCCGCTCTGGCGTGAATGCAGAACTGATGTGTGCGACCAGCTCGCAGTAGCTTTTATTTAATAATGAGGAACAGCAAATGGCTGATACAAAAAAGAAAATGACCGGCGGCGAAATCATTGTCGAATACTTGATCCGCGAAAAAGTGCCTTACGTATTCGGCATTCCTGGTCATGGTAATACTGCGCTGCTCGACGCTTTTGTTGATCGCAAAGACGAAATCACACTTGTTCCTGCTATGCACGAGCAAGGCGCTTCGCACATGGCCGACGGCTACTACCGTGCGACCGGCCAGATCGCCGCAGTCTGCGCATCGATCGGCCCAGGTGCAACCAACACACTGACCGGCATCGCCACAGCGTTCGCCGACTCCCTGCCGCAATTGGTCATCAGCGGCGGTGTGCACACCTACATGATGGGTAAAGGCGTTCTACAGGAGCTGGATCGTCCGCATCCGGACAACTTCCCACGTATGGCCGAGCCGGTGGTCAAGCGCTGGTGGCAGCCAAGCCATGTTGATCAGATCCCTGGTGTAATGACCCAGGCCTTCAACGTCATGCTGGAAGGTCGTCGTGGCCCGGCGCTGATCAACATGCCGCAGGATCTGCAAGCCGAAGAGGCCGCAATTGATCTGCCAGCACCCCAGACTCACCGTTCTCACGGTCGTCTGCATGGCGACCCCGTCGACATCGCAAACGCGGTCAAGCTGTTGCTTTGCGCCCAGCGCCCGGTGATTGTCGCCGGTGGGGGGGTAATTGCTGCCAATGCCAGCCCTGACCTGGTTGCCATTGCAGAACACGTCGGCGCCGCTGTAACCACTTCCTTCATGGGTAAAGGCTCCATCCCTGAAGACCACCCGCTGTACGCGTGGCCGTGTGGTGACCTGGGTTCGATCCCGGGTAATGCCATGACCCGTGAAGCGGACGTCATTCTGGCCGTTGGCTGCCGCTTCAGCGACCGTATCACCTCGTCGTATCGTCCAGGTGTGACCTTCGATATTCCGAAGACCAAGTTGATTCAGATCGACATCGATGGCTTCGAGATCGGCAAGAACTACCCAGCTGAAATCGGTATCGTGGGCGATGCCGGTGCCATCCTGAACGCCTTGCTGGCAGGCCTGCGTGAGGCTGCACCGGCCAAGGACTACACCAGCGATCCTCAGTTCCTGCGCCTGCAGGAGCTGAAGGCGAAGTGGGAAGAGCACCTGCATCCGCTGCGTACCTGCAACCACTCGCCGATGAGCGTATCCCAGGTGCTTTTCGAGGCACGCAAGGTACTGCCACGCGATACTGTGGTCGTTACCGACTCCAGCAACCCGCAAAACCAGGTCTTCAACGAGTTTCCGGTATATGGGCCTAAGCAGCACATCACCCCGGGTGGTTTCTCCGGTATCGGCTTCGCTGTACCAGCCGCGATCGGCGCCCAGATGGGCCTGCCAAACCAGCACGTTGTAGCGGTGTGCGGTGATGGTGCCTTCCTGCAGACCGGGCAGGAGCTGGCGACTGCAGTGATGATGGGGGTTCCGGCGATCTTCCTCATCATCAACAACGGCGGTTGGGGTGCTATTCGCAACCTGCAGCTGAACATGTTCGGTGAGGACCGCGAAATCATCACCAACTTCAGCAAGCCAGACGGCACCAGCTACATGGCCAACATCGCAGATTTCGCCAAGTCGCTCGGTGCACAAGCCGAACGCGTTGAAGATCCTGCACAAATCGGCGCTGCGCTCAAGCGCGCCATGGCATCCGGTCAGCCGTACCTGGTTGAGGCCATTTGTTCCATCGAGCGTCCGTACAGCAACATGCACCCGACTGGCTGGTGGGACATTACTGTTCCCGCCTACCTGGGTGACCTGCGCGACGAGTACGTCAAGAACCGCGGCTTCTAAGCCGTCTTGTAATACGGGCCGGGCCGCTTCGGCGGCCTGTGTCTTATCACCGTCAGAATCCATAAAGATTAGAACTTCGCTTTTATGACGCGCGCAATGCGTGTCACGTGCTGCCAATCCGAATTAATGACAAGAAAAAAGGAAATGGTATGAATCTCGGTAAGCGTATTTGCTTGGCCGTTCCGGTCTTATTCAGTGTGTCTGCGGCGTCAGAAGCAGTGCAGTTTAGCGGCTATATGCGTAGTGGGGTAGGTGGGGCAACGTCGGGGGGCACGCAATCCTGTTTTCAATTGCCCGGCGCACCTTCAAAGTATCGTTTGGGTAACGAATGTGAACAGTATATAGAACTTGATTTGCGGCAAGATGTCCTGACGCTCGATGACGGTTCTGTTGTCAGTCTTGAGGGGATGGCTCAGTTATACAATGCGTATGGACATTCACTGGATTTTACCGGCGACTACGGCTATGCCAGGATGAACCAGATGTACACCGAGTGGAGCAATGTCAGCTTCTTGAACGGTGGTTCGCTCTGGGCGGGTCGTCGTTTCTATAAACGCAATGATATCCATATCTCGGACTTCTATTATTGGGATCAAAGCGCTACCGGCGCAGGTCTCGAAAACTTCGAATACGACGGCTTGAAATACAGCTACGCATTCTCGCGAAAAGACAGCGTGTTCCAGAAGAACGATGTCAGTCGGCACGACTTCAACGTAAGTGGCTTTCGCTCCAACCCCAATGGTCACCTTGAGTTCGGCGTCAGCTTTCTTGACAAGCCGAGCCGAGACGACAGCAACAGTGGTTGGGCCGTGACCGCGCAGCACAAGCAGGATGCGTTTCTGGGTGGGGTCAATACCGTCGCGTTGCAATACGGTGAAGGGCCAGGAACCGGCTTGGGCAACACCGGTGACGTCACCCTGGATCGTACTAATCGCAGTTGGCGGGCGGTCGAGTACTTTGACTGGAAAATGTCAGAAAAGTGGAGCGGGCAGGTTCAGGCGGTATATCAGAAAGATATCCGGGACGATGGTGGAAGCCAGGAGTGGACATCCGTGGGTGTGCGCCCCATCTATGCAATCACGAACCAATTCAAAATTGTTACAGAAATCGGGCGAGATCAGATAGAGGCTTCGGATGGCACTCGCAAGCTGACGAAATTCACTGTCGCGCCGACCTGGTCGCCTAAAGGCCCAGGCTTCTGGGATCGACCTGAAATCAGATTCTATTACACCTACGCCTGGTGGAACGATGTTGCCCAGCGTGCAGCTGATGCCATTGCAGAAGGATCAGCCTTGTCTACCACGGGGCCGTTTGGAGGTGCTAATCATGGTAGTAACTTTGGTGCGCAAGTAGAATATTGGTGGGAATGATGATGGTGTGGCCGCTGGCTAGTTGGTAAACGGCCGCGAGCAGACTGCATGTTTATAACCCATTTGCTTTTGAAGATTGAGGATGACCACATGGAAACTAACATTCAGCGCCCATTGCAGTTCTCGGACGAGTTTGTAGAAAGTTATCTTGTTGAGAACGTCAGGAATTTTACCGTGGCAGGGGGTGTCGTGGTGAACCTCGACCATGAGCCCATGCACATCGGCGGCCCGGTACCGAGTGTAATCCCAGGGTGGAAGTCGGCCACCTTGTTCAACGGCATCATTACCAGCGCCAAGCGCGTCGCGGTCTTGCGTGTTCAATCCGAAACCAATCTGGGCGGGCTGGTTTTTGGAGAATGGGATTGGTTCGGCAACCGCTTTGCCAAATTCCCTCGTACGACTCCGCTGTACATCTCTCGTTATGACCACGTAGGGTCGGTGAAGCTTGATCCGTTCGTCTTCGCCAATCAGCGTGAAGAGGCAGCTGATGTCCGGGATTACAACGTTCGCATTAACCTGTGGTGGGCGCCGACAGGTACTGATTGCTACATGCATAACGAGCACCCCTTTCTGGAAATCCATACTCAGATCCATGGGGTAGGGCGCATCCAGAAGTTTGTGGACCGTGACGAGAGCACGCTCTACGAGCAGATCGTCATGGCGCCTGGCTACACCCATGACCCGTTCTCTCATGTTGAAGAGAACGGCCTTCCGACGTACCCATGGCATCGTTACTACTCCGATTCGGACTGCATCTGGCTGGCTATCGAGTTCCACCCGGAGTGATGATCAGGTTTGGATCGTGTGCACCTGACTGTTGATTCAGATGAAATCTCCCCATGAGAAGGCGCCGGCGACCGGCATGGTGTGGGGAAGGAGCAAGGAGCCTACATCGGTGCAGTGCATCGATGCAGGACCGGCTGAGCGACCGTGTTGAGCTCCAAGGCAATCGCCAGGCCGAATGATGAGCATGTCCAGGTCATGAAGCAGTATGCCGGCAGTACGAAACATCACGAGACATCACATACATGAACTTACCAACGCTACACACGATTTAACATAATATACATTATGCGTACTACAGTATCATCCGCTCAAGACTACGCCAGGCCAGATTTCAACCCTGAGCCCCCCGTGCTTTCCCACCACGAATCGCTTTGCGGCATACTCACAAGCTTTGTACCGCTTGCACGCACTTCAAGGGACGACATGGTAAGAACATTTGAACCGCAAGACATGGAACGCGTCCTCGACATCTGGTTGCGCGCTTCGATCAAGGCCCATGACTTTATCGACGCGTCGTATTGGCAATCCAATGTCGTGGCAATGCGCGAACTCTACATCCCTGCATCACAGACAATTGTCATCGAAGACAAATCGGCGGTTCAGGGATTTTGCTCGTTGCTGGACAACCAACTGGCGGCACTGTTCGTGGACCCTGACCAGCAAGGCCGCGGACTGGGTCGTCAATTGCTCGAACACGTCAAATCGTTGCGCACCGAATTGAGCCTGGCGGTTTACAAGGAGAATTCACGCAGCATCGCTTTTTACCAGTCCCAGGGTTTTACAGTGACCAAAGAGCAGATCGATCCGCAGACAGGCCATGCCGAATACCTGATGAGCTACAAGAGCCACCTTTAAACGTCTGGACGCCACATTCGTCCGTTGGACCCCTCAACCTTCGAGGTTTTTGCATGAAGCAATGTTTCGCCGTTCTAAGCAGCCTGTTACTGATTGCCGGTTGCGATGTTTCATTCAACACAAACGCCAGCGGTACACAGGCGTCCGCAGTCGTAGTCTCCGATCCAGGCTCTGCGCAACAGCAACGCCTGGTGGTCGATACCGCTGTGCAGTTCCTGATGTTGCTCGATGCCGGAAGAACCGACATGACCTGGGCCACAGCGGGCTCCGCGCTCAAGGCAACCACGACCGAGTCGAACTGGGTAAAAGGCATCGGGACGTTGCGCATGGGCCTGGGCGAGTTGAAGCAACGTGATCGAGCACAGATCACCTTCACCAAACAGCTGCCTGATGCGCCGCCTGGGCATTACGCTGCAGTTCAGACCCAATCGGCCTTTTCGAACCTCACCGTCACCGAGGCTGTGCTGCTGGCTGAAGAAAACGAACAGTGGCGCGTTGTCGGCTACAACCTCAGTAAAACCGTCGAAGTTGCTGCAAAAATGCGGCTCTTCTAGTTGCGTTGGTGAGGTTGGATTCGCAGCGGATCAAGGATGCCCCTGCTCCCCGCTAAACTAGCCTTTTCTTATAACTCAACTAAAGGACTATTTAGTTGAGTTATATTGAAATGTGGAAAGCAGCTGGTCACGCCTACCTGTACCCTGCCCCCTCCTGGTCAATTTGCTGCCTCATCAGGCAAACAATTTCAGCGCATCGTCATTCCACTCATGGCCCTGCTCCGACCAGCCGTTACCCACAGGTGGTGGAAATGCAGTATGGCAATAGCCCTGCTTGCCCGTGAAATCAAACACGGCATGAGGGCGATCGTTGATCAGCAATACCGCCTTGCTATGGTCCATGGACCAGCCGACCTTCACTGTCGAAGGCTTTTGCCGATCAGTTACCTCGTCCACGTTGTAGATGTGCAACGCATCCTGAATCGGGTTATCGGTAGCGGTGGTGTCAAGTGCATAGAAGTAGCCGGTCTCCTCGTCGTCCTCGAACACCACAACAAAGGCCCCCTCCTGTGCGGGCGCCTCGACTACAGTGGCTTGGCCTACGATGAGTTCCTGCTCTGCTGCGAGGTAGATGGGCATGCGAACGGTCCTTGTCACCGAATAAAAAGAAGGCGCGAATGATGCCTAGCCTTGCGTAGTGCTCGCAAGGCCCGGCACTCACATAAGTTTGCGTATGACCTGCAGCGCGCCAAGATGCACCGGGTAGAACCAGTACGCCCAATGGCGTACCGGCCAGATGCCGGTGGTGAGAGGCATGCGTAACAGCCACAGGCCGAACAGCGGTGCAAGGAACGCGGTGCCGAGTACCGCCAGTGAGTAGGCGTCCACTTCCATCGCCCTCGCCCACAAACTGCTGCGGGTATTGACCGCCACGCTGAGCAAGGCCGGCACCAGCCATACCGGCCCCGGCCGCTTGATGGCCAACAGCAGGGCCGCCGGCAGCAGGCAGCCGAGAAATCCGTACATCAGCCGCTCGTCCAGCCAGGCGGCCGCGACAGCGGCGCCCACGGCCAAGGCAGCACTGAGCGTGTTGCGATGCTGAAAGCCCCAGGCAATCAGCAGCCCTAGGGTCAGGGTGAACATCACATTGAGGGCGCCCAGCGCACTGATGGGGCGGTAAACCCCTTCGGATATCACGCTGAACACCAGCATCCAGCCCAGGTAGCGCGTGTTGCTTTGGCTGAGCAACTGGCCAGGGCGCGAACGCGCGACGTTGGCGGCGATCGCCAGGCAGAACAGCGGGAACGCCAGCCGTCCGGGTATGAACAGGGCGTGGGCGTCGGGCCACAACAGGCGCAGATGATCCAACAGCATGGTCAGCATGGCCAGCCACTTGATCAGGTCCAGCGGGATATCGCGCCGTGTCGCTACAGTCATGGCTCCTCGTTTGGGTCAATGGAAGGCCAGGCCATCATCACACTTGCCGGGCTACCCGCGCCAGCAACACCTCAAGCGGGTGCTGCAACCCCTGCCCCTGCTGGCGCTTGACCTGGCTGCGGCACGAATAACCATCGGCCAGCAGCCGGCCACCCTGCCCATGCCGGGCCACGATCGGTTGCCAGGACTGCTGGTAGATGATCGCGGAGGTGGCCACGTTGCGGGTCTCGTGACCATAGGTACCGGACATCCCGCAGCAACCGCTCGCAAGCACCTGAAGCTTGAGCCCCATGCGCTCGAACACCTTCTGCCACAGCGCGATCGCCGCCGGCTCGTTGGTCTTTTCGGTGCAGTGCGGCAGGAACTGGTAGACCTCTTCGTCGACCACCGCTGCCGATTCTGGCAGCACCGACACCAGCCACTCCTGCGGCAAGGCCACGGTCGGGGCACCGTCGTTGCCCAGGGTCTTGCGGTATTCCTGGCGATACACCAGGGTCATCGCCGGGTCCAGGCCCACCAGGGGTACGCCCGAGGCCTGCAACATCAGCAGCGACTTGGCGTTGAACTGCGCAGCCTTGGCGAACGCCCCCAGAAAGCCCTGCACCTGCAACGGCTTGCCATTGGGTGCAAACGGTGCCAGGTACACCTGGTAGCCTAGGCGGCTGATCAGCTCCAGCCACTGGGCTGCCAGAGGCGTTTCGAAGAAGCGGGTGAAGGCGTCCTGCACCAGGATCACGCTGCGCTTGCGCTGTTCGTCGGACAACGCGGCCAGGGCGCCCACACTTGCCTGCTTGACGTTCCAGCGCTTGCACTCGGCTTCGAAGTCATGGGTGCTCAGCAGCGGGCTGTCGACCATGCCGGCCATGTGCTGCAGCGCGTAGCGCACCGGTGTGGCGGCCATGATCGCGTTGTACAGTCGCGGCAAGCGCGCCAGGTGCGGGATGCTGAACTCCAGCGAGCCGATCAGGTAGTCCTTCATCGGGCGCAGGTAACGACTGTGGTACAGCTCCAGAAAGCGCGAGCGAAACTCCGGTACGTTGACCTTGATCGGGCATTGTCCTGCGCACGACTTGCACGCCAGGCAACCGGACATCGCCTCGTACACCTCATGTGAGAAGTCCTTGCGCCCAACCAGGCGCGCCAGGGAGTTCCAGGTGCGCTGCGCTACACCGGTTACCCTGCCCGCTCCCGCCAGGTTCAGCACGTCCACCCCCGCCTCGCCCTGGCGGCGCAGCCATTCGCGAATCAGCGAGGCACGGCCCTTGGGCGAGTGGATGCGGTTGCGCGTGGCCTTCCACGACGGGCACATGGCGTCGTTGGGGTCGAAGTTGTAGCACGCGCCGTTGCCGTTGCAGTGCACGGCGCTTTCATAGTGTTGCCACACGCGCTCGTCGATGGTGCGGTCGAGGTCGCCGCGCAGGGTAACCGCGTCCACCTCGGTCAGGCGCGCCGCCGGCACGCTCGACGGGGTGGCGATCTTGCCGGGGTTGAGCTGGTTGAACGGGTCGAACGCGGCCTTGAGGTCCTGCAGCGCCGGGTACAGCTCACCGAAGAAGTCCGGCACGTACTGCGAGCGCAGGCCCTTGCCGTGCTCGCCCCACAGCAGGCCCCCGTACTTGTGCGTAAGCGCCGCGACCGCGTCGGAAATCGGCCGGATCAGCTGGGCCTGGGCCGGGTCCTTCATGTCCAGGATCGGCCGCACGTGCAGCACGCCAGCATCCACATGGCCGAACATGCCGTACTGCAGGCCGTGGCTGTCGAGCAAGGCGCGAAACTCGAAGATGTAGTCGGCAAGGTTCTCCGGCGGCACGGCGGTGTCTTCCACAAAGGGCTGCGGGCGTGCCTCGCCCTGCACGTTGCCCAGCAGACCGACCGAGCGCTTGCGCATGGTGTACACCTGGTTCACCGCCTGGGCACCCACCGCCAGGGTATGGCCCAGGCGCACCACCGAGGTGTCGCGCTGCAGGTGCTGGATAAAGGCGTCGACGGTCTGTTCAAGGGCATCCAGGTCGTCGCCGCTGAACTCGATCAGGTTGATGCCCAGGGTCTGGGTGTCGGGGTGCGGCGGGAAGTACTGGGCCACGCCGTGCCACACGATGTCCTTCATCGCCAGCATCAATACCTTGGAGTCCACCGTCTCGATCGACAGCGGGCTGTGCGCCATCAGCGCCTTGGCGTCGCGCAGTGCATCCATGAACGCGGCGTACTGCACGTTGACCAGGATCGAGTGTTTGGGAATCGGCAGCACATTGAGCCTGGCTTCGACGATGAAGCCCAGCGAGCCTTCCGAACCGCACAGCACGCTGTTGAGGTTGAAGCTGTCCGGGGTTTCGCGCAGGTGTGCCAGGTCGTAGCCGGTCAGGCAGCGGTTAAGCTTGGGAAAGATCGCCTCGATCAACGCCGCCTTGTCGTCGGCAATGGCCTGGGCGCAGCGATAGACTTCGCCGACCTTGTCGGTACGGGCGGTACAGGCCTGCAACTGCGGGTTGTCGATCGGTGCGGTGTCCAGGCGAGCGCCGCCCAGCAGCACGGTGCTCAGTTCGAGCACGTGGTCGCGGGTCTTGCCATAGGTGCAACTGCCCTGCCCGCTGGCATCGGTGTTGATCATGCCGCCCACGGTGGCACGGTTGGAGGTGGACAGTTCCGGCGCGAAGAACAGGCCGTGGGGCTTGAGCGCGGCGTTCAACTGGTCCTTGACCACCCCGCTCTGCACCCGCACCCAGCGCTGCTCGACGTTGATCTCGAGGATGTTGTTCATGTGCCGCGACAGGTCGACGATGATCCCGTCGGTCAACGACTGGCCATTGGTACCGGTACCGCCGCCACGCGGCGTGAGCACCACCGAGCGATGCTGCGGCTGGGCGACCAGGCGTGCCAGCAACTCGACATCCTGCGCGTCACGGGGGAACACGGCCGCCTGGGGCAGGCGCTGGTAGATGGAGTTGTCGGTGGCCAGCACGGTACGCAGGCCCATGTCGCGCGCGACCTCGCCCCTGAAGCCCTCGCTCTGCAGTGCATCGAGAAAACGCTGGTAATGGCTGGCGGGGACACGGTCGGGGGCAAGCAGAGCAATCATGACAAGGGATCCTGAGGCGATATATGACGCAGCGTCACATTCAAAACACGTATGCTTGGCAGCCAGGCAAGGTCTGCCGCATGCTTTATGTGGCTATGTTCCCGTGTGCGGCGCGGGCCTACAACTGAATTTCGTGTGACTTTTGCATGAGCTTTATGAATGAATCCAAGACGACTCACCCCTTCCATGTCGGTGCTTATCGCGTTTGAGGCCTCGGCGCGCCATGGCAGCTTCACCAAGGCGGCCGAAGAACTGGCGCTGACCCAAAGTGCGGTCAGTCGCCAGGTGCAGGCGCTGGAGGCGCAACTGGAGGTGGCGTTGTTCAGCCGCGTGGGCCGGCATATCGAGCTCACCGCCGCCGGCGCCCTGTATCACCACGAGCTGGCCGCGGCCCTGGCCCGCATTCGCAACGCCACGCTGCAGACCATCGCCCACAAGGCCGGCGACGGGCCGCTGCACCTGGCGGTGCTGCCCACGTTCGGCTCCAAGTGGCTGCTGCCGCGCATGAATGACTTCTACCGCCGCCACCCCGGCGTGCTGGTGCACATGCATTCGCGCATTGCCCCGGCCGAGCAGGACAAGGATCAGATGCACGCCTTCATCAGTGTCGGCACCGGGCATTGGCCCGGCCATGTGGCGCATCGGCTGCTGTCCGAGACGCTGGTGGTGGTGGCCAGCCCTGGCGCCCTGCCCGGCTACGCCAGCCTGACGCCGGCGGACATCTCGCAGCAGGCCCTGCTCAGCGTGGTGTCACGCCCCCATGCCTGGGCCGACTGGTTCGAACAGAACGGCCTGCAGCACCGGGCCATGCGCATGGGGCCGGGCTTCGAGCTGACTGCCCACCTGATCCAGGCGGCGGTGGCCGGTATCGGCATCGGGCTGGTGCCACGCATCCTGGTGCAGGACGAGATCGCCAGCGGCGAGTTGGTGGCCTTGTTCGAGCCGGTGGACAGCGGGCGTGGCTACTACCTCACCTACGCCACGCGCTATCAGCAGTTGCCAGCGCTGCAGGCGTTCACCCAGTGGCTGCTGTCGGTCGAGTTTCCCGACAGCTGAGCGACGTTACCGGCGCCATGTAGGAGCCGGCCTTACCGGCGAAGGCACCGACGCCGTTGCCACAAGGTGCGCGCTGCCCTCTTCGCTGGCAGGCCAGCGCCTACCGGGTTGCAGGGCACAAAGCCCACTGTGTTCGCTAGCGAACAGACGCCTGCGCCATGTGTCGCCACACTGGGGGCCAGACCCCGCGACGCGAGCACCTACAGGCCTTTATGGATAATTACTGGAGCCGTGCACGCGCCAGCCTGCGCAACGCAGGCCTTTGGCGCACCACACCCCGCAAGTTCGAATACGAAGCCATTCTGCGCTCCGAACTGTTCAGCGCCGAGCAGATGGCCGCCCACGGCACCTTTCTGGCCCAGCACCACGCCCTCAGCCCCCGCAGCGGCAAGGACACCCTGCTGGCACGGCTGGCCGACAACGAACGGACCCTGGCCAGCAGCTGCGCGGTGCTGATCGCCGAACAGCCCACCGCGCGACGGGTCACGCCGGCGGCCGAATGGCTGCTGGACAACTACTACCTGGTCGAAGAACACATCCGCATCGCCAAGACCCACCTGCCCAAAGGCTACAGCCGCGAGCTGCCACGCCTGGCCAACGGCGTGTCCAGCGGGCTGCCACGGGTCTATGACATCGCCCTGGAAACCATCGCCCATGGCGATGGGCGCGTCGACGTGGACAGCCTGAGCCACTTCGTCGAGGCCTACCAGAGCGTCACCTCCCTGGCGCTGGGCGAGCTGTGGGCCATTCCGATCATGCTGCGCCTGGCGCTGATCGAAAACCTGCGCCGGGTCGCCTCGCGGGTCATGGCCAGCTGGGCCGACCGCAACCTGGCCAACGACTGGGCCGACCGCCTGCGCGAGACCGCCGGGCGCGACGCCAAGAGCGTGGTGCTGGTGCTGGCCGACATGGCGCGCTCGCAGCCGCCGATGACCGCCGCCTTCGTCGCCGAGCTCGCACGCCGCCTGCAAGGCCAGAGCGCCGCGCTGATCCAGCCGCTGACCTGGGTGGAGCAGATGCTCGCCGAATCCGGCCTGAGCATCGAGCGTCAGGTGCAGCTCGATGCCCAGCAGCAGGCAGCCGACCAGGTCTCGGTCAGCAACAGCATTGCCAGCCTGCGCCTGCTCGCCACCAGCGACTGGCGCGAATTCGTCGAGCACATGAGCCACGTCGAACGGGTGCTGCGCAGCGATCCTGCCGGCATCTACCCAGCCATGGACTTCGCCAGCCGCGATCATTACCGGCATGTCATCGAGCGCCTGTCCCGGCACAGCGCACAGTCGCAGGCGGCAATCGCCCGCGCCGCCGTCGAACTGGCCGCCGGTGCGCCCAGCCCGCTGCCACACGCCAGCGCCACCACCCATGTGGGGTTCTACCTGGTCGGCGCCGGGCGAGCGCAGCTCGAGCGCCGCGTGCACGCCGGCGTGGCGCTGGGCGAGCGTTGGCGGCGCCTGCTGCATCGCGCGCCACTCACGTTCTTCCTCGGCCCGGTGGCGCTGCTCACGCTGGGCCTGAGCGCACCGCTGCTGTACACCACGCTGCGCGATGGCTGGCCACTGGCAGTGCTGCTTGCGCTGGCCCTGCCCACGCTGGTGATGACCAGCCGCCTGGCCATCGACCTGGTCAACTGGCTGGTGACCCTGAGCGTGACGCCCCGCCTGCTGCCGCGCCTGGATTTCAGCGAGGGCCTGCCCGCTGAGGCGCGTACTTTGGTGGTAGTGCCCACGCTGATGGCCAATGCCGCCGATATCGAGGAGTTGGCAGAGGGGCTGGAAGTGCGCTTTCTGGCCAATCGTGACGATTACCTGCACTTTGCCCTGCTGACCGATTTTCTCGATGCGCCCAGCGAAACCCTGCCTGAAGACGCCGCGCTGATGGCCCTGGCCGCCAGCCTGATCGAGGGCCTGAACCACAAGTACCCGAACGATGCGCGCTTCGTGCTGCTGCACCGTCCGCGGCGCTGGAACCCCGCCGAGCAGGTGTGGATGGGCGTGGAACGCAAGCGTGGCAAGCTGGCCGATCTCAATGCACTGCTGCGCGGGCACGGTGAGGGGCGCTTCATGTTGCAGGTGGGGGATGTCCAGGTGCTGGAGGCGGTACGTTACGTCATCACCCTGGACACCGACACCCAGCTGCCGCGCAATGCGGCCCGCCAGTTCGTCGGGGCCATGCAGCACCCGCTCAACCGCGCCCAGGCCGGCAGCGGCTACGCCATCCTGCAACCGCGGGTCGGCATCAGCCTGCCCAGCGCGGCGCGCTCGCTGTATGCGCGACTGTTCGGCAGCGACGCCGGCGTCGACCCGTACACCCGCGCAGTGTCGGACGTGTACCAGGACCTGTTCGAACAAGGCTCGTTCATCGGCAAGGGTATCTACGACGTGGATGCGTTCGAGCAGGCGCTGCAAGGCTGCCTGCCGGACAACCGCATCCTCAGCCACGACCTGATCGAGGGCTGCTACGCCCGCAGCGGGTTGCTCAGCGATGTTCAGGTGTTCGAAGAGTACCCGGCCCGCTACAGCGCCGACGTCAAGCGCCGCCACCGCTGGATTCGCGGGGACTGGCAACTGCTGCCGTGGGTGTTGCCCTGGGCGCCCACCGCTGGCGGCACCTATGCGCGCAACCGGCTGGACGCCCTGGCCCGCTGGAAGCTGTTCGACAACCTGCGCCGCAGCCTGGAGCCCGGTGCATTGCTGTGCCTGTTGCTGTGGGGCTGGCTGGCCTCGGGCCGGCCCGGGCTGTGGACCCTTGCCGCGCTGTTGCTGGTATTGACCCACGCGGTGCTCGGCACCCTGCTGGAGATGCTGCGCAAGCCTGTCGACGTACCCCTTGCGCAGCACCTGTGGGCAGCGCTGCGCGGCTGCGCCCTGCATTTCGCGCGCGCCGGCCTGCACCTGGCCTGGCTGCCGTACGAGGTCTACTACAGCCTTGACGCCATCGTGCGCACGCTGTGGCGCATGCTGGTCAGCAAGCAGCGCCTGTTGCAATGGAGCCCGTCACGGGAAGTCGAACGCACCAGTGTCAATCGCCTGGGGGCTCTGTACCGCAGCATGTGCAGCGCCCCGCTACTGGCCCTGGTCGTGGGCCTGTGCCTGCTGCCCAGCCCCATGACCCTGGCCCTGGCGGCGCCCTTGCTGCTGGCGTGGCTGGCCAGCCCGGCACTGGCCTGGTGGATCAGCCGCCCCTCCCCGCGCGCGCACTTCGACCCCACTGCCGAAGACCTGCGCTTTCTGCGCAACCTTGCGCGCCAGACATGGGCGTTTTTCGAGCAATACGTCGGCCCCGACGACCACTGGCTGCCCCCCGACAACGTGCAGGAACTGCCGGTTGCCCGCATTGCCCACCGCACCTCGCCCACCAACATGGGCATGGCCTTGCTGGCCCACCTGGCCGCCCACGATTTTGGCTACCTGGGCGGCGGGCGGCTGCTCGAGCGCCTGCAGTCCATGCTCGACAGCATGGACGGGCTGGAGCGTCACCAGCGCCACTTCTACAACTGGTACGACACCCTCACCCTGAAACCCCTGCCACCGCTGTACGTCTCCACGGTGGACAGCGGCAATCTCGCCGGTCTGCTGCTGACCTTGAAGCCCGGCCTGCTGGGCCTGGCCGACACACCGCTGGATGACCCGCGCCAGGCCCAGGGGTTGCTCGATACCCTGGAAGTCTTCGGCCAGGCCCTGACCAATGCCGGCCTGCCCGCCACCGAGGTACAGGCGTTATGCCGGCGTCTGCTGGCACCTCAGCCACACGATCTGGCGCAGCTGCTGCAGGACGCACTCGACCTGCCGGCGCCCGCCGACGATCCGGACGCGCGCTTCTGGTTCGACAGCCTGCAACGTCAGTGCACCGAGCAGCGCGACGAACTGCTGCGTTTTGCCCTGCCTGCCACCAACGAACCGGGCACGCGGCCGCCGACCGGTTGCTGGCGCGACCTGGCGCGGCTGGACGCCGAGCAGTGGTGCGCTGCCGATCGCCCGCAGGTGCTGCAGGTACAGGCCCTGGCCCGCCAGCGCATGCAGCAGGCGGCGCAGCTTGCCCAGCGCCTCGAGGCCATGGCCGACATGGACTTCGGCTTTCTCTACGATGCCCGCCGCGAGTTGTTCGTAATCGGCTACAACGTCGATGAGCGACGCCTGGACAGCGCCTTCTACGACCTGCTGGCGTCCGAAGTTCGCCTGACCAGTTTCGTGGTCGTCGCCCAGGGCCAGGTGCCGCAGGAAAGCTGGTTTGCCCTGGGGCGCCTGCTGACCAGCAATGCCGGGGTGCCGGTGCTGCTGTCGTGGTCCGGCTCGATGTTCGAGTACCTGATGCCGATGCTGGTGATGCCCAGCTACGAAGGCACACTGCTCGACCAGACCTGCCACGCGGCCGTCACCCGCCAGATCGAGCATGCCAGCCAGCTGGGCACGCCCTGGGGCGTTTCGGAGTCCGGCTACAACACCGTCGATGCGCACTTGAACTACCAGTACCGCGCCTTCGGCGTGCCGGGGCTGGGCCTCAAGCGTGGCCTGGGCGAGGACAACGTGGTCGCGCCCTACGCCAGTGCCCTGGCACTGATGGTCGCGCCCGCGGCCGCCTGCCACAACCTGCGGCGCCTGGCCAGGCAGGGGGTGGCCGGGCGGTTCGGGCTGTACGAGGCGGTCGACTACACCCCGGCACGCCTGCCCCCTGGAACGGATGCCGCCGTGGTGCGCTCGTTCATGGCACACCACCAGGGCATGAGCCTGCTGGCCCTGACCTCGCTGCTGCTGGGCCAGCCCATGCAGCGGCGCTTTGCCGCCGAGCCGGCCTTCCAGGCCTGTGCCCTGCTGCTGCAGGAGCGCGTGCCCAAACGCGCCACGCAATACCTGCATGCAGCCCAGGCGCCTACCGTCGACGATGCCAGCCAGGGCAATGAAACCAAGCTGCGCGTGTTCACCGACCCGGACCGTCGTCGGCCGGCCGTGCAACTGCTGTCCAACGGGCGCTACCACGTCATGGTCAGCAATGCCGGTGGCGGCTACAGCCGCTGCAACGACATGGCGGTGACGCGCTGGCGCGAAGACATCGCCAGCGACAGCCTTGGCACCTTCTGTTACCTGCGCGACGTGGCCAGCGGGCATTTCTGGTCCACGACCTACCAGCCCACCCAGCATCGCGCGCACAGCCAGGAAACCGTGTTCACCGATGCCCGCGCCGAGTTTCGCGTGCGCGAGTTCAACTTCGACTGCCACACCGAGATCGTGGTGTCCCCCGAGGACGATATCGAGCTGCGTCGCCTGCACCTGACCAACCGCGCCCGTACCCGTCGCACCCTGGAGCTGACCAGCTACGCCGAAGTGGTGCTGGCCTCGGCCATCAGCGATGCGCTGCACCCGGCGTTCAGCAAGCTGTTCGTGCAAACCGAGCTGGTGCGACCGCTGCAGGCGATTCTGTGCAGCCGGCGTCCGCGTGCCAGTGACGAAGCCGTGCCGTGGATGTGCCACCTGCTGGCAGCCCACGGGGCGGACATCGAGCAGATCTCCTACGAAACCGACCGTGCCCGCTTCATCGGCCGCGGCCGCACCCTGCAGGCGCCGGCCGCGCTGACTGACACCTGCGAGCAGCTGTCCGGCACTGCCGGTGCGGTGCTCGACCCGGTCGTGGCCATCCGCTGCCGTATCAGCCTGGAGCCTGGCCAGAGCGCCACCATCGACCTGGTCACCGGGGTGGCCGACAGCCGCGAGGCCTGCCTGCACCTGATCGACAAATACCGCGACCGGCACCTGGCCGACCGGGTGTTCGACCTGGCCTGGACCCACAGCCAGGTGCTGCTGCGCCAGCTCAACACCTCGATGGCCGATGCCCGGCTGTTCGAGCAGATGGCGGCCTCGGTGCTGTATGCCAACCCTGCATTGCGCGCCGAAAGCGCCGTGCTGGCCAGCAATCGGCGCAGCCAGTCGGGGCTGTGGGGCCAGGCGATCTCCGGGGACCTGCCCATCGTGCTGGTGCAGATCGCCGACCCGGCCAACATCGAGCTGGTACAGCAGATGGTCCAGGCCCATGCCTACTGGCGCCAGAAAGGCCTGGTGGTGGACCTGGTGATCTGGAACGAAGACCAGGCCGGCTACCGCCAGCAACTGCAGGACCTGATCATGGGCCTGGTGACCTCCGGGGTCGAAGCGGCCCTGCTGGACCGCCCCGGCGGCATCTTCGTGCGTCCTGCGCAGCAGCTGTCCAGCGAAGACCGCACGCTGATGCGCTCGGTGGCACGCCTGATACTCAACGACAGCCATGGCAGCCTGGCCGAGCAGGTCCACCGGCGGCGCATCGAGCCGGCCCTGGCGCCGTTCACCCCCAGCCTGCTGCAAGGGCCGCAGAGTGCCGGCTACACGCTGCAGCCGCTGGCCATGGCGCCCACGCTGGGCAACGCCTACGGCGGCTTCAGCGCCGACGGCAGTGAATACATCATCAATCATCGCCCGGGCCAGCCGACCCCGGCGCCCTGGGTCAACGTGCTGGCCAACCCCGGGTTCGGCAGCATCGTCTCGGAAACCGGCGGTGCCTACAGCTGGTACGAAAATGCCCACGAGTACCGTTTGAGCCCCTGGCACAATGACCCGGTCAGCGACCCCGGCGGCGAAGTGCTGTACCTGCGCGACGAAGATTCCGGGCAGGTCTGGTCGCCGACCCCGGCGCCCTGCCCGGGCAGCGGCGCCTACCGAACCCGCCACGGCTTTGGCTACAGCGTGTTCGAGCATGTGCAGGACGCCATACACAGTGAGCTGTGGGTGTTCGTGGCGCTGGATGCGCCGGTCAAATTCTCGCGCCTGGTGCTGCGCAACACCGGCGATCGTGCGCGACGCCTGTCAGCGACCTGCTACGTGGAATGGGTGCTGGGGGACTTGCGCAGCAAGTCGGCCATGCACGTCGTCACCGAAGCCGACCCGTTCAGTGGCGCACTGTTTGCGCGCAACGCCTACTCCATCGAATTCTCGGGTCGCGTGGGGTTTCTGGACTGCGACTGGCCCCAGGCCGGCCTCAGTGGCGACCGGGTCGAGTTTCTGGGGCGCAACGGTACCCTGGCCGACCCGGCAGCCCTGCGCCGGGCGCGCCTTTCGGGGCGCCTCGGCGGCGGCATGGACCCCTGTGGTGCGCTGCAGGTAAGCGTCGAGCTGGCGCCTGGTGAAAGCCGCGAAGTGGTGTTCCGCCTGGGCGCCGAGCAGGACGCCAAGGCCGCCACCCGGCGGGTGCAGCAGTACCGCGGCGTACGCGCCGCCAACGTCGAACTGGCGCGGGTCACGCAGCACTGGCGCACCATCCTGGGCAGCCTGCGCATCCACACCCCGGAGCCTGCGCTGGACGTGCTGGTCAACGGCTGGCTGATGTACCAGGTGATTGCCTGTCGCTTCCATGCCCGCAGCGGCTATTACCAGTCCGGCGGTGCATTTGGCTTCAGGGACCAGTTGCAGGACAGCATGGCCATGGTGCACGCCGACCCTGCCAGCAGCCGCGCCCACCTGCTGCTGTGTGCCCGCCACCAGTACGTGCAGGGCGACGTGCAGCACTGGTGGCACCCGCCGATGGATCGCGGCGTGCGAACCCGTTGCAGCGACGACATGCTCTGGCTGGCCCTGGCCACCAGCCGCTATGTGCAGATCACTGGTGACACTGCGGTGCTGAACGAGCCCGTCGGCTATCTGGACGGTCGCGCACTCAACAACGGCGAGGAGTCCTACTACGACCTGCCCGGTCATTCGCCCCTGCAAGAGCCCCTCTACCAGCATTGCCAGCGCGCGCTGGAGCACGGCCTTTGCGTCGGGGCCCACGGCTTGCCGTTGATGGGCAGCGGCGACTGGAACGACGGCATGAACAAGGTGGGCGAGCACGGCATCGGCGAAAGCGTATGGCTGGGCTTTTTCGCCCACGAGGTGCTGCGTCGGTTCGCCGAAACGGCGCAGTTGCATGGCGACGCCCGCTTTGCCCAGCGCTGCGGCGAGCAGGCGCTGCGGCTGCGCAGCAACCTGCAGGCCCATGCCTGGGACGGCGCCTGGTACCGGCGTGCGTATTTCGACAATGGCCAGCCCCTGGGGTCGGCCAGCAACCAGGAGTGCCGCATCGATTCCATCGCCCAGAGCTGGTCGGTGCTGTCGGGCGCCGCGCCCCTGGATCACTGCCGCAGTGCCATGGCGTCGCTGGACCGCCACCTGGTGCGGCGTGATATCGGCATCGTGCTGCTGCTGGACCCGCCGTTCGACAAGGGCACGCTCGACCCCGGCTACATCAAGGGCTATGTACCGGGGGTTCGTGAAAACGGTGGCCAGTACACCCACGCCGCCGTGTGGGCGAGCATGGCGTTCGCCCGCCTGGGCGACGGCGCCCGCGCCTGGGAACTGATGCGCATGATCAGCCCCCAGAGCCAGGGCCATGCCACCCGCATCGACACCTACAAGGTGGAGCCCTACGTGATGGCGGCGGATGTCTACGGTGTGGCGCCCCACGCCGGGCGCGGCGGCTGGAGCTGGTACACCGGTGCGGCCGGATGGATGTACCGGCTGATCGTCGAATCGCTGCTGGGGGTGGAGCGCCAGGGCAACACCCTGCTGCTGCAACCGCTGCTGCCGCCAGAATGGTCGGGCTTCAGCCTGCAGTACCGGTATGGCGCCAGCGTTTATCACATCGATGTGCACCACGGCACACAGGCCGTACAGGTGCTGAGCCTGGATGGCGGGGTGATCGACGGCACAAGCCTGTCGCTGGTCGATGATGGCGCCGAGCATCAGGTCACCTTGCTGTGCGCTGCATCGGCAACCGCGACGTTACCCTTGCTAAAGGGAGTACCCTAGGGCCTTACCCTATGGATGCCGGCCCCATGTCCCATGATCCAGCCAGCGGGCAGAACCATCTGCTCGCCGCCCTGCCCGACCCGGTACGCGAGCGGCTGCTGCCGCACCTTGAGCAGGTTGCCTTGCCGCTGGGCAAGGTGATCTACGAGCCGGGCGACAGGCTGACGCATGTGTACTTTCCCACCGATGCCATCGTTTCGCTGCTGTACGTCATGGAAAACGGCGCCTCGGCGGAGATCTGCGTGGTGGGCAATGAGGGGCTGGTGGGCATTGCGGTGTTCATGGGCGGCGAAAGCACCTCCAACCGTGCCGTGGTGCAAAGTGCCGGGCTTGCCTGGCGCTTGCCGGGCCAGCGGCTCAAGGACGAGTTCGACCGCCATGGCGACCTGTTGCTGCTGATGTTGCGCTACACCCAGTCGCTGATCACCCAGATGGCACAGACCGCCGTGTGCAATCGCCACCACTCGATCGATCAGCAGTTGTGCCGCTGGCTGCTGCTGTCGCTGGACCGCCTGACCGGTAACGAGCTGAACATGACCCAGGAGCTGATCGCCAACATGCTGGGCGTGCGCCGCGAAGGCGTCACCGATGCGGCCGGCAAGTTGCAGCGCCTGGGGGTGATCGAGTACAGCCGCGGGCACATCAAGGTGCTCGATCGGCCGCAGCTGGAACGACTGAGTTGTGAATGCTATGCGGTGGTGCGCAGTGAAACCCAACGCCTGTTGCCCTATTTGCCGTTACGTACCTAGTTTTCCATACCCAATACCCTACGGTACGTAACTCGTCACCGGTGCCAGGTTCTTGTAGAACCTCAATGCCTGATCATTTATTCCAAAGCAAAAGCCGAGAATCACATGGCTATCGTTATTGTTCAGGTAGCGGCCAAACTCCACCTCCGTCATTCCCTTGAGGTCGACTACCCTCACTCTTCCTCCCACTGCGCCACCATGGGTCGCCGTATCCGATAGGAAAAAATCTGAATTGATCAAGGTTGATCTGCGGATGCCATTACTGGCCCAGTTGGCTCCATCGGGTGCGCCGTGAGAGCCCGAAAAAATCAAGATCTCCCGTGGAACGGCATTCACACTCGTTCTACGGCGGAAATAATTCAGGGGCGTATTGAAGTTTTTTCCTGCAACGGGGCGGTTGCTACCGAAGATGATTTTATCCTGCCCCGTCGAAAAGCTTTTCCAGGCCCCCTTCGGTGCCGAACTCAGGGGTTGCGTGGTCACAGTCGGCAGGCTGGAAAACTTCGAAGCGCTTCTTTTCAGCAGTTGACCATTGCGCAGGCCACCCACTAGGCGATTGGCCTTCGCGGCAACTTTTGGCGCAGACGACCCAATCGACATACCTAACGAAGCCAGGCCTGTTCCGAACGATATCCAGCCCAGAATGCCCGCAGCCTTTTCGTTGCCACTGGCCTCAAGCGCCATCGACGCAGCTCCGCTACCCAGGGCAATGGCTTCCACCGCTACCGCTGCCACCGATACGGCTCCTGCAATGGATGTGGTGGCCACCGCCGCGACAGCGCCTGCCGCAGCACCTGCAGTACTCGCACCGGCACCGAGCAAAGCTGTGTACGCCGCACCTACCGCAGGCGCTGCGGTGCCGGCAGTCACGACCACTGCAATCGCCCCCATCACCAGCCCGATACCAGCCACGACCCAGTTCCACCACGCATGCCCGTCTGGGTCAACGCGGTTGACCGGGTCGCCGCTGCAATACGCATAGCGGTTCAAGCCGCCCGCACCATCGGGGCTTGCACTGTCGGGGCTGAGGAACATGAACAGGCACGGGTCGTAAGGGCGGTTGCTGCCGGGCATGTACAACAGACTGTCGGTTTCGCGCACTTCACCGGCGTAGCCCACCCGGCTTTGCGCGGTGCCGTTGTCCAGGCCATGTGCGCTGTAACCCACAAAGCAATTGCTCTCGCCGGTTTCAATCTGCACGCTGCCTTGCCCATCGCTGGCGCTGATCATAACCGTGCGTACCGCCTGGCTCAGCAGGGTCTGGGCGAACACGGTGCTGCCGGCACGCATCAAGGTCAACCAGCCCTGGTCGCTCTGCTCGTTGACCATACGCTGGCCGTCATAAAAACGGTGGCTCGTGGTGCCATTGACGCGGGTCTCGATCAGACGGCCCAGCGGGTCATACGCATAGTCGCAGGTACTGGTGCCGTCCTCCCGGCGCGTCAGGTGCCCCTGGCTGTCCCAGGACAATGCCCGCCACAGTTGTCCGTCATGCCGCTCCCTTGTCAGTTGACCAGCGGCGTCGTATTCAAGGTCGATGATCAGAGCCTGCGGCCAGCTGTGGGTGATCTGAACCGGACGATCTGCAGCCACATCGCTGTCGTAGGCGAACCTCATGTGGTTGCATTGACCATTCTCGTACTCGGTGTCGATCTGTTCATAACCGTCGAGCGCATTGAAACAGAACGTCTGGCGACGAATGCGCTGCCCGGTGCGGGGGTCGGTGACCAGATGAGGCCCTTGCGTGGTGGCTTCGACCAGGCGATTGCGCACGTCGTAGCGGTAGTGCTCTTCGCTCAACAAGGTAGCCTGCTCCGCCTCCAGCGATTCCCACGTGCGTGTCGCCACCTGATCCTGCTGGGTCCAGCTCAAGCGCTGGCGAAAGCGCTGCATACCCGAGATACCATGGCACACCCATGTCCGGGTGCACTCACGGCCCAGGAGGTCGTAGGTCAGGGTCTGCTGCTGGGACTGGCCGTGCTGGCCGTCGGTGGTGAGGGTCTGCGCCAACCGACCGAATGCGTCGTAGCCCAGTTGCAAGGCCAGCGGGCCGCAGTGCTGGCCACTGATACGCCCCACGGCATCGTAGGTGCAGTAAGTCATCTGGCCGTGTACATCGGCAAACGACAGCACGCGACCGTTCAACGAATACTGCCAGCCGCAGGTATGGGGCTGGCCTGCATGGTGCCAGTGCTCGGCACTGGTCACACCCGAGGCGGTGAAATCCCAATCTATCTGCCCCAGCCCGCCGGTGGCCCGGGTAAGGCGACCGTGGGGCGGGCTGTAGGTGAAGGTACTTTCACTGTTTTCGCTCGGCCGTGCGATGCGCTTGAGCTGATAATCCAGCTCGGGTTCATAGCCGAAGTGCGTGACACTGCCGTTGGAGCGTGTGAGTGCTTCGGGAGGAATCTGCCCCGGCACATACGCCAGGGTTTCCTGCTGCCCGCCGCAATCACGCGTCAGGGGGCGATCCAGGCCATCGAAGGCCTGCTTGAGCAGCAACGTCTCGCGGGTTGCGGTGCATAGTGAAAGGGTTGCTATGGCATCGCCATCGCTGTGGGGTGCGAAGCGCCATTTCACTCGGCTGTGGTCTTGCAGGGTACGCTGCGCGACCCGGCCGTCACGGTCGTAGACGGTGGACGTGGTGCGCTGCTCGCCATCGGGCGTCTCTATCGTATGGGCTACCGGACGCTGAAGCGCATCGAGTGTCCAGCGCTCCCGGCGCAACAACGGGCCACCCCCAGGCTCATGCAGCTCCACACGTTCGACACTGCCGCTTGCATTCAGGTACAGCGTGGTGCGAGGCCCTTGCTCCCCGGTGGCGCTCTGTTGCCAGGACACTTGGGTACGCTGGATGGGGTCGTGCTTTGTATGGTCCACCGTGCCGTCTGCATGCTGCACCCGGCATGCGGAGCCCCAGTCATCGTAGGCGGTGAGCACCGTACTGCTACAAAACGGGGTGTTCTGGGCGGCAGCCCAGTCCTGCGAGGTCTCACTGGTGACATTGCCCTGTACGTCGTAGGTCACTCGGCGCACTTCACGCAGGGGGGCACCGGGGCTGTCCAGAAACTCGAGCAGTTCGCGCACCGGGCGTCCCTGACCATCCAGCTCCACACGCAGGCGCTGGCCGTTGCTGTCGGTCTGCTCGACGTACACCGTTCGATCACGCTGCAGGCCAACCAGCTGGTAGGTACAGCGGGTGCTGGTCGCATACGGCGTGTTCGCGCTTTCTATGCGGCGTATGGTGCGGCCCAGTGCGTCGTGGTCAAAACGGGTCACGGTACCGTGTTCGTTGCGTTCTTCGATGGTCAGGCCCGTCAGCACGTGGCGCAGGGTCGATGAGCTGATTACCAGGTGGTCATGGCTGATCCGTTGCTGGGTTTCGCACAGCAACGGGCCTTCGAAGGTGCGCAGGAAATTCGTGGTGGCGGCGTAGCCGTTGTAGAGCGTGACACTGGATATCGGTAGGCCATGGAACGGGCTGTCGGCTGCCTGCTCGACACGCTGCAGGATTCTGGCCGTTTCAACTTCCCCGCTATCAATCGCTTCCCGAGCCACTTCGCTGTCCAGCACCAGGTGCTGTCGATCCTCTGCCTGGCGCTTGTGCAGCCTGACGTAGGCATAGTCGGTGTGCGCCACATGACCCGCTGACCGTGCATCGGGTGCCGGGGCAGTAGTGGTGAAGCGCTTGAGCCAGCGCACGAACCTTCCCCCGTCATCCGGGCAGCCCTGCGCGCCACCCAGCGGATAGTATTCGCGGCTTTCGCTGCGCCCATCGGCGAATCGCTGGTTCAGTACATTGCCATAGGCATCGTATTCGCACGTGTCGCGTTCCTCCCTGAACCGGTTGCCGGTTTCATAGCGGGTAATGCGGGCAATCGGCAGCTGACACCAGGCCGGCTGGTCGTCCCAACCCACTGCAGGGTCGTCTGCGTACACGCTCTGCTGGCAAACCCTGCACTCGCCGCGCACGGTCAACTTCTGCGTCTGCAGGTGATAGTGATTCCAGGTGTATTCGACACTTTGCACCTTGCGCCCCTGTTCGTCGTGCAGGGTTTGCAGGCATCCATAGTCATAACGTGGCAGAAGATAGAGGTTGTCCTTGCCGTCTGCCCATTCACCTGCCGAGACACCCCCGTAGCCAAAGCAGTTGTTGGAGCCGATCAGGGCGTAGGTGGTGTAGGCCACCGGCTGGGCCGCACCGGGGTCGTGCCGATGCGTGGACACCCTGGGCAAAGCGGTCAGCGGCGCGCCCTGTGGCAGCCGAAGCCCATTGTTCCCCGTGGCGTAATCGACTTCGTCCGTGCTGCCCAGCGGCCCCAGCACCTTGCTCGGGAACAGCAATCGGCTTTGCGGATCCTGCCAATAGGTGAAGGCCCAGCGGTTGCCGCCATCAGGCAGGATCAGCTCATTGAGCCGGTCACTTCGCAGCAGCGTGACGACTGTGGTGCTGTCAGAACCCGGAAACATCACGAAGCGGGTTTCATCCCTATCATGCTGGACGTCCAGCAACAGACGCTGCTCGTCGCGGATGGTCCACAGCAGGTAGGGGCCACTGCCTGCAAGCCATTCAAGGTACGCGCGGCGCCCCTGGGCAGAAACGATCTGCTTGAGCATGGCCATGCCGCTGTTGTCCTGGACCTCGAGGTACTCGCAGACGCCATCCTTGTAGTCGATGCGAAAGCAGCGAGCCCTGTCGTCAACGGTGAACACCTTGAACGAACACAGCTTCTGGTCTTCGAACACCAGTTGCCCGCCCTTGCTCAAATCCGAACGGTCGCTATCGAACTTGAACGTGTCGCCCGAATTGATCCGTAGCTGACCGGTATTGAAATCAAGCATGGACAACCCGAGCGTCCAGCCGAGGCCATACCCGCTGTCGGTGTGCGAGCCCAGTGGGCTGAAATGCAGCGCAGGTTGAATGACCGGCCCGGCAAGGTGGTTGGCGTGCAGTGCCGGCAGCTCGCAAGCCAGCGTGAACTGGCTGGTTCTGGGGTCCACGCCGGTGCTTACATGGCTCAGAAAATTACTCGCCTGGGTGTAGAGCGCGCCGGCGCGCAGGCGCCGGGTAACGTCGTCAGGCCTCGTCATCCGTGGCGCTCCGGCTTTCGGCACCCGTTGCCAGCGACAGCCGCAGGCTGCGTGAGCCGGACGCAGAGGTATCGGCGTAATGGATCATCAAGGTGTGGTCGTTGCCATACGCGTCAACGAACAACAGCGGGCGCGGGCCACCTTGCTCTCGGGAGGACTGGCTATGAAACGGTATGTTGTTGCCCCCCTGAAGTACCACAACGACGCTCTGCGGGCGTATCCTTGACACGCTGGGCGCTGGCCTGAAGTCGTCGCCCAGCTCGATCAGAGGGTTGTAGGACACCTCGCTGTGGCCCGGGGCGGCGTAGCCGACGTGGGAGGCCCGGGTGTCACTGGGCGAACGCACGGCCCACTGGATCATCCCGAAACCCGTAGGTTCCACGGCACGCAAGGCCACCCAGGTGCTCAGCACATATTCCCAGATGAAAAGATCGGAATTTCCCTCACCGCCTATCAGTTCCCGCTCAAAGCTGTAGTCGTCAAGGCCGAACACAGGGATGGGCTTTGTGCTGATATCGACGTGCTCGTCGAAACTGGTTTCGCTGCCGTCCGTGACGTAGAAGTACTCTTCAGCGCCCTGTATGCGGGTGATGCCCGCCCAAAGGGTGACATTGGTGCCCGCAAGGGCACGGGAATGCACGTAGAACCGGCGGGTGTAGACGGCAAGTGCTTCGCCCTCTGAAACTGCATGCGCGCTGGCCTGTGCTGACGTGGCTGGGTAGTAGTCGTAGGCGTTGCGTACCGTCCTGTAGAACCATTGGGCTTGCCCGTTATCCTCGCACTGCAGCGCAGTGTAGGTACCGTCATCGTTGCGTAGCAGCAGGCACACGCTGTCGAGCTCTTGCTGGGAGACGTCCTGATTGGTGCGTGGCTGTATTTCCACTACAACTTCCACCTGCTGGCGCAGATTCGGGTAAAGGTGTCCCGTTGGCGAGCCTAGTCTCATACGTATCTGCGACAGCCAACTCCCCAATGGTGGCGCAGCTCGCGAAGATGCAAGCGCCTCGAATGATCGGGGAGGCACCCCTTCAACGGTCAAGGTATACCCCCACGGTGCCTGGTTGCTTGCATTCGGGTCTTCGGAATGCAGGTGCACCGACAGATCGAAGCGGTTGCCATAGACATCCATGCCGTAGGTGTAGCTTTGCTGGAGTCTCTTCAGAACGACGTTGAAGTAGGCGATCATGCCCACCGCAATACAGATTGCGTCACGCGGTGATCTCAGGGGGCTGAGAAGGTCGTAGTAGGCCATCATCATTTCGGTTGAGCCCACGATCGTGGGGGTCGATGCCGTGCTGTTGGGGGCTCCGATGCAGGTTGCCTTGTTCAAGTGGAGCGACGATCCATAGGCGGGTTGTTGCATGCTGTGGATCTTCACGACATTGGCGGTTCGTGGGTTCTGCAATGTAACGTAGGTATTTTCGACACGTGCCGCACGCCCTCCGGCCTCTGAGGAGGCGCCCTGGAACACCACCACAGGCCTGGATACGACCAACCCGTGCCCTACCCTGTATTGCGTTGGTTCTACAGCCTCTATCTGAACGCTGCTATTGAAACGCCCTCCTTCGCCTTGGCCACCATACGGGACATCAAGATTGTTGGTCGTCCAGACTCTGCTTTGCACTCTGATCCTGGCTGCAAACTTGAACACCGTGTGCGCATCAACACTGGGGTCCAAATGCAGGTAGCGTACAAAGGTCTGATAGTCATTGCTGTCAGTATGTTTTTTTTTTGAAGTCTTGCCACTTCTGACGGTGCCTTCATCATAAGGCAGTATCCCGGTTTCGGGCGGCTGCGTCCCAGAAACCCACCCCCCGGGCGCGGTGGTATACGGAATTATCTCGAGGCCGCCAACTGGTAACAGTACCACTTCGCCATACGAGTTACGGGCTTGTAAGGTTATGATCACTTTTGATTTTTGACGACCATTCGCGAACAGATGTGCTTTGGCATTCTGTTGTCCTCTGAACGCATCTGCCTCGATCAGAAAATAACTCAAGGTTGCAACTGCAGTGTCTGTAACGTGGGCCATGATGTCGCTTCCTGCGGTTGAGTGGAACGGGTTGCCGGGAGTGTGCTTTATCCATCGGCTGATACATAGACGCAGGACACCTTGCCCTCCAGCTTCCCATCCTTGAAGCCCTCGGAGATGATGCCCCGGGTTACCTCCTGGCCAATAGCGACATAATGGGCCTTTGAAACACTTATTTTTGCAGTCATCTGACCATAGATCGGATTGACGATTTTATAGTGCGAATAGGACTCATCCGAATTGCAGTGCCCGGCATTGTAAATGCCGAACCTTACGCCATCCCGAGGGTTTTCAACGGCGAAGTTATACATCTCGTCATTGTCGCAATCATTGTTGGCAAAGCGATGCATGCCGACGGTCATCTGGATAGTGCATCCCCCGCTGTTTTTCTTGTACAAATGCAACACTGAAATACCCTGTGGTGCAGGAGGAGGCGTTGTGGACTTATTCATGAAAAGGATGATGACCAGCGAGAGCACAATCATTATCACGAAAAGCGTGAAAGCAATAAGGGTGCGCGAAAAATGGAGGTTCATGAGGATGCCCTTTATCTGGCAGCGTGGCATTCAGAGTGTAAGATCACTGCCCTCCCGGTCAAGTTGCTAGTTAAACAAGTTCATGCTGAGCACCTGTGTTTTCAGACTGGTAATATTGCCAGTTGCAAGGCATGAAACGTGTATGGCAACACTGGGCACATCGAGTGAAAGTTACGCGTGCTGAACCCTCTGCCCAGGCTGGCACACTCATTCACTTGCAACAAAAGCCTTGACCGGCTCGCACCATGGCGTTACGTTCTCGCCCGCATTTTTGCAAGCCTGCACAGGAGTCCTGCATTGGACAGTTGCCCTAGTCGATTGCGACAGGTACAGCCGGCGAGCTAGTCCAGCAGACCCTTCTGCCACTGCTCGCCGAACACGGTGGTCAGTGGCGATCCGCATCCCTGGCGGGATGACGCATCTTCATTTCCCCTCCCCGCTTGACGCCCCTCATCGTGACGAGGTGTGTCGGCTGCTCGTACCCGTTGCCATCCCCGAAATCTTTACGCGCACAAGTGCGCTGACGCCGGCTGTCTGCCGGTGCCTTGAGGTGGTTCATGGATTGGAAAGTATTCTTGCTGCGCGTGGCTGTCGCGCTGGTACTGGGGGCGCTGATCGGCGCTGAACGTCAACTGCGTCAGCGCCTCACCGGGCTGCGCACCAATGCGCTGGTGAGCACCGGCGCCTGCCTGTTCGTGCTGGTGACCCAGGCCGTACCGGGCATGCTCCCGGCCGACGCTTCGCGGGTGGCGGCCTATGTGGTGTCGGGCATCGGTTTTCTGGGCGGCGGCGTAATCATGCGCGACGGCATGAACGTGCGCGGCCTGAACACCGCTGCCACGCTGTGGTGTACCGCCGCCGTCGGTGTGCTGTGCAGCCTGGGGTTACTGCTTGAGGCGAGCCTGGGCAGCCTGATGGTTCTATGCGCCAACATCCTGCTGCGTGACATCGCCCAGCGGCTGAACCAGCAGGATGTGTTACCGGCCAGCGAGGCCGAGCAGCGTTACGAGGTGCGCATCGTATGCCGCGCCGAAGACGAGATCCAGGTACGCAGCCTGATGCTGCACAGCTTTGGTAGCAGCGGCCTGCGCCTGCAATCACTGCACAGTGAAGACCTGCCCAACCCGGCCAAGCTGGAGGTGCGGGCCGAGTTGATGGGCGACCCGCAGGCGCCCTCGCAGCTCGAGCACCTGGCCAGCCGGGTGAGCCTTGAGAAAGGCGTCAGTTCGGTACGCTGGCAGGTATTCGAGCTGGCGTCGGACTGACCCGCTTCAGCAACTGGCGCGCCACTCGCGGATCTGTTCGTGGGTGGCCGTCACCCCGCCGCACACCACCACCAGCACCGACTGATATGCCTTGAATGCCTCACTCGGTGCATAGGCCAGCGCCAGCGCTGCACCACAGGCCGGCTCCACCAGGATACGGTGGTCGAGCAGAAAACGTTCGCAGGCATCCAGCGCCTGAGCGTCAGTCACCACATGGCTGTGAATCGGCCGTTGCTGGCTGAGTTCGAAGGCCTGCTGGCATACCTGCTTGGCCCCCAGCGAGGTCGCCACGCTGGTCACTGCGGGCAGGGCCGTCGGGGCCTTGCTGGCCATCGCGGCAGCCAGCGAGGCGGCGCCGTCGGTCTCCACGGCAAATACCGGCACGTCAGCCCAGTCGTTACGTGCCAACCCCTCGCACACCCCGGCCAACAGGCCGCCCCCGCCCACCGAGAGCACGATCGCATCGGGCTTGAACCCACTGATGACCACCTCGTCGATCAGGCTGGCATGGCCTTGCCATAGCAGCGGATCGTCGAAGGGGTGGATGAAGGCCGCGTCGTCGGTGAGCAGCGATTGCGCATAGGCATTGGCCTCGTGCCAGGCGCTGCCGTGCACGATGACCTCGGCGTCCTCCTGGCGAATCAGCTGCCTGGCGCGCTCGGTGGTGGTTTGCGGCACCACCACGGTCACCGGCAGGCCCAGGCAGCGGCCCGCATAGGCCACCGCAATACCGGCGTTGCCCCCCGAAGAGGACACGAAGCGGCGCTTGCCTTGCCTGGCATAGGCCTGGCAAGCCAGGCCCACGCCACGCAGCTTGAACGAGCCACAGGGCTGCAGGGCGTCGAGCTTGAGCCACACGTCCTGGCCGCTGGCCAGGCTGAGCGGGCGCGAAGGCACCAAAGGGGTTTCGAGATGCAGGGACATACCAGGCTCCAGGTCAGGCCAGTTCGACGATCGGTTGAATTTCAACGCTTGCTCAGCGGTTGCGGATTTCATCGAGGTAGTTGTAGATGGTGTAGCGTGTCACCCCGAGTGCGGCGGCAGCTTTCTCGACGGCGCCCTTGACGATGAACAGTCCGCCATCGTGCATCTGGCGCACCGCCTCGAGCTTCTGCGCCTTGGCGATACGCCGGCCCTGGCTGCGTGCGTCGTGCAGGGCCGCATCAATGATCTGCGCCATCAACTGCTCGAGGTCGGGTTGGTTCTCGGTGGGCTCGCCGGGGGCTGCCCCGGTGCCGGGCAGCAGCTGTTCAAGGCACGCCTGGGCGGCGGCGATGCCACTGAAGTCGGTGTTCACGCACAGGCTGGCATAGGGCTCGCCCAAGGCGTCGCGGAACACCGCAGTGGCACTGCGCAGGGTCTTGCCGTCGCGGCCCAGGCTCGGGTAGTTGCCCACCACCACCGGGGTATGGCTGCCCTTGTCGCGCAGGGCCTGCAGCACCGCATTGAACCCCTGGTCTTCACGAGGCCCGGCCAGTACCGGGCTGCCGATCTGACGCCCACTGACATGCCCGTTGGCAATGGCAATCACCGAATGTTCCGGCCGGGTCAGGTCGTGCAGGACCACCTCGGTGGTGCGTCCCAGCACAGTGCCAAGCATCTGCACCGTTGCGTGCAGTACGCCCAGCACCAGCTGGCGTTCAGGGGTTGTATCGAGGGCCATCGAGCGCACCACAAGAAAAAACGAACCGAGAAAATATCAACATAAAGTTTAATTTTCAACGGTTCGTTAAAATCATCGCAGCACAAAATCGCGTGCTAGCCACCATCGGTATCGATATCGGCATCAGTGCGCGGCTTGCGCTCACGTTGTGGCTTGAAGTCAGGGCTGTAGGGGTTTTCCTTGTGAGGTTCGGGTGTATTGCTCTGCTCCTGCCCTCCTTCGTCCGGGCGTCCGGCATCCTGCAACGGCACCTCCACATCGCGTTCAGGCAGGCTCTTGCCATCGTCCGGGCGTTTCCAGGTTTGCGGCAGCGGTTGTGGCTGGTCTTCAGCAACGGGCTCGCGGTTGCGCGGGTCATGAATCATGCTTGGCGTCCTCCAGTACAGGTTCAGCGTCGTTCATCCGACAGTGGCGTCGGCTCGTCAGGTTCGGGCACTGACGGGTTGGTGTCGGGAATGCCCTCGACGTCGTTAGGGTGTTCGCGGCGATCGTCGTCGCCACGCACGTTCGGGTCAGTCACCGGGTCGTGTTCGCGTCGCGGGTCGTTGAGCGGGTCCTTCCACAGGGGGTCATCCTGCGGGCGTGGATCGATAGCCATGGCGGTCACCTCAGGTCGTGGTCCGACAAATGCGGGCCCTGCAGTTTTTCGAGGCCCCTGGACGTGGTAGGTGCCAGCCAGCCGATCAATGGTCAGGGGCCGCGTACTCGCCAGCGAAGGAAAAATATGCTCTGTGCCCCGCAAAATCCGCTGCAACCTGCGGGGCACGCAAGGCCAGCACGCGGTAAGGTAGGCAAAAACTACAACCTGAGGTGTTTGCGTGGCGTCCTATACCCTGCGTCAGCTTAGATATTTCGTCACCACGGTCGAATGCGGCAGCGTGGCCGAAGCCTCGCGCAAGCTGTACATCGCACAGCCATCGATATCCACGGCCATCAAGGGGCTCGAAGACGGGTTCGGCGTACAGTTGCTGATTCGGCATCATGCCCAGGGGGTTTCACTGACCCCGGGCGGTGCGCGGTTCTACCGCAAGGCTCAGGAACTGCTGCGCATGGCCCATGAGTTCGAGCAGAACGCCCTGGCGGACAACGACGTGGTGAGTGGGCAGATCGACATCGGCTGTTTCGAAACCGTCGCCCCACTCTATCTGCCGCGGCTGATCGCCGGGTTTCGCCAACGCTTTCCGGGCGTGGAAATTCGCCTGCGCGATGGCGAGCAGCAAGAGCTGGTACAGGGGCTGACGGCCGGCCGCTTCGACCTGGCGATCTTCTACCAGCATGACCTGGACAGCACCATCGAAACCGAGCCGCTGACCGCGCCGCAAAGGCCCTACGCCCTGCTGCCTGCCGGCCATCGCTTCGCCGGTCAGGCCCAGGTCTCGCTGCGCGACCTGGTACTTGAGCCGATGATCCTGCTGGATGTGCAACCCAGCCGTACCTATTTCGTGAGCATTTTCGAGGAACTGGGCCTGAACCCGAACATCGTGTTCGGCTCGCCCTCTATCGAGATGGTGCGCGGCATGGTCGGCCAGGGTTTCGGTTTCGCACTGCTGGTGACGCGGCCACGTTCCACCATCAGCTATGACGGCCAGCCACTGGTGTGCGTGGATATCGCCGAAGACGTGACCGGTTCGGCACTGGTGGCCGCCTGGCTCAAACGTGCGCAGCTGACCAAGCCTGCGCAGTTGTTCGTGGATTACTGCAAGGAGCAGTTCAGGCTGTGGCTGGCGTGAAAGCGGGCCGATCACTGCACGCTGTAACTGCGTCTGCCTGCCAAGTGCTTAGTTTCAGCAGGTATCAATAAAGCGACAACTCACGACCTGTGCTCGGCCGCAATAAAGTGCGGGCCTGCAACAACCTAGGGGTTGCAGTTGGCCTTGACCGCCGCCTCGTGGGACACATAAGGGCGATGCGGCTCGATGAACCAGGATGCTTTGGTTCGGTACGTGGTCAGCAGGCAGACGAACTGGCGACGCATGCTGTTGGTGTTGCTCCACTGCCGGTCACTGCCGGCCTTGTTCAGCAGCTCCTGGAACGCCAGGTCGGTCTGGTCTGCGGCGATAGTGCGGGTACAGGCGGAAGGCTTGATTTCCAGGCTCCACTGGTTGCCATTGATCGCGCCCCATTTCACCGAGTCTATGTAGCGCGGGCAGCGGCCTGGCACCGGTTTCGGAGGCACGACCCCGGTCGAACCTGTTTCGGCTTGATCGGCAACGATAAAGTCGAAGCGAAAGTGATCATTGATGTTGGCAGGTGGCGTCAGCCGCACAATGGGCACGATGATGCCGGTGTCGGCCCGAAACTCCTTCTGGTTGAGCCTGGCAGCGGCCAGCCCGTTCGGTACCCCTGCCGGCCAGTGGGCAGGCACACCCACTGGCATATAGAAGAATGCCTGGATGGGCAGGGTTCTGGCACGACCCGCCGGCCATGTCGTAACAACAAGTTCGTTCTGCTCGCTGAACCCTTCTGCGGCCAGTATGTTTTTCATCTGCAGCATGAGCATGAAGTAACCGGCACTGTTGGCAACGCCCCTGCGCATGTCGAAGCCGCATTGATTCAGCGGGCGGTACTTGGCGGGCTGGTACCAGATCCCGAGCCATTGTTGAGGCGTGGTGACGCCCTGGCTCTGGCATGGCCGACTATGTGGGTAAACAACTCCCTCGTAGACCATGGTGCCGCAGGGTGTGTTCCTGAACCAGTTCCAGCCATCCATGCTGTAGGCGCACTGCACCATCAGCAGGTCCTTGCCCGCTGGCCTGCGGTCCTGGGGATACATGATCAGACCGTCGTTGAAGCCCCACGCCACTGACCTGAACCTTGCGTCGTAACGTATGTAGGAGAACGAGGTTCCGCCACTTCTCGCCGAGGTCGGGCTAGGGTCCCAGATGCGAAATGCCCCGGGGTTCTGCGGCCGCTGGGTGACGCGCATCAGGACACCGCTGCATAGAAACGGCGGTTTGCCTGAATCACCGCAATGCGAGTTGCCTGCGCTGTAGTTGTACCTGAGGTCGGCTACGGTGGCGTTGCCGTCCTCCAGCGAGCTGCGTGGTGAGCCAGGCGCCCACTGTGCCAACCCCGGCGCACTGGCTGCGACGCACCCCAGAAACATCAAAACCTTTAACCTGTTCATGGTCCACTCCTTGTGCTGCAGTGCTGAAACTGCCTGTCAACGTGGCGTCGGATTGCAACCGGCAGCCACCGATACGCGATGAGACACATCGGGTCGAAAAGGCTCCAGGTTCCAGGTTTTCTTGTAGCGGGCGGTGGCCAGGTGGCACACCAACTGACGACGCATGCCGCCCCCGTTGTCGAGGCGCCAGCGCCAGTCACTGCCGTAGCGCTTGTACAGCTCCGTGTAGGCGGCGTTGGTTTCGTCCTGGCGGATGCGTCGTCCGCAATAGGTAGGCGTGAGCTCCAGGGTCCAGGCGTTCTTGCGGATGCCTGGGTCGTAGCGGTAGCTCCACTGCCCCGACTCGAAGTAGCGCGTGCAACGTGCGCGCGCAGCGGCTTCGCCAGGCGAAGCGTCGACGGAGGAAAGCTCGCTGCTCGACGCCTGGGTGCCTGGCGCATGAGGCGTCGACTGCTGGCTCGGATGGATGCAGCCAGTCAGCAATACTGCTGCCAGCAAACAACAAGCTCTGGTGGCAAGAGGGATAGGCATCACCGGCTCCTTTGGCAGGATTGCCCATGTCGATCACACTTCAGGGGTTGCCATTGGCTGCCATTGCGGGCTGGTGACGCGCATACGGGCGGCGCGTCTCGATGTTCCAGGGGGGCTTGTACGGTACGGACAGGCCGGGCCAGCGTATGTCGCAAGGTGTTCATGTCGCTCTCCCACTGTCTGCCCAACGGCAAGGCAAACAGTAACGGTGAGCAACACCAGCCCGCTACTGACAGAAGTATCAGTAGCGGGGGCTAAGGCCAGGGTGGGATATTGGCTCGAATCAGCGCGCCGCCCAGGCATTGAAGCGTTGTTCCAGCTCCTCGCCATGGTCAACCCAGAACGCCGCATCCACTGCTCGCGCCTGGGCCAGGTTGGCTTCGGCAGTGGGCAACTGCTTCTGTACTTCGGCTGGCAGCAAACCCAGGGTCTGCTTGTTTACCGGGCCATACGGAATGTTTTCCGAGAACACCTTCTGCGCCTGTGGCTGGCTGGCGAACGCAATGAAATCCTCGGCCAGTTTCTTGTTCGGCGTACCCTTCACCACCGCCCAGTATTCAGGGTCGAACAGGCTCTGCGGCCACACGATGCTCAGCTTCATGCCCTCCTTCTGCGCAGCCGCGATGCGCCCGTTGTACGCCGCGCTCATCACCACATCGCCGGCAATCAACCACTGCGCAGGTTGCGCCCCGGCTTCCCACCACTGGATGTTGGACTTGATCTGGTCCAGCTTGGCGAACGCGCGGCTCACCCCTTCAGGGGTGCCGAGCACCTTGTACAACTCATCGGGCTTGACGCCGTCGGCGAGCAAGGCGATCTCCAGGGTGTACTTGGCGCCCTTGCGCAGGCCGCGCTTGCCGGGGAAGTCCTTCACGTTCCAGAAGTCCGCCCATGAGGTCGGCCCCTTGGCCAGCTTGGCATGGTCGTAGGCCATCACCATCGACCATACATAGGTGGCCACGCCGCACTCGGTGAAGGTGCCGGGCACAAAATTGGCCTGGTCACCGAAACGTTGCGGGTCGAGTTTCTCGAACAGGCCTTCATCACAGCCGCGCAACAGCTCGGGGCTTTCGACCTCGACCACATCCCAGCTGGTGTGGCCGACGTCGACCATGGCCTTGATTTTCGACAGCTCGCCGTTGTACTCGCCTGCCACCACGGTGCCCGCACCGCTGGCATTGAATGGCTGGAAGTAGGCCTTTTCCTGTGCCTGCTTGGTGGCGCCGCCAAACGAGATGACGGTCAGGTTCTGCGGGGCGGCAAACACGGCACTGCTCAACAGGGCCAGGGCAAACGGAACGCTGCAACGCAAGGATCGGGTCATGGCTCACTTCCTCGACTAGGCCGGCACGCTCGTGCGCGCCGGCGGGGTTTTGTTAGGCGACCGCGGGTACGGTCGTCCTGCTCTACGGCAGTAAAAGGTGCAACGTTGGCCGGCTCGTATGCCGATCTGTGTGTTATGTCTCGCTCAAAAACGCCGCCAGACGCTCCATCAACCGGTCACAACCAGCCAGCTGTTCGACGCTGACGTATTCGTCCGGCTTGTGTCCCTGGTCCATGCTGCCCGGCCCGCAGACCACCGCCGGTATCCCGGCCTGGTCGAACAGCCCGCCTTCGGTGCCAAAGGCCACCGTACTGAAGGCATCGCTGCCGCACAGCCGGGCAATCAGCTGCGCCGCCGCGCTGTCCGGTGGCGTGGCAAGCCCCGGGTAGCTCGACAGTGCTTCGAAACGAATGCCGCTGTCGGCATTCACCGCCTGCATCGCCGGCACTACTTCGCGCGCGGCAAACGCCTGCAATTCATCGGCCACCGCTTGCGGGGCGAACGCCGGCAGCGCCCGCACCTCGAAATCGAAACGGCAATCGGCCGGCACGATGTTCAGCGCCGTGCCGCCCTGGATCGTGCCCACCTGCACGGTCGAAAATGCCGGGTCAAATCGTTCGTCGTGAAGCTCCGGCGCCGCCAGGCGCGTACCGATTGCCCCCAGCTGGCCGATCAGCCGCGCCGCCTGCTCGATGGCGTTGACGCCATAGGGCGCGTAGGCCGAATGACAGGCCGCGCCGTGCACATGGCAGCGCATGGCCAGCTTGCCCTTGTGCCCGAGCACCGGCTTGAGTTCGGTGGGTTCGCCGATCAGGCACAGCGCCGGCATCGGGATACGCCGTGGCAACACCTCGAGCAGGCTGCGTACCCCCAGGCAACCCACCTCTTCGTCATACGAAAACGCCAGGTGTACCGGGCGGCGCAACGGGCTTGCCAGAAACAGCGGCACCGCCGCCAGCACCGAGGCCAGGTAGCCTTTCATGTCGGCAGTGCCCCGGCCGTACAGCTTGCCGTCCTGCTCGCTCAGGTCGAACGGCGGCACCGTCCAGGCCTGGCCGTCCACCGGCACCACATCGGTGTGTCCGGACAGCACCACGCCGCCCTCCACCCCCGGGCCGATGCTGGCCAGCAGGTTGGCCTTGGTGCGTTCGGCGTTGTAGATCAGCTCGCAGTCCACCCCCAGATCGTCCAGGTAATCGCGCACGAACTCGATCAGCGCCAGGTTCGAATCCCGGCTCACCGTGGCGAAGCCGACCAGCTGCGCCAGCAGGGTGCGGCTGCGCCATTCACTCATCGCCGGGCACTCCGTAGCTTGGCGCCTGCGTCGGGTCCAGGGCGCGGGTCAGGTAGTCCTGCAACTGGGGTTCATAGGCGGTCCACAGTTTGTGCAGTTCGCCGATGGGATTCTCGTCGGCCCAGTCCACCCGTAGGTCGACGATCGGCCAGGTCAGGTCGCCGACCACCGACAGTGCCGCCGAGTGCACCGCCCCGGCCTCGCCGCCTGCGGCCTGCCCCGCCTGCAATGCCGTGAGCAACCGGGCGGCCAGGCAGCCCTCGCTGCGCTCGAAGGCCTCGACCATGCGTTCGATCACCGCGCTGCTGGCCAGCAGGTTGCCGGCGGCCACGCATTGATCGCCTGCCACTGCATTGTGGGTGCCCAGTGCGTGGCTGCCACTGAAGAGTGCGGTGCGCCCCTGGGCATCCACCACCGCTACCTGACGGTACTGGCCATAGCCATTGCTCGACAGTGCCTGGTCCAGGGCCGTGGCAGGTGCCAGCCCGTCGGCCAGGCCATCGAGAATCTGCGGGCCCAGCGCCGGCAACGTGATGTTCTGGCTCGACACCGCGCCCACGCCGGCACGCAGCCAGGGGCAACGCGCCCCCACGGCGATGCTCGACGAGCTGATGGCGATACCCAGCTGGCCGGTTTCGGCGCAGCGTCCGACGATAGAAAAAGTCATGTGCCGCTCCTTATTCGGGGATCACCGCGATCACGTCGATTTCCATCAGCCATTGCGGTTGGCCCAGGGCACTGACCACCAGCCCGGTGGAAATCGGAAACACGCCCTTGAGCCATTTGCCGACCTCCTGGTACACCGGCTCGCGGTAGCGCGGGTCGATCAGGTAGGTGGTGGTCTTGACGATGTGGCTCAGGTCGCTGCCGGCTTCTTCGAGCAGTTGCTTGACGTTGCGCATGGCCTGCTCGGCCTGGGCCCGCGGGTCGCCAAGGCCGACCAGTTGGCCGTCGAAATCGGTGCCCACCTGGCCACGCACGTAGACCGTGTTGCCGGCACGCACGGCCTGGCACAGGTCGTTGTCCAGGGTCTGGTTGGGGTAGGTATCCTTGGTGTTGAACATGCGGATGCGGGTATGGGTAGGCATCAACGTACTCCCAGTTTCTGGACGTTGGAATCACAGTGGGCGGCAGCCTCGCGTTGCGCGGCGTCGCGGTAGTCGAAATAGGTGCGCTGTTTCACGATGTGCTCGGCGATGTGCCGGGCGTCGTGCCACACGCCCCAGATAAAGGCGGAGCCACGGCGCGACAGCCACGGCAGGCCGACGAAATAGATCCCCGGTTCGCGGGACACACCGCGCTGATGCTGTGGCTTGCCGTCGGGCTTGAAGGCATCGACCTTCAGCCAGTTGTAGTCGGTCGAGTAGCCGGTGGCCCAGATGATCGAGCTGACACCGGCCTTGGCCAGGTCCAGCTCAAGAATCGGTTGGGTCAGGCACTGCGGGTCGGGCAGCATGTGGCGTGCTTCGGGTTCTTCGGGCAGGTCCAGGCCGTTGCGTGCAATGTAGTCGTCGGCGGCATCGAGCAGCGCCAGGTAGTTCTCGTCGCCGCGGGCGATGTTCTCGGCCAGGTTGGCCTCGAAGCTGACCACACCTTGATCGAATGCGCGGGTCAGGCCCACCAGCGTGATGCCCTGGTGGGCCAGCTTGCGAAAGTCCACGGTATGTCCGCCACGGGCACCGCTGACCGCGATGGTCACGTGCTCCTTGCCGGGCTGCACGCCTTCGGCGTCCCACAGGCCGAGCACCCCCAGCCACCAGCAGAAGTCGCGATTGCGGTAGGCGCGTGGCGGGCGATCGTGCGCGCCCACCGACAGGTACACCTGCTTGCCGGCGCGCTGCAGTTCATCGGCGATCTGCACACCCGAGGAGCCCGCGCCCACCACCAGTACCGCGCCTTCGGGCAATTGCCGGGGGTTGTGGTAGTCGGCCGAATGCAGCTGGGTAATGCCGGGAAGCTGCGGAGCGATAGGCGGGATCACCGGGCGCTGGAACGGCCCGGTGGCCACCACCACCTGGTTGGCCTCGATCAGGCCCATGGAGGTCTGCACCGTAAAGCCCGGGCGACCTTCGTTGCGTTCGACCTTGAGCACTTCGACACCGGTACGAATGGGCGCGTCGATCTTCTTGGCATAGGTCTCGAAGTAGGCCGCCACCTGATCCTTGCCGGCGAAGGCGTCGGCATCCAGGCCTTCGAATTCCAGGCCCGGGAAGCGGTCGTGCCAGGCCGGGCCGTTGGCCACCAGCGAGTCCCAGCGACCGGTGCGCCAGGCTTCGGCGATGCGGTTGCGTTCCAGCACCAGGTGCTGCACCCCGAGGCGGCCCAGGTGCTCACTCATGGCCACGCCGGCCTGACCGGCGCCTACTACAAGCGTATCAATTCGGGTTTTTTCAACGGTCATGGCTGTGCGCTTCTGCATGAGGGGGTTGCCCGCATTCTGTGCGCCGCCGGGTATTAGCGAAATTATGATTTATGTCGCCACTGGCAAGGAAAAAGCGTGCCCCCGTATTGCCCATGCCGGGGGCGCTTGCACAACCCTGGTGCTTTGCACAGACTGCGTGGGTTCCCATTGCAGAGCGTGCCCGATGTCCTTTTCCATTCGCCTGGCGACCCCTACCGATGCTCCCCTGCTGCCTGCCATAGAGCGCTCTGCGGCCCAGGCCTTTGTGCAAGTGCCGGCACTGGCGTGGATTGCCGAGCACACGGTGCTCAGCAGCGTCGAGCACCTGGAGTTCGTGGCTGCCGGGCTCGAGTGGGTGGTGGTGGATGGGCGGGACCGCCCAATTGGGTTCGTGTGTGCCAGCGCGTTCGATGAGTCGCTGCACATCGAAGAGCTGGCGGTGGATCATGCGCAGCAAGGCCAGGGCCTGGGTCGGCGATTGATTGCGGCCGTGCGCGCGCATGCCGAGGCCCAGGGCTTCGCGGCCCTGACCCTCACCACCTTTGTGGCGGTGCCGTGGAATGCACCGTTTTATGCACGGTTGGGTTTCGAGAGGCTGGAAGAGGCGTCGTTAAGCGGTATGTTGCGCCGGCAGATGGCGTACGAGGCTTCGCGAGGGTTGCAGGGGCGGTGTGCGATGCGCTTGTCATTGCGCGACTAACTGGCGCCCCCCAAGACGCCGGCAAGGCCGGCTCCTAGATTCGCTGCAACGCACCCTGCCCTGTCAGGGGTGAGTCGGCAGCCCTGTCTGCTCGGCTTCAGCTCGGTCTGAGGCTTGCTCCTTTGCCTTCAAGGCCTCCAGCTCTGCATCGCGCTGCTCGACCTGCGCCTGCAATTGCTCGATCACCTGCTGTTGCTGGCGTTGTTCACCCGCCCCCTGCTCCACCTGCTGCCCCAGCACCTGGTTCTGCCGCAGCAGCTCCTCCCGCGCACCCAACGACTGCGCCAGGCTGGCCATCAAGGTCTTGATCTCCTGTGCCTGTTGCGCCTGCTGGTCCTGCAGCGCCTGCCGCTCACGCTGCACCTGACGCGCCTCCACCAGCAAGCGCTCGTTGTCGCGGTTGAGCCGCGTCAGTTCGTCCTGCTTGACGATCAGGCTCTGCTGCAACTGACGCACCTCGACCTGCAACTGTTGCACCTGCGCCTCATGGCGGCGCTGATCCTGCTCGCGCTGCTCACGGGTGGCGGTGCGGTAATGCTCCAGTGCATCGCGGGCATGCTGGTGCTTGTCTTCCAGCGACTGGATCTGCTCGTCCTTGTCGTTCAGGCGCAGGTTCAACTCACCTACCGCCTGATTCAAGGTGGCATTGCGCGTCTGCTCGGTCTGCAGGGTACTGCGGGTCGTGGCCAACTGCGCCGACTCACCCGCCAGCGCCTCGGCCTGAATCTGGTGTTGCTGCTGCAGGGTCGCCAGCGCCTGCTGGATCGCCTGCAGTTCGCCCTGCAACGCCGCCTTTTCATGGTCGAACACGTTCTGCGCCGCTTCGATACGTGCGTCGCCCTCCTCCACCAGTTGCTGGGCCAGCTGACTGACCAGGTTGGCCAGGGCTTCGCTCATGCCCGGCTTGTCCGCTGCCAGTGTCGGTTGCTGCGCGTCCAGCTCCTTGAGGTAGCGGTGAATCGTGGTCTTGGACCCGGTGTTGCCCAGCTCGATACGTACGGCATCGATACTGGGGTGTTCGCCACGGGCCAATAGCGCCTGACGCGCCTTCTGCACGATTGCCTTGTTGATACCGCCACGGGCCATGGGTGCTCCTACTATTTCGTAATGTGGTACGTACTATGTAGATACATACTAAATGAAATTGAAAAAATGCCTATAGAAATCAGAATAAAAGATGAAATAATCACGGCTTATCACATGTGATAGGCAAAAAACGCCCGGTTGCAGTCGCTCAGCCGTACACCGATGGAGAACCTGCCGATGAACAAGCTCGATCGCTACCTGGACGCAGCCGTAAGGGACAACACGCGGCGCAGCTACCGCGCGGCCGTGGAGCATTTCGAGGTGAGCTGGGGTGGCTTTCTACCGGCCACGGCCGACAGCATCGCGCGCTACCTGGCCGATTACGCCGAGCAGCACTCGATCAACACCTTGCGCCAGCGCCTGGCCGCGCTGGGCCAGTGGCATACCAGCCAGGGCTTTCCCGACCCCACCAAGGCGCCGCTGGTGCGCCAGATGCTCAAGGGCATACGCGCGGTGCACCCGGCGCAGGAGCGCCAGGCAGCCGCCCTGACCCTGGAACACCTGCAGCGCACGGTCGACGCACTGCACACCAAGGCCGCACAGGCGCAACAGGCGCACTGCCTGCCCGAGCTGCTGCGCGCACGGCGCGATGTCGCCCTGCTGCTGATCGGGTTCTGGCGAGGGTTCAGGGGCGATGAACTGGCGCGCCTGCGCGTGGAACACATTCAGGCCCAGGCGGGCGTGGGCATGCAGCTGTACCTGGCGCAAAGCAAAGGGGACCGGCAGGGCCGCGGGGTCAGTCATCGCACCCCTGCCCTGAAGAGCCTGTGCCCGGTACAGGCCTACATCGACTGGATCAGCGTGGCGGGCATCGCCCGCGGGCCGGTGTTTCGCAAGCTCGATCGCTGGGGCAACCTGGGCGAGCAGGCGCTCAACAGTGGCAGCCTGATCGTGCTGCTGAGGCGGATTTTTGCAGATGCCGGGCTACCCGCCAGCCTCTACAGCAGCCACTCGCTGCGTCGTGGCTTTGCCACCTGGGCCAGTGGCAATGGCTGGGACATGAAAGCGCTGATGGCCCACGTGGGCTGGCGCGACGTGAAATCGGCGCTGCGCTACGTGGATGCGTCGGTGTCGTTCGGGGAGCTGGAAGTGTTGCCGGCCAGAAGGGACGTGCTGACAGCCGACTGAGCATTGCGGTGAGGCCACCCGGCGCTCACCGTCACACCCCTCTCACAGCTTCGCGATCGACACCTCGGTCGACTTCACGAACGCGATCACCTCGCTGCCAATCCTCAGTTCCAGCTCATGCACCGACCGCGTGGTGATCACCGAGGTGACGATGCCGGCCTGGGTCTGCACGTCGATTTCCGAGACCACCGGCCCCTCGATGATCTCCTTGATGGTGCCCTTGAACTGGTTACGTACGTTGATCGCCTTGATGGTCATGGTGTGGCTCCTTAGCAGTTGGGAGCACCGTCGTTGCAGTGCGTGAATGCAGAGTGCACCGCAAAGATAAAAATCAAAAAGAATAAATAACGACAAATATAGATCCGTTTGGAATATGAAAAGCTGTATATCAACATTCCTAAACGTTATTTATTTAAGGTTTTTTAGATCATTTAGCATCGACAGGGCCCGGCCTTGAGGCCCGAACCTTTTTGCACAGGTAACCCGCGTGAGCGCCACGTTGCATACCCCTCGATCGACCCCGCTGCAGATTGCCCGCGACCTGGCCCAGACGTTCAGCCGCAGCGTGGTAGAGCGCGACCGCAAGGGCGGCACGCCCAAGGCCGAACGCGATGCCCTGCGTGCCAGCGGCCTGCTGGCCCTGAGCATCCCCCGCGAGTTCGGCGGGCTGAACGCCACCTGGAGCCAGACCTTCGATGTGGTGCGCGAGTTCGCCCGGGTCGACAGCTCGATTGCCCATGTGTTCGGCTTTCACCACCTGATGCTGGCCACCGTGCGTCTGTTCGGCGCACCTTCGCAATGGCAGCCCTGGTACGAGCTGACGGCCCGCAAGAACTGGTTCTGGGGCAATGCCCTCAACCCCCTCGACACCCGCACCATCGTCAAGCACCACGGCAGCTGGCGTGAATTCTCCGGCAAGAAGAGCTTCTGCTCGGGCGCCAGCGATTCACAAATGCTGATTGCCTCGGCCGTGGACGAGGCTGCCGGGGGCAAGCTGCTGATTGCCGCGATACCCAGCGGTCGCACCGGCATCACCCTGCATGACGACTGGCACAACATGGGCCAGCGCCAGACCGACAGCGGCAGCGCCACCTTCGAACGGGTGCGCGTGGAGGAAGGCGACCTGTTGCTCGACCCCGGCCCGCTGAGCACGCCGTTCGCCTGCCTGCGGCCGCTGATCGCCCAGCTGCATTTCGCCAACATCTGCCTGGGCATCGCCGAAGGCGCGTTCGAAGAAGCGCGCCAGTACACCCTCAACGAGACCCGGCCCTGGTTCAAGTCCACAGCCCTTGATAGCCGCGACGATCCTTATGTACTGGGCCACTTCGGCGACTTCTGGGTACGCCTGCAAGGCGCCCGGCTGCTGCTCGACAACGCCGCCGGCGAACTCGACCGGGCCTGGGCCAAGGGCGCCGCGCTTGGCGCAGACCAGCGCGGCCGCGTGGCGGTGGCCATCGCCACCGCCAAGGTGGCGGCCAGCCGCGACGGCCTGGAGCTGTGCAGCAAGGTCTTCGAGGTCACCGGCGCCCGCGCCACGCAGGCCTCGGTGGGGCTCGACCGGCACTGGCGCAACCTGCGCACCCAGAGCCTGCACGACCCGCTGGATTACAAACTCCACGAACTGGGCGACTGGGCCTTGAACCAGCGCCTGCCGATTCCGACGTTCTATTCATAGTGTGACTGCCATGCAATTGTTGACCCTACCGCCCTCGCCCGCGTTGGCCACCTCGATCCGCGCCACCGCGCAGGTGTTCGAAGACCCCAAGTCACGTGCGCTGCTGGCGCACCTGCAACAGGTGGCGCCCAGCGAAGCCAGCGTGCTGATCATCGGCGAGACCGGTACCGGCAAAGAGCTGGTGGCGCGCCACATTCACAACCTGAGCGGGCGACGTGACAAGCCGTTCGTGGCCGTCAACTGCGGCGCGTTTTCCGAATCGCTGGTCGAGGCCGAGCTGTTCGGCCACGAGAAAGGCGCCTTCACCGGCGCCCTGGCGGCCAAGGCCGGCTGGTTCGAAGAGGCCAACGGCGGCACCCTGTTCCTCGACGAGATCGGCGACCTGCCGATGCCGATCCAGGTCAAGCTGCTGCGCGTGCTGCAGGAGCGCGAAGTGGTGCGCCTGGGCTCGCGCAAGAGCATTCCCATCGATGTGCGGGTACTGGCCGCCACCAACGTGCAGCTGGAAAAGGCGATCAATGCCGGGCACTTTCGCGAAGACCTCTATTACCGTCTGGACGTGGTCAGTCTGGAGCTGGTGCCGCTGCGCGAACGCCCCGGCGACATCCTGCCGCTGACCCGCCACTTCATCGATGCCTACAGCCAGCGCCTGGGCTACGGCCAGGTGCGCCTGAGCGCCCAGGCCGAGCACAAGCTGCGCACCTACGGCTGGCCGGGCAACATCCGCGAGCTGGAAAACGTCATCCACCACACCCTGCTGATCTGCCGCGACGGCCTGATCGAGCACGACGACCTGCGCCTGTCGAACATGCGCATCGAACGCCAGGACGACAGCCCCAGCCAGGACGACTCGGCCCAGGCGCTGCTCGAGCGGGCCTTCCAGAAACTCTTCGAGGAACAGGCCGGCGCGTTGCACGAACAGGTCGAGGACGCGCTGTTGCGCGCGGCCTACCGCTTCAGCCACTACAACCAGGTGCACACCGCCAACCTGCTGGGCCTGACCCGCAATGTCACGCGTACCCGCCTGATCAAGATCGGCGAACTGGCGGTCAATCGCCGCCGGCCCACTGGCGCCACCCAGGGCGAGCGGGTGCTCAACCTGTCGATCTGATCAGCCACGCGCGGCATACACCGCATTGCCGGCGTCCGCTGCCAGGCGCCGGAACACCAGTGCCGAGGCCATGCACGCCAGCCCGCACAGCAGCATCACCCAGGCCACGTCGCTGGTGACGGGGGTGGCGTGCCCGCGCAGGTTCATCAGTACCCCCAGCAGCGAGGCGGCCAGCCCCACCGACAGGCTCATGCTCAACTGCACCGTCATCGCCGACAGGCTGCTGGCCCGGCTGCTCAGCGCCGCCGGTACATCCGCATAGGTCAGCGCGCCCAGGGTGCTGAACTGCAGCGAACGGATCACTGCGCTGGCGAACAGCATCAGCACGATCACCCAGTACGGCGTATCGCTGGTAAAGCTGGCACAGGCCCCCAGGGTCAGCCCGGTGAGCAGCGCATTGCCGGTGAGCGTGCGACGGATGCCGAAGCGGCGCACCACGCGCACTGCCAGCAGCTTCATCAGAAACGCCCCCGCGCCACCCGCCAGGGTCAGCAGCCCCGCATGCAGCGGGCTCAGGCCAAAGCACAGCTGAAACATCAGCACCAGCAGGAACGGGCCAGACGAGGTGCCCAGGCGCAGCAGGTTGCCGCCCCAGAAGCTGATGCGGTAGCTGGGAATGCGCAGCAGCGACAAGTCCAGCAGCGGTTCGGCGCAGCGCCGTGCATGACGGATGTACCACGCGCCGCACAGCAGCCCCGCCCCGATCATTACTGCCACCCACGCTCGTGGCAGCAGGCCGTGGCCCAGCGCCTCGAAACCGAACACCAGCGCCCCCAGCGCGGTGCCGCTGAGCAGCAGCCCGCGCACATCCAGTGCCCGCGCACGAACCCCGGGATAATGCGGCACATGGCGCAGCACCAGCACGATGCCCACCAGGCCGATGGGCAGGTTGATCAGGAAGATCCAGTGCCACGACACGAACGTCACCATCAGCCCGCCCAGCGGCGGCCCGATCATGGGCCCGATCAGCGCCGGAATGGTCAGGTACGACAGGTTGCGCATCAGGTCTTCGCGCGGCGACCAGCGCAGCAGGATCACCTGCCCCACCGGCACCATCATCGCCCCCGCCGCGCCTTGCAGCATGCGCGCCAGGCACAGCTGCAGCAGCGAGGTGGATGCCGCGCAGGCCAGCGACGACACGATGAACAGCACGATCGCCGCCACGAACAGCCGTCGTGGGCCGAAGCGGTCGGCGGCCCAGCCACTGACCGGCACGCACAGCGCGGCGGCCAGCATGTACAGCGACACCACCAGATTCATGCGCACGCTCGGCGCGCCGAAGTCGCTGGCCATCTGCGGCAAGGCCGTCATCACCACGGTGGAGTCGATCAGTTCCATGCACAGCGCGCAGCCGATGATCATCGGCACCTTGCGCGAAACCGGCCGCAAGGCCGGCAGGGGTTCGGCCATGGTCACTCAGAACAGCCCCGAGGTCGGCGGCGGCGTGCCCTTGAGGTACCAGGTGCCGACCGCCGAGGCCTTCCAGTGGCGCGGGTTGTGGTTGGCCACCGTACGCGCGTTGCGCCAGTGCCGGTCGAGGTTGTGGCTGCGCCCGGTGGTGGACGCACCGCCCACATCGAACAGCAGCTCGGCGGCCCGCAGCGCCGATTCGGCGGCGATGTACTGGGCCTGGGCCACGTCGATGGCGGCCTGATCCACCGCCTGCGGGTCCAGTTGCAGGGCCCAGGCGCGGTCGATCACCGCTGCGGCCTTGAGCACCACCGCTTCGGCGGTGAAGGCGCGCGCGGCCACTTCGCCCACGCTCAGTTGCACATAGGGGTCGTCCACCGACTGGCTGGCGCTGCTGTGCTTGATCGGTCGCGCATGCTCGCGGGCAAAGCGCACTGCATCCTCCTGGGCATTGCGCGCGATGCCGGCCTCCACGGTGGCGAGGAACAACTGCAGAAACGGGGTGACGATGGTGCGCTTGCCCTCTTCCACGGTGCGCGGACGGATCTCGCTGGCCAGCACCTGCACATCGTTCAGGCGCGTGGTGCCACTGGCGGTCAGGCGCTGGCCCATCGCGTCGAAGTCGTCCACCAGCTCCAGGCCCAGGCGATCGCGCGGCAGCACGAACGACACCGGTCTGTCCTGTTCGTCCAGCGCCACGGCGCTGACCCAGTCGGCGTACAGCGCGCCCGTGCTGTAGTACTTGCTGCCGCTGACGCGAAAGTGCTCGCCATCGGGCACGATGCGCGCGCTGATCGCGCCATTGGCGCCGCCCACCTCCCAGCCTGCGTTGCCCAGCACGGCACCGTCCAGGTAGCGCGCGAACCAGCGCTGGCGTTCCTGCTCTGCACCGCTATGGTCGGCGGCCAGCAGCCCTTCGACGAAGGCAAAGCCCGGGCGCAGGGCCTGGGCCACATTGGAGTCCACCGAGGCCACCCGCAGCAGCAGGCCGATAACGTCGCTCACCGAGCCGCCGGGGCCACCGTAGGCGAGCGGGATGCGCACGGTATAGAGCCCTGCGGCGGCCAGCTGGCGTATGGCGTCATACGGCAGCTGGCGCTCACGTTCACGCTCGGCTGCACCGGCCGCAATCTCGGGAAGCAAGGCATCCAGGCGTTGATGCAGGTGCGCAACGCTGGTCAGTGCGTGTTGGGGGGCGTGTTTGGGGACTTCGGACAAATGCGGCATGGGCGCCTCCTTGGGCGTTTGAAAACTCTCAGGCAGATTCGGTAGCGGGTGTTTCGTCGAACTGGCCAGCGGCCTGGCGACTCCACAACCGGTGGTACTGGCCGCGCTGGCGCAGCAGTTGTGCATGGCTGCCGTCCTCGATCAGGCGGCCCTTGTCGAACACCAGGATGCGGTCCAGGTGCGCCACCGTGGACAAGCGGTGCGCGACCACCAGCACGGTCTTGCCGTGCATGATTTCGTCGAGTTTTTCCTGGATGAAACGCTCGGTGAGCGAGTCCAGGCTGGAGGTGGCTTCGTCCATCACCAGGATCGGGGCGTTCTTGAGCAACACCCGGGCAATCGCGATGCGCTGGCGCTGGCCACCCGACAACTTGACCCCGCGCTCGCCCACCAGCGAGTCGTAGCCGTGTTCCATGCTGTCGATGAAGTCGTCGGCGCCGGCGCGGCGGCTGGCATGCACCACGTCCTCGAAGCTGGCCTCCAGGCGCCCGTAGTGGATGTTCTCGCCGATGCTGCGGTGGAACAGGCCAGGTTCCTGGGGGATCAGGCCGATCTGCTGGTGCAGCGAATGCTGGGTCACTTCGCGCACATCGCGTCCATCCACCAGCACCTGGCCGCTGTTGACGTCGTACAGGCGCAGCAGCAGGTTGAGCAGGCTCGACTTGCCCGAGCCCGAGGTGCCCACCAGGCCCACGGTCTGCCCCGCCGGGATCACCAGGTTCAGGTGCTGGAAGATCGGCTTGTCGGGCGCATAGCCGAAGCTCACGTCGCGAAACTCGATGTCGCCGCGCACCGGCGGCAGCGCCCGTGCGCCGGGGTGGTCCACCACCTCGTGGGGCCGCACCAGGGTGCGCACGCCGTTGGCGATGTTGCCGGTGGCCTCGAAGAACTCCAGAAAGCGCCGCGACAGGTTGCTCACGTCATTGATGATCAGCAGCGACAGGCTGGTGGCCATGACGAAGGTGGCGATGTCGATGCGCCCCACGTACCACTGCTGCAGCGCAAGCCCCAGCATGCCCAGCTTGAGGGCCACGCCGCCGGCCGACTGGAACCAGCGGATCTTCTCCATGTACCAGAACGAGCGGTAGGCCGCGTCCACCTCGCGGTCAAGGTAGTGCCCCAGGTAGCCGTGCTCGAACGGCTGGCGGGCGAACAGGCGGATATTGGTGAGGTTGCTCACCGCGTCCACCACCTTGCCGTTGCTGGTGCTGCGCGCCGCCGAATACTGCTGCGCCAGCGGGTGGCTGCGCCGCGCCAGAACATAGCAAACGCCAATGAACAGCAGTGACCAGCCGAGCATGAACGCGGCCAGCAGGCCCGAGGCGCTCCACAGCAAGGCGGTGGCCAGGCTCAGGGTCAGCGCCAGGCCGAGCATGTCGAACAGCAGGATGCCCAGGGTCTGGTTGACCCCCAGCGCCACCTCGGCGATGCGGTGCGCCAGCGCCCCGGCGAACTCGCTGCTGACAAAGCGCTGGGAATGGCGTTGCAGGTAGGCGAACAAGGCATGGGTCACGGTGCGCCGCTGCAGCGGCAGCACCTTGATGTGGCAGGCGGCGGCGCTGCGGGCGCTCAGCAGTTCCAGCACCAGCAGCGTGCCGAACAGGCTCAGGGGCGCCACCAGCCCCGGCAGCGCGGCGTGCACCGAGGCTGCCTCGGTCACCTGCCGGGTGATCAGGCCCAGCGCCCAGGGGATCAGCACCGCGCTGACCACTGCGATGCACTGCAACAGCAGGATGCTTGAGTACCAGACCTTGTAATTGCCGATGCACAGGCGCACGAAGGCCAGCGGCGTGTCCGGCAGGTGGTCGATCTTCCAGTGGTGCAGCCGTCGTCGCGGCGTGTGGCGGGTCGAGAAATGCAGGCTCATGGTTCAGATCGCCAACTTGAGGAATTCGAACGAGGTACGACGGCCGCTTTCCAGGTGCGGAATGGCCTCCAGCAAGGCCAGGGTGTAGGGATGCTGCGGGTGGTCGAACACGTCGCGTACCGCCCCGCTCTCCACCGCCACGCCGTCCTTCATCACCAGCACCTCGTCGCTTACCTGGTTGATCACCCCCAGGTCGTGGGAGATGAACAGGCACGCCAGGCCCAGGCGCTGCTTGAGGTCGTCGAGCAGTTCGAGGATCTGCGCCTGTACCGACACGTCCAGCGCCGACACCGGCTCGTCGCACACCAGAATCTGCGGCCCGGCGGCCAGCGCGCGGGCAATCGCGATGCGCTGGCGCTGCCCGCCCGACAGCTCGATGGGGCGCCGGTCGAGCAGCGCCGCGTCCAGGCGTACCAGGCCCAGCAGTTCTTCGGCCCGCCTGCGCCAGTCGGCGCGCTTGTGCCCGGCCACCTCCAGCGCCTCGAACAGCACGCGCTGCACGTTGTAGCGTGGGTCGAAGGAGCTCAGCGGGTCCTGGAACACCACCTGGATGCTGCGCCGCAACTGACGCTTGTGCGCCTCGGAAAGCTTCAGCCAGGGCTGGCCCTTGATCTGGATATCGCCGCTGTCGGGGGTTTCCAGGCCCAGGATCATGCGCGTCAGGGTGGTCTTGCCCGAGCCCGACTCGCCGACGATGCCCAGGGTCTTGCCGCGGCGCAGTTGCAGCGACACCTGGTTGACCACGGTGCGCATCTGCCCGTCCGGGCCCTTGAACGCCTTGCTCAGCTGGCGCACCTGCAACAGCGGTGGCTCCTGGGTCGGCGCCACGATGGCCAACGGCGTTCGTGCTGCCCCCGGCGTGCGCCGAAAGTGCACCGCCCGGCCGGCACGCAGCAGAAACTGCGTGTAGGGGTGCTGCGGGTCGTGCAGCACCGCCTCGACGCTGCCCTGCTCGACGATCACGCCGTTGTGCATCACCGCCACGCGGTTGGCCAGGCGCGACACCACCGCCAGGTCGTGGCTCACGATCAGCATCGCGGTGTTCTCGCCGCGCAGCGATTCGAGCAGGCTCAGCACCTGCGCCTGTACCGTGGCGTCCAGCGCGGTGGTCGGCTCGTCGGCAATCAACAGGCGCGGGTTGCAGGCGATGGCCGAGGCGATCAGCGCCCGCTGGCGCAGCCCGCCCGACAGTTGATACGGGTACTGGCGGGCGCGCAGTTCCGGCTGCGGCACGCCGACGGCGCGCAGCAGCTCGATCACCCTGGCCTGGCGCTGCGCGCGGTCAAGCCCGGTATGCAGCTGCAGCGGCTCGGCGATCTCCTTGCCCACCGGGCGCAAGGGGTCCAGCGCGCCCAGGGCATCCTGCATCACGAAGCCGATCTGCGCGCCGCGCACCTGGCGCCAGGTGCGCTCGTCGAACTCGCGCAGGTCGTGCCCGGCAAAGTCCAGGCGGCTGGCCTGCACCTGGGCATGGGCGCCGGTCAGCCCGGCCAGCGTGCGTGAGGTGACACTCTTGCCCGAGCCCGACTCGCCCACCAGCGCCAGGCACTCGCCCTGGTGCAGCTGGAAGCTGATGCCTTTGAGGGTGGGCACGGCCTGGGCGCCAAAGCGCACGTGCAGGTCCTGTACATCGATAAGCGGTGCGCGACTCATGGGCGTTTACCTTCGCTGCGGCGCAGCAGTTCGCGGCCGATCGTACTGATCGAGACCACGGTCAATGTGATTGCCAGGGCGGGCCAGGCCACCAGCCACCAGGCGTTGGCCAGGTAGTTGCGGCCCACGGCGAGCATGCCGCCCCACTCCGGCTCCGGCGGCGGCGCGCCAAAGCCCAGAAAGCTCAGGGCCGCGCCCGAGACGATGTTGCCGCCGATGCCTATGGTGGCCAGGATCAGGATCGGCTTGATCGCATTGGGCAGTACATGGCGCAGGATCACCGCGTGCCGGCCCAGGCCCAGGGTGGTGGCGGCCTCGACGTAGCCGGCACCGCGCACCACCAGGGCCTGTGCGCGCACCAGGCGTGCATAGCGCGGCACGCTGGCGATGCCCACGGCAATGATGGTGTTCAACTGGCCCTGGCCGAAGAAGGTGATGATCACCAGGGCCAGCAGCAGGTCGGGGAATGCCAGCAGCACATCGACCCCGCGCATCACCGCACCGTCCAGCCAGCGCGGGCCGAGCCCCGCCGCCAGGCCGAACAGGGTGCCCAGCAGCAGGCCGATGGCGGTGGCCGACAGGCCCAGCACCAGCGACGGGCGCACCGCGTACACCAGCCGGGTGAGGATGTCGCGGCCGTTTTCGTCGGTACCCAGCCAGTACAGGCTGTCGGGGGCACGAAACGCCTGGCGCGCACTGGCCTCCAGCGGGTCGCCCGCCACCAGCCAGTGCGGCTGGATGGCCGCAATCACCAGCAGCAGCACGAACAGCCCGGCCAGCACCAGGCCCGGGCGGATGGCCCAGCGCCGCACCTTGCGCCGCCGGGCCACGAACAGCGGCTCGGCGGCAATCAGGCCGACGCTCGCGCTTTGATTGATGGGCGCCATGGGCACCTCCACAGGCTAGGGGTTGCGGCTCAGGGCGCCGGGTTCGGGGTGTGCGCGTGGATCTGCTCGATGCGCGCCAGGGTCTCGCTGCTCAGTTGCAGCTCAAGCGCGCCGATGTTCTCGCGCAGTTGCGCCAGGCTCGTCTGCCCGGTCAGGGCGCTGCTGACGAACGGCTTGCCGATCACCGCAGCCAGGGCCAGTTGCGCGGGGCTCACGTCCAGCTCGCGGGCCAGTGCCACGTAGGCGGCAATGGCCTGCTGCGCCGACGCACTGTCGTAGCGGTTGAAGGTGCGGTACACCGACGACAGGCGCGAACCTTCAGGCCGTGCGCCGCCCAGGTACTTGCCGGTGAGCGCGCCGAAGGCCAGCGGCGAATAGGCCAGCAGGCCCACCCCTTCGCGGTGGCTGAATTCCGACAGGCCGCCTTCGTACAGGCGGTTGAGCAGGCTGTAGGGGTTCTGGATGCTGACGATGCGCGGCAGCCCCAGCACCTCGGCCTGGCGCAGGAACTGCCCTACCCCCCACGGGGTTTCGTTGGACACGCCGATATGGCGGACCTTGCCCGCCTGCACCTGCTCGGCCAGCACCTGCAGGGTTTCGCCGATGGCAATGGCCTGCGGGTCGTCGACATACGGGTACTCGCGCTGGCCGAAGAAGTTGGTGCTGCGGTCGGGCCAGTGCAGCTGGTACAGGTCCAGGTGGTCGGTCTGCAGGCGCTTGAGGCTGCCGTCCAGCGCGGCGACGATGTTGGCGCGGTCGTGGCGGCTGAGGCCATCGCGGATATGCGTGCCGCTGCCGGGGTTGCGCGAGGGGCCGACGATCTTGCTGGCCAGCACGATATCGCTGCGCCGGCCGGTCCGGGCCAGCCAGGTGCCGATGAAGCGCTCGGTGCTGCCCCAGGTGTCGGCATGGGTCGGGGTCGGGTACATCTCGGCGGTGTCGACCAGGTTGACACCGTGGTCCAGCGCCAGGTCCAGCTGCTGGTGGGCGTCCTGCTCGCTGTTCTGGTGGCCCCAGGTCATGGTGCCCAGGCCGATGACGCTGACCTTGATGTCGCTGTTGCCCAGTGTGCGGTAGTTCATGGGGTGTGCCTCGCTAATCGGTTCAGACGGCCTCTGCCGCACGTTGGTACTGGCTGGCCGGGTACGGCAGGCCGAGGTGGTCGCGCAGGGTGCTGCCGGTGTATTCACGGCGGAACACCCCGCGCTGCTGCAGCAGCGGCACCACCTGGTCGACGAACACCTCGACCCCCGAGGGGAACATGTCGGGCATGATGTTGAAGCCATCGGCGGCGCCGGCGCGGAACCAGTGCTCCAGGGTGTCGGCGACCTGTTCCGGGGTGCCCACCAGCAGGCGGTGGCCCACCAGGATGCGCCGCGACAGTTCGCGGATGGTCAGGTTCTCGCGCCGTGCCAGGTTCAACTGGGCTTCGAGAAAACCGTGCGAGCCGCGCTCGAATTCGCTGACCGGGCCAATACGCTCCCACGGCAGCGGCGCGTCCAGGTCCAGTTCGTCGGGGGGCAGGCCGATGCGAAACGCCAGTTGCTGCACCAGCCCCGCCTCGCCGCTGTAGGCGTTCAGTTCATCGAAGCGCGCACGGGCTTCGGCCTCGGTGCTGGCGATCACGGTGGACAGCCCCGGCATGATCTTCAGGTGATCGGGGTTGCGGCCCCACAGGCGTGCGCGCTGTTTCATCTCCTGATAGAACGCCTGGCCGTCGGGCAAGGTGGTCTGGGTGGTGAAGATCGCGTCGGCATAGCGCGAGCCCAGGGCCTTGCCGCCCTCGGACGAGCCGGCCTGTACCAGCACCGGCCGGCCTTGCGGCGAGCGCGGCAGGTTGAGCGGCCCCTTGACCGAAAAATGCTCGCCCACGAAATCGATGCTGTGCACCTTGTGCGGGTCGGCGAACTGGCCGCTGGCGGCGTTGCCGATGATCGCGTCGTCCTCCCAGCTGTCCCACAGCTTGAGGGTCACGTCGATGAACTCGTCGGCCCGCGCATAGCGGTCCACATGGCGCGGCGCGCCGGCCAGGCCGAAGTTCTGCGCGGCGGCGTCGCCGGCGTTGGTCACCACGTTCCAGGCCGCCCGGCCGCCACTGATGTGGTCCAGCGAGCTGAAGCGCCGCGCCAGGTTGAACGGGTCGTTGTAGCTGCTGGACGCGGTGGCGATCACCCCGATGTGCCGGGTGGCCAGGGCCACGGCCGTCAGCAGCACGGTCGGTTCCAGGCGCCCGGCCGGGTGCTGGGCGATGTCGCCCGCCAGCGCCGGGCCGTCGGCGAGGAAGATCGCGTCCAGGCACCCCCGCTCGGAAATGCGCGCGATGTTGCGGTAGTACTCGACGTCGAGGTAGGCGTTGGCCGGTACTTCGGCCTTGCGCCAGGCGCTGGCATGCGCGCCGAAGCCGAGGATGTTCATGCCGATGCTCATCTGTCTTGCGGTCTGGCTCATGGCTGCTGCTCCTGAATGAAGGCGGTTACACCGCGCTGGCTTCGTCGCGCACGGTGGTGCCGTCCTGGGCATGCAGCGCACGCCAGGCAGCACCGGGGCTGACGCCGTTGAGGTAGTAGTTGCCCAGCGCGCGCTCGCGGTAGATCGCCGGGTTGTGCGAGGCCAGAGTGCGCGCATTGCGCCAGTGCCGGTCCAGGCGCCGGGCCTGGCTGGTGGCCGACGCGCCGCCCACCTCGAACAGCAGGGTGGTGACTTCCAGCACCTGCTCCAGCACGATCTGCTGGGCCTGGAAGGTGCGGATATCGGCCTCGACGTAGTCGGCTTCCTGGGCGCTGTCGTTCAGCTCGGCCTGGTGTACCCGCTCGAGTACCTCGGCGGCAGCCAGCACCAGGGTTTCGCTGGCATAGGCCAGGCTCGACAGGCGTCCGATCACCCGCTGCACCAGCGGGTCGTCCTTGGGGCTGGACTGGCCCGGCACGCCGAAGGCGCGGGTGCGGCCCTGGACGAAGGCGGTGGCATCGCGCAGCGCGGCGCGGGCGATACCGGCCAGGGTGGCGAGGTGGAACAGCTGGTAGAACGCCGAGATGTACGACTCGGCGCGCAGCTCGCCGGGCTTGAAGCGGCGCAGCACATGCTGCTCGGGCACCGCCACCTGCTCGAAGCGTGTGGTGCCGCTGCCGCTCAGGCGCTGGCCGAAACCGTCCCAGTCGTCTTCACGGGTCACGCCGGGGGCGTCCACTGCCACCACCACGCTGACGAAATCCTTGTCGTGCATGGCCACGGCCGCCACCCAGTCGGCGTAGATAGTGCCGGTGCAGTAGTACTTCTCGCCGTTCAGGCGCCAGCCCTCCTCGGCGGCCTCCAGGCTGACCGAGTTGGTGCTGCTGTCGCTGCGCTCGGCCATTGCCGCGCCCCACAGCTGCCCGGCCACCACCTTGGCGAACCAGTAGTCCTGGGACGCCGGTTCGCGGGCCGACAGCCGCCCTTCGACGAAACCGAAGTGCGCGCGCACGATCTGCGGCAGGTTGGAGTCGGCCTCGGCCAGGTCGATCAGCAGGCCAAACAGCACCGGCAGGCTGATGCCGGCCCCCCCATGCGCCTGGGGCACGCGCAGCGCCGTGAAGCCGGCATCGCGCAGCAACGCCACGGCCTCGAAGGCCAGTTCGCGCTGCTGTTCACGCGCCACCGCACCCTCGCCGATCTGTGCGAACAGCGGCTTGAAGCGCGCCTGCAGCGCAGTGTAGGAATTGGATTGGGTCATGACAGGTCCTTGCTTGGGGGTGGCATCACACGGCCTTGGCACGCGGGTCCACCCAGTGATTGATCAGGTCGACGAGAAAGTTCACGACCACGTAGATCGCCGCCGCCAGCAGGGTGATGCCCAGCAGCAGCGGCACGTCCTTGGATGTTGCGGCGTCGAGCATCAGCCGGCCGATGCCCTGGCGCGAGAACAGCAGCTCGATCACCACCGCACCGCCGAGCAGGCTGGCGAACACGAAGCCGGACAGGGTCACCAGCGACACCAGTGCATGGCGCAGCGCGTGTTTGAGGCGCACGCCGGTTTCGGACATGCCGCGGGCGCGCGCCATGGCGATGAAGGGTTGTTCGAGAATGTCTTCCAGTTCCTGGCGCAGTACCTGGCTGAGCACCGCCGCCACCGGCAAGGCCAGCGCCACGCTCGGCAGTATCAGCGCCTGCCAGCCGCTGGAGCCGGACGGCGGCAGCAGGTGCCAGCCGAACGCGAACACCAGCAGCAGGCCCAGGCCGATCACGAACGAGGGCGCCGACGACAGCACCAGCTCCGTGCCCGACACCAGCGAGCGCAGCCATGGCGCGCGGTTGGCGGTGAGCACCGCGACCAGCACGGCCAGCAGCACCGCCAGTACCGCCGCGGCCAGCGACAGTTGCACGGTGGCGCCCAGTTGCCCGGCGATGATCTGCCCCACCGGGATGCGCAGGCGGTACGACTCGCCCAGGTCGCCCTGGGCCAGGCGCCCCAGGTAATGGCCGTACTGCACGATCAACGGCTGGTCCAGGCCGTATTCGGCGCGCACCTGGGCGATCAGCTCGGCACTGGGCATCGCCTCCGGCCCGCCGAGGATGGCCAGTGCCGGGTCGCCGGCGCTCAGGTTCAAGGCCAGGAAGGTCAGGGTCGCCGCGCCCCAGAGCACGCCGATGCCGGCCAGCAGCCGACGGAGTATCAGGCGCAGGGTGTTCATCGGGCCTCCTGGTCGAGCCATATGCTGGTGAAGAACGGGGTGTTGTGCGAGGTATCGAAGATCACGCCCTTGACCGCCTTGCGGTAGGCCACCAGTACATGGCTCTCGTACACCGGTACGGCCGGCACGGTTTCCACCAGGCGTTGCTGCGCGGTGCGGTACAGCGCGGCGAGCTCCACCGGGTCGGTGGAACGGCGCGCCGCCGACAGCGCCGCATCGAGGGCGTCATCGCGAAAGCGCCCGGCGTTCTGGCCGATGAGCTTGGGCGTGCTGATCGCATTGCTGTGGTAGAGGATGTACAGCCCGTCGGGGGTGTTGGTGTGCCAGTAGCCGCCGGCGATTGCCTGAAAGTTGCTGGCATAGCGACGCTCGGTGACCTGGGCCAGGGGCAGCAGATCGATGGCCAGCTCGAAACCGACCTTCTTGAGGTCGGCCTGAATGGCCACTGCCACGCTACCGGGGAAGGCGCCGGTCTCGTACATCAGCAGGCGCGCCGACAGGCGCTGGCCGTCCTTGACCCGGTAGCCCCTGGCGTCACGTTCGCTCCAGCCGGCCTGGTCGAGAATGCGGTTGGCCTCGGCCACGTCATAAGCCAGCACATCCTTGAACGCGGGGTCGTAGTAGCGGGTGTTGGCGGCCAGGAAATCGCCCTTGGGCTGGTACTCGCCAAAGCCGGTGATCCAGGCCAGGCCGTCGCGATCGATGGCCTTGGCCACGGCGCGGCGCACCTGCACGTCCTGGAACGGGAACTGCTCGACGTTGAAGGTCAGGCTGCGAAACGGGTTGGCCTTGCGGATGCGGCTGCTCATCTGCAGGTCGGGGTTGCTGCGGATGGCCCTGGCGTTCTGCGCCGGCGCGTCCACGGTAAAGTCCGACTGGCCGGACTCGAGCGCGCTGAAGCGGATCATCGGCTCGGGCACGATGCTCAGCTCCAGGCGGTCCAGGTACGCCTCGCCGTTGTGCCGGGTCACCGGCGGCGCCCAGTTGTAGCCCTTGCGCCTGACAAAGGTGGCGCCCTGGTCGCGGGTGTAGCTTTCCAGCACGAAGGGCCCCGAACCGATGGCGTGCTCGGCGATGGACTTGGGCGCCTCGAGGATCTGGCGCGGCGAGATCATGCTCAGCCAGGACTGCGCCAGCACGTCCAGGAACGGCGAATAGGGTTCGCGCAGGTGCGCCTCGAAGGTGTACTCGTCGACGATGCGCCCGTTCACGTAGGGCGCGATGTACGCGGCGGCCAGCGGCGACTTGGTGGCCGGGTCGCGCATGTGCTCCAGGTTGATCTGTACGGCGCGGGCGTTGAATTTCTCGCCGTCGCTGAAGGTCACGTCATCGCGCAGGTGGAAGGTGTAGGTCTTGCCGTCCGGCGAGATGTCCCACGACTTGGCCAGCCACGGCGAGATGTTGCCCTGCTCGTCCTGGTACAGCAGGCAGTCGAACAGGATGCGCCCCAGCCACTGCACGTTGCCGTGGGAAATCGAATGCACGTCCAGGGTGGTGGTGTCGGACGCCGTGGAAATGCGCAGCGTGCCGCCCGGCTTGCCCGGCGCGGCTTCGCGGTAGTCCTCGGCGGCGTAGCTCAGGCTGCCGTCGCGCAGCACGCCGTCGGCGCTCGATACGCTGTTGCGCGACGCTTCGCTGGCCGGCTTGCAGGCGCCCAGCGCCACCACGCTGGCGAGTACGGCCAGGCGTGCGAGCCTTGTGATCAGGGTCATGTGCTTCCTCCGCCAGCACCGCGTGCAGGTGCACGTCGGCGCTGGCCGCGCTGGCTTAGAAGTTGTAGGTCACGCCGGTGAAGGCGCCGAAGCCGTCGCCCGGGTACAGCGACGCGACGTCCCTGCCCTGGGAGTTGTAGGTCGGCAGCACGGCGGTCACGTAGTCCTGGTCGGTGATGTTCTTCAGGTCCAGGTACACCTGCCAGGTCTTGCCCGGGTCGTCGTAACCCAGGCGCGCGCCCCACAGCGTGTAGGACGGCGCGTAGAAGCTGTTGGCGTAGTCCACCGAAGTCTTGGAGGCGGTGCGCACGTTGACCCCGGCGTAGAAACCACTGGCCCACTGGTACTGCAGCTCGCCCTGATACACGTGCTTGGGCAGGCCCGGCAGTTCGTTCTTCTTGAACAGCGGGTCGTTCTCGTAGTGGAAGTCGTTGAGGGTGTAGGCCTGGCGCCAGGTCAGGCTGTCACCGTTGGCGCCTTCCCACAGGCGGGTGCTCAGGCCGGCCTCGATGCCCTGGTGGATGGTGGGCGTGGCATTGGAGGTGGACACCACCGCAGCAGAGGTGGCGGTGGCCGGCAGCACTTCGACGTTGAGCAGCTCGTTCTTGACCCAGGATTTGTAGAACGCCAGGCTGCCGTCGAAGATCCCCGACTTGCCCTTGATGCCGAACTCCACGGTGTTGGCCGCTTGCGGCACCAGTGGCTTGGCGTAGTTGCTGGTGACCCCGGAGCCGGAGCTGGACCAGGAGCTTGGCGGGTCGATAGTGCGGCTGGCGTTGGCGAACAGCTGCACGTCCGGGGCGATGTAGTAGCGCAGGCCGATACGCGGGGCCAGCTTCCACTCGTCGTACTTGTAGTGGCTGGGCAGGCCGCTGGTGTTGGGGCGGTCGCTGTAGGTGACGTTGATGTCACGCTTGATCTCGATCGCCGACACGCCGGTGGCCAGGTACAGGTTGTCGGTCAGGCCCAGGTCGTTGCCCAGGGTGAACACATGGTCGAACGAGCCGTCGTACTCGACCTGCTTCTGCAGAATGCCCAGGTCCTTGTCGCCCTTGTAGGTGCGTGCGCCGGAACGGATGTGCTGGGTGCTGCTCCAGCCCGCGGTGGTGGTGCTGGGCAGGCCGAACAGCTGGTCGGTGCGGCTGTACTTGAGCGAGTAGTTGATGTCGCGCCAGTCCCAGTAGTTGGGGTTGACGGTGCTCTTGCGGCTGAGGATCTGCGGGTAGTTGTGGTACACCAGCCCGGCTTCGAGGGTGGCATCGTCATCGAAGGTGTAGGTGGTCTTGCTGCCGACCCAGGTCGAGCCGCGCTTGGTGGAGTCGCCACGGGTGGCGTAGGTGGCGGCGTTGGTCTGTTTGGAGTTCTTTTTGAGCTGCGCCAGGGTCAGGGTGCCCGAGTTCTCGTGGTATTCCTCGCGGTAGCGGATGTACAGACGGGTTTCGAGCTTGGGGTTGAAGCGGTAGCCGAAGTTGCTGACCACCCCCTTGGCCTTGGTGAAGGTGAAGTCCTGGTAGCCGTCGCGGCGAGCGTTGTCGACGCTGACGTAGTAGTCGGCATTGCCGGCCACGCCGCCGGTGCTCAGGGTCTGCTTCTGCCAGCCGAAACTGCCGCCTTCGAGCTTGATGCGGTTGCCCGGTGCGGTCAGCCCGGAGTTGGTCACGAAGTTGATCGCGCCCCCCAGTGAAAGTGCGCCGTATTCGAAGGCGTTGGCACCGCGCAGTACTTCGGTGTAGTTCAGGCCCTGGGTATCCAGTAGTTCATAGGGCGTGCCACCGGCGCCGGTCAGTGCAAGGCCGTCGAAGAGAAACTTGGTGCCTTCGCGGAAATAGCCGGGCGAGGTATTGGCGCCGGAACCGCGAATGGAAATCTTGATGGCATCGTTGCCACCGGCAGCTTGGGCGTAGACGCCGGGCTGGTACGCCAGGGTGTCTTCCAGGGTGGCCGAGCGGCCCTTTTCGACTTCAGCCTGGGTGACCAGGCTGGTACCGCCGGCGACCTCGTCGAGTTTGCTCTGCGCCGCCTGCACAGGGCTCTGTTTGGCGGCCTGCACGGTGACCGTACCCAGGCGCTTGTCGCCGCTGGTGTCGGTGTCGGCGGCCGAGGCCAGCGGGATGAAGGTTAATAGTGCGCTGCTTACAGCGAACAGGGATGAATGTCGCAGTACTGCCGAAGTTGCCCAATGCACGCGTTTCAAGGTCTTGCTCCCCACCTGATTAAAATTAGGCGAGTTTCTATTGGTATAGTCAATCTCACAGGGACTATTGCAGCGAGCGTGCCAACTGGCGAAGTGCCTTGTTTAAAGGGGTTTAGTTATAAAGCGGCAAGTAATCGGGTGTTGTATTCGAGGGCTAGTGTCGGGAGGGTGTTGCCAGGCGAACAGTTGCCAGTTGCTGATCTATGTATATAACCGGCAAGGCCGGCGCCTACAGGTTGGCCGCTGTCTGTAGGCGCCGGCCTTGCCGGCGAAGCAGTAGTGGGCTTGTTACAGACCCTGGTGCAAGGCCCACAGCCGAGCGATGTCCCGCGCCCTGTCGCGCAACAGCGGCGCTGCCTGCTCGCACGCCTGCTGCAGGCTCATCGGCCCGCTGGTCAACGCAAATGCCGCATCGATGCCATGCTCATACAGCGCCTGGTAGCCCTCGCCCAGGGTGCCGGCAATCACCACCACCGGCACGCCGTGACGCCTGGCTATGCGCGCCACACCGAACGGGGTCTTGCCGCGCAGGGTCTGCGCATCGAAGCGCCCCTCCCCGGTGATCACCAGGTCGGCACCGCGTACCGCCGCCTCCAGCCCGGCCAGCTCGGCCACCACTTCGACCCCTGCACGAAACTGCGCGCCCATGAAGGCCTTGGCCGCAAAGCCCATGCCGCCCGCTGCGCCACAGCCCGGAAACGCCCGAACGTCTTCCTCCAGCAGGCCGGCGCAATGGTCGGCAAAGTGCCCCAGTGCATGGTCGAGCAAGGCGACCTGGGCGGGGCTCGCCCCCTTTTGCGGGCCGAAGATCGCCGAGGCACCATTGGCCCCGCACAGTGGGTTGTCGACGTCTGCGGCCACTTCCACCTGCACGTCGAGCAGGCGCGGGTCCAGCCCGCTGCTGTCCAGCCGGGCCAGGTGCGCCAGGGCCAGGCCGCCCGGTGCCAGTTCAGCGCCCTGGGCATCGAACAGCCGCAGCCCCAGCGCTCGCAGCATCCCACTGCCGGCATCGTTGGTGGCACTGCCGCCGATGGCCAGGATGATGCGCTGTGCCCCGGCATCCAGCGCCGCGCCGATCAGTTGCCCGGTGCCATAGGTGCTGCTGCGGCAAGCATCGCGCTGGGCGAGGCCGAGCAGTTGCAGGCCGCTGGCCTGGGCCATTTCGATGATGGCGGTGTGGCTGTCGGCCAGCCAGCCCCAGTGGGCCAGTACCGGTGTGCCGAGCGGGCCCTGCACCTGCAGGCTGCGCTGTTCGCCGCTGCAGGTCGCCACCAGGGCCTGCAGGGTGCCCTCGCCGCCATCGGCCATCGGGCAACTGACCAGCTCGGCCTGTGGCAAGGCATCGGCCAGCCCCCGGGCGATGGCAGCGGCCACGTCTTCGGCGCTCAGGCTGTCCTTGAACGAGTCGGGGGCGATGACGATTTTCATGCGGTGTGCTCCTTATCCAGATGAGCTGCATGCTGACAGTTGCGCCGGCGGCGGGCGTCGGTCGGATGCACAGGCGGGCGCAAGGTTATTTGTTCAGTTGGACAATGAACCGACCAAGCGGCCCGCACAGGCAATCAACTGTTCACGGGCAACAACTGCAACCCCAGGTACAGGCTCAGCATCCCTGCCAGCCGCATCGGGTCCACCCCGCTCAACTCGGCCACCCGTTCCAGTCGGTAACGCAAGCTGTTGCGGTGAATGCCCAGCGCCTCGGCGCACGCCTGGCTCTGCCCGTCGTGGGCGCACCAGGCCCGCAGGGTGGCCAACAGTTGCCCGTTGCTGTCCTTGGCACGCAGCCGTTGCAGCGGTTGCAGCAGTTCGTCCAGCGCATCGTCGTTGCGATGACGCCACAACAGCGCCGGCAGCCGATAGCGCGCCAGGGTCAGCAGGCGCTGGCGGGGCAGTACCTCGCGCCCGTAGGCAAGCAGGTCGCGCACCCGACGATAACCGCGGCGCAGGTTGTCCAGCCCTTCGGCCGGGCCAGCCACTGCCAGGCGCTGCACGGTCCAGCCCTGGGCCTGCATCTTGTCCAGCAGGCGCTGTTCGTCCAGCGCCACCGTCGCCGGGCGGCACCACAGCAACGACTGACGTGCCGGGCTCACGCACCAGCTGTCGGGGTAGCGCAGCATCAGCCAGGCCGCCAGCGGCTCGGCGGCCGGGCCCTCCTCCAGCTCGAACAGGCACGGGATACGCGTGAGCTGGGGTTTGAGACCCAGTTGCCGAGCCTCGTCCACCAGCCGGGTGGCGTCGCCGTTGCCGCCCAGCAGCAAGGCCAGCAGGTCATCGCAGCGCTGCTTGCGCCACTGCTGCTGCACTTGCAGGTGCCGTTGGGCCAGCAGCATCTCGGCGGTCATGCGCACCAGTTCGGCGTAGGTGCGCACCTGCTGCGGGTCGCCGGTGATGCCGAGCACGCCGATCAGGCGCCCGTCCAGCAGCAGCGGCAGGTTCACACCCGGCTGCACGCCCTTGAGGCATCTGGCGGCCTCTTCGTCGAGCTCGACGATGCGCGCGTTGGCCAGCACCAGTTGCGCGCCTTCGTGGCGGGTGTTGATACGCTGCGCCTCGCCACTGCCCAGGATCAACCCCTGGCTGTCCATGACATTGACGTTGTAGGGCAGAATGGCCATCGCACGGTCGACGATATCCTGTGCCAGGTCGTGGTCGAGCTCGAACATGGGCGGATCCTTGTGGTCGCAATGGTTGGTCGAGGGCACAGCGGTGCAGCGCAAAGGCTGTGCAAAAGCACAAAGACAGCGTCCTCTGGCTCAAACAGACTCGTCATGACAACTGCCTCGACGCAGTTGCGGCGATAAACATAAAAACAGAGAGAGAATCATGTCATACCGCCCTGCCCCTGACCAAGGCCACGACATCGACCGCAACGCGCTGTACCGGCGCATCACCCTGCGGCTGATCCCGTTCATCTTCATCTGCTACCTGTTCAACTACCTGGACCGCGTCAACGTCGGCTTCGCCAAGTTGCAGATGCTCGACGCGCTGAAGTTCAGCGAAACCATCTACGGCCTGGGTGCCGGCATCTTCTTCATCGGCTACGTGCTGTGCGGCCTGCCCAGCAACCTGGCGCTCAACCGCTTCGGGCCACGGCGCTGGATCGCGCTGATGATGATCGCCTGGGGCACGCTGTCGACCTGCCTGCTGTTCGTCACCACCCCCATGGAGTTCTACGTGCTGCGCCTGTTCACCGGCGCCGCCGAAGCGGGGTTCTTCCCGGGTATCGTGCTGTACCTCTCGCGTTGGTTCCCGGCGCAGCGGCGCGGGCGCATCATGGCGCTGTTCATGTCGGCGATCCCGGTGTCGGGGCTGCTGGGCGGGCCGTTCTCGGGGTGGATTCTCAACCACTTCGCCGCCGGCCAGGGCGGCCTGGCCGGCTGGCAATGGATGTTCCTGATCCAGGGCGTGCCTACCGTGGTGCTCGGCTGTCTGGCGATCGTGCTGCTCAGCGATGGCTACGCCAAGGCCGGCTGGCTGACCCCGGCGCAGCGCCAGGCGGTTGAGGCCGACCTGAACGCTGACGCGGCGGCCAAGCCGAAAACCGCCAGCGACAGCCTGCTGTCGGTGCTGGCCAACCCGTTGATCTGGACCTTCGGCTTCATCTACTTCTGCATCCAGAGCGGCGTGTATGCGATCAACTTCTGGCTGCCATCGATCATCAAGAACATGGGTTTCGACGATGCCCTGCTGATCGGCTGGCTGAGCGCCATCCCGTACCTGCTGGCCGGGCTGTTCATGCTGCTGGTGGGGCGTTCGGCAGACCTGCGCAACGAGCGGCGCTGGCACCTTGTGGTGCCGATGCTGATGGGCGCGGTGGGGCTGCTGATGGCGGTCAACTTCGCCCACAGCCCGGTGATCGCGATACTGGGCCTGAGCATCGCGACCATGGGCGCGCTCACCGGCCTGCCGATGTTCTGGCCGATGCCCACTGCCCTGCTCACCGCGGGCACTGCGGTGGCGGGCCTGGCGATCATCAACTCGGTGGGCCAGATGGCCGGGTTCCTCAGCCCGTACCTGGTGGGCTGGATCAAGGACCAGACCGGCTCGACCGACGTGGCATTGTATTCGCTGGCGGGGTTGATCGTGGTGGGCAGCCTGGTGGCGCTGCGGGTGTCGCGCTCCAGCTGACGACCGCTTCGCCGGCAAGGCCGGCTCCTACGGGCCTGAGGGCCGTTCACACGATTGTGCGGGAGCCGGCCTTGCCGACGAAGCTTTCAACCCTGTAAAACAGCTCGACCCCCTCCCGCAAAAGGATGCTCGAGCATGATCTACCGTCCCCTGGGCCGCAGTGGCCTGCAGGTTTCCGCCCTCACCCTGGGCAGCATGATGTTCGGCGAGCAGACCAGCACCGAAGACTCGCTGCGTATCATCGACAAGGCCTGGGACCAGGGCATCAATTTCATCGATACCGCCGACGTGTACAACGCCGGCCGCTCCGAAGAAATCGTCGGCGAAGCCATCGCCCGCCACCGTCACGACTGGGTGCTGGCCTCCAAGGTCGGCTTCGGCCCGGTCGACGGCCTGCCCAACCGCAGCGGCCTGAGCCGCAAGCATATCTTCAATGCCATCGACACCAGCCTCACGCGCCTGGGCACCGATTACCTGGACATCTACTACCTGCACCGCGAAGACCACGCCACCCCGCTGGAGGTCAGCGTGGCAGCCATCGGCGACCTGCTGCGCCAGGGCAAGATCCGTCACTGGGGCGTGTCGAACTTTCGCGGCTGGCGCATCGCCGAGGTGTGCAACCTGGCCGAACGCCTGGGTATCCCCAAGCCTGTGATCAGCCAGCCGCTGTACAACATCGTCAACCGCCAGGCCGAAACCGAGCAGTTCACCGCTGCAGCCTTTCACGGCCTGGGCGTGGTGCCCTACAGCCCGCTGGCGCGTGGGGTGCTCAGCGGCAAGTACGCCCCCGACGCCACCCCGGACCCCAACAGCCGCGCCGGGCGCCAGGACAAGCGCATCCTCGAGACCGAATGGCGCAGCGAGTCACTGGCCATCGCGCAGAAGATCCACGCCTATACCCAGGCCAAGGGCGTGGGCATGGTCGAGTTCGCCATTGCCTGGGTGCTCAACAACCAGCACGTCAGCTCCGCCATCGTCGGCCCGCGCACCGAAGCGCAGTGGGACACCTATGGCGGTGCGCTGCAGGTGAAGATCACCGCCGAAGACGAAGCCTTCATCGATTCGCTGGTTACCCCCGGGCATGCCTCCACCCACGGCTACAACGACGCGGCACACTTCGTCAGCGGGCGCCAGCCACGCTGAGTTCGCAACCGATCAGGTGGCTGATGGCGGCCTTGAGCTTCATCGGCCGCACCGGTTTGTGCAGCAGGCTGTGGCCCAGGTCGCGCACCTGCTGCTTGAGCTCCACGCTGTAGTTGGCAGTGATCATCAGGGCCGGCAACGGCGTGTGCCGCTGCGTATTGATCGACCCGACCGCCTCCAGGCCGTTGCGGTCGTTGTCCAGGTGATAGTCGACGATCAGCAGGTCGGCCCACTCGCTGTCCAGCGCCACCTGGCGGGCCAGGTCCTGCTCGCTCAGGGCGGTGACCACCGAGCAGCCCCACTGCTCCAGCAGGCTGCGCATGCCCGCGCAGATCGCCGCATCGTTGTCCACCACCCAGATACGTGCGCCGTCCAGGCGTTCGGTCAGCGGCTCGACCTGTGACGGTTGCGGCTCGCGCCGGGGCGCACGCTTGCTGCGCGGCACCTCGATGGAGAACACCGAGCCCTTGCCCGGCGTGGAGCGCAGGTGCACGCGGTGGCCGAGAATGCCGGCGATCTTGTCGACGATGGCCAGGCCCAGGCCCAGGCCGCGATCCTGGTCGGGACGCTGCAGGTCGCCGCGCTTGAACTCCTGGAACACCTCGGCGCACTTGTCGGGGGCGATGCCGATGCCGGTGTCCCATACCTCGATGAACACCCGCTGCCCACGCCGCCGGCACCCGAGCATCAGGCGCCCCTGCGGGGTGTAGCGGATGGCATTGCTGAGCAGGTTGCGCAGGATGCGTGCCAGCAGCTGGATGTCGCTGCGCACCCGCAGGCTGCTGCGCACGTAGCTCATGCGCAAGCCTTCGCTGGCGGCGGCATGGGCGTACTCGGCGGCCAGGTTGTCGAGCAGGTCGCTGACGGCGAAGGTCGCGACATCGGCCTTGATCACCCCGGCATCGAGCTTGGAGATGTCGACCAGGGTGCCCAGCAGGCTTTCGACGTCATCCAGCGAATTGCTGACGTTGCGCACCAGCGCCGGGCTTGCACAGTTCTGCTCCTGCAGCGCGCTGGTGAACAGGCGCGCGGCGTTGAGCGGTTGCAGCAGGTCGTGGCTGACCGCGGCAAGGAACTTGGTCTTGGACAGGTTGGCCTGGTCGGCCTCCTGCTTGGCCTCGCGCAGGCGCGCTTCGGCGCGGCGCCGCTCTTCGATTTCGCGCAGCAGTTGCTGGTTGAGCTGGGTGAGTTCGGCGGTGCGCTCGCGCACCCGCAACTCCAGGTTCTGGTAGGCCTGGTGCAGGGCTTCGGCGGTACGCCGGCGTTCGGTGATGTCGCGGATCAGCACGAAGATCCCCACCACCTCGCCGCTGGCCAGCTGGTTGGGCACATAGGAGCGCAGCATGTAGCGCTCCTGGCCGTGGGCGTTGGTTTCGGCGAACTCGAACGTCACGCTCTCGCCCGACAGTGCCCGCTCCACGTAGCTCTCCAGGCGCTGGTAATGCTCGGCGCTGTGCACCTCGCGCAGGCTCTGGCCGAGCATTACCCCGCGCGGCCAGCAGTACCACTGCTCGTACACCTTGTTGGTGAACTCGTAGACCAGGTCGGCGTTGAGGTAGGCGATCAGCGCCGGCACGTGGTCGGTGATCAGGCGGATCCAGCGCTCGCTCTCGCTCAGCGCCTCGGCATGCTGATAGCGCTCGGTGATGTCGGTGAAGGTGTTGACGAAACCGCCGGCCGGCAGCGGATGGGTACGGATTTCGAGCATGCGCCCGTCGAACAGGCGCTGCTCCAGTTCATGGATGCTGCGCCCGTTGGCATCGGTGCTGGCCGGGGTGAGCAAGGCCAGCTCGCTGTCGGCGATCACCTCGGCAAAGTCGCGATGGGCGGCAATCGGGGCCAGCCCGCTGAGTTCCAGAAAGCGCCGGTTCCACAACTCCAGCACGCCGTCGGCATTGACCATGGCCACGCCCTGGGACAGGTTGTCGACCGCACGCTGCAGCAGGTGCGACTTCTGCGCCACGGCCTGTTCGCGGCGCTGGGTTTCGCTGAGCTTGATCTGGGTGATGTCGGTGAACAGCATCACGCAGCCGCCGCCCTGGGTCGGCCGCTCGCTGACCTGCAGCCAGCGCCCGCCCTGCAGGCGGTACACCATGTGCTCGGCGCTGGGGCCGCGTTGTTCTTCGCAGAACAGCCCGGTGCTCTGCATCAGCCGCTTGATCTCGGCCAGACGCATGCCGCCGATGATGCGGATGCGGCTGTTGGCCCAGAACGCCTTGAAGCGCTGGTTGAACAGCACGATGCGCTGCTGCGGGTCGAACAGCACGAAGGCGTCGGAAATGCTTTCGATGGCGTCCACCAGGTACTGGTGCGCGGTTTCGGCGCGCAGCCGCGCATCGCTGAGCAGGTGGTTGCTGGCCTTGAGTTCGGCCATGGCCTGGTTCAGCGCATCGGTGCGCTCGCGCACCTGCTCGGCCAGCACCACCGAGTGCTGGAACGCCGCATAGGAGTCGTCCGGGCGCGCGGCACCCGATTCCTGGCGTTCGATCAGGGCGGCGTTGATACGGCTGAGCTTGCGGTTTTCATGCTGCAAGCGGGCGATCAGCGCGGCCTGGTCAATGTCCACGGCGTGCACGGGGCTGGCCAATGGCGACGCCGGTGAACGTCTGGTTGATGTGCATGCCATTGAACTGTTCTCCATAGGAGTTGAACCCCACCACAGGCTGCTGCTGCAAAAAGGCGCCGACGGCTTCGAACTCTGCGCTGCCTTCCAGCTCCAGGCGGCGCAGGAAGCAGTCGCAGCCGATGGTCAGCAGCAACGGCCCGAGGCGTTCGCGCAAGCCGTCGAACAACGCGCTCAGGTTGGGCAGCAGGGGCCCGGGGCGCATGGCGGTGAGCACGATGCCGTTCTCCACCGCGCAGTAGAAACTCAGGCTGCCGTCGTCGTGCACCTGCTGGATGGCCCGCACGTAGTAGCGCTCGTTGATGCGCACCGCCAGCGGGTGGGCGGCGAAGGTGCGATGGTCGAGCTGTTCGGGGGGCACGCCGATCAGCGCGGCGTATTCCTGCGCGGCGGGTTCGGCATTGAGCTCGTAGACCCGGCGCAGGGTACTGTCGGCGCGGGTGACCACGAGCTTTTCCTGGCGCGGCTGGATGTGGTGGGTGGTGAACACCTCGAAATCCAGGCAGGTATTGACCAGCAGCACCACGGCAGCGCTGCTGTGGAAGGCGCCGTCGAAGTACACATGGGTGTGGTGCAGGTAGTTGTCGTCGCCGGCCGAGCCGCCGAAATGCGGGATGTCGCCCAGGGCGGCACTGAGGGCGGCAAGCACGGTTTCCTCACGGCTGGACAGCCCGTCGAGCAGGGTCAGGGCGAAGCTGTGGCCCTTGATCGGGGCCAGGGTGTTGCTGCGACAGTCGCCCACCAGGCGCTCGACCATCTGCTGCGCGTCGATCAGGCTGAAGTACTGCATGGGGGCGATGAGTTCGGCGGCAATCGAGAACATCCGGTAATCGAAGCCCAGCGCGGTGATGCAGCCGCGGCCGTAGCCTTCGGGGGTGATTTCGCCGGCGCTGGTGCAGCCTGCCAGGCGGATGCCGCCCAGGCTCTGTTGCAGCGAGTGGGCCAGGGCTGGCAGGTCGTATTCGGCGGAGCAGAAGAACAGCACGAAGCCCAGGTGCGGGTGCAGCAGCTGACGGGCCAGGTCCTGTGCGGCCTCTTCGGCGACACTGGCGCGCGAGACGGCACTGACAATGCCCTCGGCGGGGGGTTGGTGCATGACGGCCTCCGGCGGGGGCTTTAACGGATGGGCCCAGTGTACGAAGGGGCTGGAGGGGGTCGAATGCTACTTGGGTAGTGGGTGGGGGTGGCATTGGTTGTAGGTTTGCAAGGGGGGTGCCCTTTCGCTGGAACGCCGGCGCCCACAGGTTTGCCACTGACGTGAAGGACAGAGGCATCGCTGTGGGCGCCGGCTTGCCAGCGAAGGGGGCGACGCGGTTTACCAGGTCAGCACGGCACCCAGGGCCAGCGTATCGGTGTCTTCGTTCTGGCTGCTGCCCTCATGCCCGCGGATTTCGAACTGGTTGTATTCGGCTACCAGGGTGAGGTTGGCATTGATGTCGCGGAACAGCGCGATGCCGCGGGTCTCGTAGTCGGCGCCGGTGTTGACCGCGCCGTTGCCGTCGTCCTTGGTCTTGCCGTACGACAACGCCAGGCGGTTCTTGCCGAACTTGTACGAGCCCTGCATCAGGTAGCCCTTGCTGTCGACCTCGCGCAAGGTGGCTTCCCCGGCGTTGTTGGTGAAGAACGGGTTGATGCCCTTGGCGGTGAAGCCGGAACCGGTCAGCGAGAAGGCGCCCATCTTGGCCTGTACGCCATAGCCCAGGCCCTTGGAGGTCACCGAGTCGACGTTGTGGTCGGTGTTGTCCGAGGTCTGGTAGCCACCGTTGATCCAGCTGTAGATCTTGGCGCCCCCCAGGTCGAACTGGTAGGTGATCTCGCTCTCGGTGCGCGGATTCTTCTGGTAGGCCTTGCCCACCGCGCTGTCATCGTTGGTATCGACCGGGTCCATGATGCCCACGGCGATGCGCAGGCCATCCATCACCGGGGTGCGGTAGGTGATCTGCGCAGTGGGGAACGGGTACGGGTAGCCGGTGCCGATGTTGCCGAACGATACGCCGCCACCGTCCACCAGTCCGAGGGTGTCACTGACCTGGCCATAGCCGGCCAGCAACTCGTCGAGCAGGATGTTGGAACGGGCGAACAGGCCGAAGTCCTTGCCGATCAGTACTTCGCCCCACTCCGAATTGGTCACGGTGCCGTAGAACTGACGCACGTCGATGGCCGTGTCGGTGCCGTTGGTTTCACTGTCGTTGATGGTGACCCAGAACGAAGCGCGCCCGCCCAGCTTGAGGTCGTCGATCTGACGGGTCATGTTGAAACCCAGGTAGTTGGGCAGAAAGCCCATCTTGACCCGGGACTGGCGACGGTCGAACTGCTCGCCGTCACGGTCGACCTTGCTGTTGACGTAGAAGGCGTTGATGTAGCCGTCGGTGGAAAAGGTCGTGTCGTCCTTGTCGTACAGCATGATCTCGGCCTGGGCCAGCGGGGTCAGGCCCAGCGCGGCAAGGCTCGCCACCAAGGGCAGGAAACGTGTATGGGCATTCTTATTGTTGTGCATGACGCTCTCCGCAAACGGGTGGACGGTTGTCGGAGGCGATTATCGAAAAGCGGCGCCGCGCGCCCTACGCTGCCTTGGGGGCAAGGCGCTGCTGCTTTGGCGAGGCGCGAGGTGCCAGGCACCGGGGAACTAATCCTGTGTCCGCCAGTGTCACAAGGCTAAAGTGCCAGCACCCGCTCCGGATGGCCGAGGCCACCATGCAAAAATGCAGACAGGCACTGCAGTTTTGTCGATTGTAATGGGCAAAATTGCACTGTTACGATCCGACGATCCTTGAATTCATCTCCACGGCGCGACAAATCATGTGGAAAATCAATAACAAAGCAGGGAGACAGCGATGACCGCGCAAGCGCATTCCCCGGTCGATACCAACGTACTGGCTACTGTACGCAACCATGTAGGCCATCTGACCCTCAACCGCCCCGCCGGCCTCAACGCCCTGACCTTGCCGATGGTGCGTCAGCTGCAGCAGCAGCTCGACGCCTGGGCCGTCGACCCGCAGGTTCACGCAGTGGTACTGCGTGGCGAAGGCCCCAAGGGTTTCTGCGCCGGCGGCGACATCCGTTCGCTGCATGACAGCTTCAAGGCAGGCGACAGCCTGCACCGCGACTTCTTCGTGGAGGAGTACGCGCTGGACCTGTGCATTCATCACTACCGCAAGCCCATCGTTGCCCTGATGGACGGCTTTACCCTGGGCGGCGGCATGGGCCTGGCCCAGGGCGCGGAGCTGCGTGTGGTCACCGAGCGCAGCCGCCTGGCCATGCCCGAAACCGGCATCGGCTACTTTCCGGACGTGGGCGGCAGCTATTTCCTGTCGCGCATCCCCGGTGAACTGGGCACCTACCTGGGGGTGAGCGGCGTGCAGATCCAGGCGGCCGACGCGCTGTACTGCGGGCTGGCCGACTGGCACGTCGACAGCGCCAGCCTGAGCACCCTGGATGAACGCCTGAACACGCTCAAGTGGAGCGAACACCCGCTCAAGGACCTGCAGGGCGTGCTGGCCAGGCTGGGCACCCAGGCCCTGGACAACCCTCCCCTGGCTGCGCTGCGCCCGGCCATCGACCACTTCTTCGCGTTGCCCGATGTGGCCAGCATCATCGAGCAACTGCGTGCCGTGACCGTCGGCGACAGCCACGAATGGGCACTCAAGACCGCCGACCTGCTGGCCACGCGCTCGCCCCTGGCGATGGCGGTGACCCTGGAGATGCTGCGTCGCGGGCGCCACCTGAGCCTGGAGGACTGCTTTGCGATGGAGCTGCACCTGGACCGGCAATGGTTCGAGCACGGCGACCTGATCGAAGGTGTACGCGCGCTGATCATCGACAAGGACAAGCAGCCTCGCTGGAACCCCGCCACCGTCGCCGAGCTTTCACGCTCGCGGGTGGATCAATTCTTCGAAGGCCTGTGAGGGCCGGAGTACGCACATGCAAGACCTGGAACTGACTGAAGAACAGATCATGATCCGCGACATGGCGCGCGACTTCGCCCGTAACGAGATCGCCCCGCATGCTCAGGCCTGGGAAAAGGCCGGCTGGATCGACGATGGCGTGGTGGCCAGGATGGGTGAGCTGGGCTTGCTGGGCATGGTGGTGCCCGAGCAATGGGGCGGCAGCTACACCGACTACGTGGCCTATGCACTGGCGGTGGAAGAGATTGCCGCCGGCGATGGCGCCACCGGGGCGTTGATGAGCATCCACAACTCGGTGGGCTGCGGCCCCCTGCTCGCCTATGGTAGCGAGCTGCAGCAGCAGACCTGGCTGGAGCGTCTGGCCACCGGCCAGGTGATCGGCTGCTTCTGCCTTACCGAACCCCAGGCCGGCTCCGAGGCGCACAACCTGCGCACCCGTGCCGAGCGCGTGGGTGATGAGTGGGTGATCAACGGGTCCAAGCAGTTCGTCAGCAATGCGCGGCGCGCGGGCCTGGCGATCGTGTTTGCGGTGACCGACCCGGAGCTGGGCAAGAAAGGGCTGTCGGCGTTTCTGGTGCCGACCGACAACGAAGGTTTCGTGGTCGATCGCAGCGAACACAAGATGGGCATTCGCGCCTCCGACACCTGTGCGGTGACCTTGAACAACTGCCGTGTGCCGGCAGCCAACCTGCTGGGCGAGCGTGGCAAGGGCCTGGCGATCGCGCTGTCCAACCTTGAGGGTGGGCGTATCGGGATTGCGGCTCAGGCGCTGGGCATTGCGCGTGCGGCGTTCGAGGCGGCGCTGGTGTATTCGCGTGACCGCATCCAGTTCGGCAAGCCGATCAACGAGCACCAGAGTGTGGCCAACCTGCTGGCCGACATGCAGGTGCAACTCAATGCGGCGCGGTTGTTGATACTGCATGCGGCGCGTTTGCGCAGTGCGGGCAAGCCGTGTTTGAGCGAGGCTTCGCAGGCCAAGCTGTTTGCTTCGGAGATGGCCGAACGGGTGTGTTCCAAGGCCATCCAGGTGCATGGTGGGTATGGTTACCTGGAAGACTACCCCGTGGAGCGATACTACCGCGATGCGCGGATCACGCAGATCTATGAGGGCTCGAGCGAGATTCAGCGCATGCTGATTGCGCGGGAGTTGAAGCACTATCCGTTGTAAAGGCGCGGTTTGATGTGAGCCGGGCCACCATGGCCTGTCAGCCTTGTTGGCCCGGCCCCAGACCTTCTAGCGATCCACCCGTTTGAGCACCTGCCGCTCATACTGCGGGTACAGATGGCTCACGCTGCGAATGAGCTCGTACTGACTCAACGCTATGCCCGCAAACCGCTGGGGTATCGGCGTGGCAATCACCTCGGTCATGTCCAGCCCCTGCGCCGCACTCTCACGCATCACCTTGTCCAGCCACCCCAGGTAATCAACCATCTGCGCAAACGGCGCACGGTCCGTGGCCAGCGGGCCGTGCCCCGGCACCAGCACCTTCCACGGCAGCGCCTCGAGCCGCTGCAGATCCTGTAGCCACACCGCCAGGCCAGGGGTGTTGGGCGTGGTCAGCGCACGCTGGTAGAACAACAGATCGCCGGCAAACAACACTCCGGTCTTTTCATCGAACACCGCCAGGTCGGCACCGCTGTGACCGGTCAAGGCCAGCAGCCGCAACCGGTGCGAACCGAACGCACGCTCACCCGCCGCCACCGGTTGGTCGGGCAGGCGCACCTGGGTGCCACGCATCCAGTCACCCACCATGCGGTACATGTTCTCGGCCAGGCCATCCCCCTGCTCCTCCAGCAACTGCGTGGTACCAGGCAGTGCACCGACAGGCACACCGGCAAAGGCCTGGCTGCCCAGTGCGTGATCGGGGTGGTGATGGGTCAGCAGCACCTGCACCACCGGCTGGTCGGTGACGCTTTCGATGGCTTTGCGCAAGGCCTGCCCATAGCGCAGCGACGGACCGCTGTCGATCACCACCACGCCAGCCTCGGTGACGATGAAACCGGTGTTGACGATGTTGCCGCCGTTGGTTCGGGAGAAGTGCTCGGTGCTGCCCTCCAGCACATAGGTGTCGGCCGCGATCTGGCGCGGCGCCAGGTGATAGTCTAGGTCGGCCAGGCTCGGCAGGCTGACACACGCCAGCAACAGCAACAGTGCTCGCATCACGGTCCTCACTCGATGGCAGCGTCGAACTGGTTGCCGTTGTTGTCACGCAGCACCAGGCGGGTAGCCCCCTGGTTGAGCAGGTCGAAGCCCAGGCTGGGGTTCTCGCTCACGGCAGGAAACAGTTCGAGGGTGGCCAGCGACTGGCCCTGGGCATCGAACAGCTCGGCGTGTTCGATGAAGAATTCGGGGATGCCGCCAGTCAGGCCGTTATCCATCGGATGCGACACGTCCAGGCGCACGCGGCTGAAGGCTTCGCGCGGGTAGCGTGCACCCAGTACCTGGCCCAGACGCTCTTCCCAGCCGGGCTGGCTGCGTACCACGCTGGGCGCCGTGCAGCCACCGCCGGCGGCATCGATCAGGCTCGAACCGATGTGCCAGGTACCGTCATCGGTCAGCACGGCCGCCCGCAGCGGGGTGGCCTGCTCGATGCGTATGCGCACAGCCAGCCACGGCAGAACCTGCGGGCCGGGATGGAAATCGACGACCCGCGGTATCGGGTTGAGTTCGGCCCACACGAGTATGCGCTGCACCTTGCCCGGCAACGCCCGGGCATCGACCTGCAACGGCACCTGTCGGGCGTCCTCGGCGAATGGCGGGGCAATCACCCGCACGCGCTCATCAAAGACGTAGGGCTCATCCTGGAGCCACTGTTTGCGATAGAACTCCCACATCACCGACGGCACCGGATCGGCACCCGGCTGTATTGCACAGGCCGGGCCGGCCAGCAGCAACGCGGCCAACAGCAACGGTACCCGGCGCATGGCCTATTCCTCGATGTGCACGCTGTCAAGGTAGGTACGCACCGCCCACAACGCTTCCTGGCTCAGGTAGTCGGCCATCTTGGGCATGTACACGCGCCCGTCACGCACCGCGCCGTTGCGTACCCGCTCCACGAACCATTCATCGCCCGCCTCGCCCTCGTCCAGCAGGCGCAGGTCGGGGGCGATGCCACCGGACTTGGCTTCCAGGCCGTGGCAGGCCGCGCAGTTCTGGTTGTAGGCCGAGGCGCCGATGGACACTGCCTCGTCATGGTTGGGGCCGTTGCGGTAGGGGTTGGTTTCACGCCACTCGTCACCGAGTTTTTCCAGGGTGCCGGTGTTGACCGCCGACGGGGTCACGTTGCCATGGGCGAACACCGCCCCGGTACTCATCAGGCCGGCCATCAGCACGGCGCTCATCCAGGCGTTTTTCACTGTTGTCATTGTTCTGCCCTCGACTGCTTTGTCTGTACGGTTTGCACGCAGGCACCTCGCGATGCCGGGGTGCTGCCGGGCATCTTAGAAAGCGCACTCCAGCGCCCCCATGCTGCTTTGGTGGTCGCGTGCTACTCCCTTGGTAGTAGGGCTTGTGGGGCAGTGCCAAATCATGCGCCGACTGGGACATTTTCCCGCTCAGGGCGGGAGTTTTTCCGTATCTGCGCAGGCGGCGACGATCCAGTCTAGGCAGGCACAAAACCTCCATTGGGAACACCCACTATGACAATAAGATCGTTACCCGCCGCGCTTTCCCCACTGTCCATGGCTGTGCAGGCCGTCCTGCTGGTCTCGAGCCTGGCCCTGGCACCGGCGGCCAACGCCAAGCCGGTGACCTGGGAAGACATCGCCAACGACCACCTCAACACCCAGAACGTGCTGCAGTACGGCATGGGCACCAATGCCCAGCGCTGGAGCCCGCTGGCCATGGTCAACGACAAGAACGTGTTCAAGCTGACCCCGGCCTGGTCGTACTCCTTCGGTGACGAAAAGCAACGCGGCCAGGAATCCCAGGCGATCATCAACGACGGCGTGATCTACGTCACCGGCTCCTACTCGCGGGTGTTCGCCCTGGATGCCAAGACCGGCAAGCGTCTGTGGACCTACAACCATCGCCTGCCGGACAACATTCGTCCGTGCTGTGACGTGGTCAACCGTGGCGCTGCCATCTTCGGCGACAAGATCTACTTCGGGACCCTCGATGCCCGCGTGATCGCGCTGAACAAAGACACCGGCAAGGTGGTATGGAACAAGAAATTCGGCGATCACAGCGCCGGCTACACCATGACCGGCGCCCCGACCCTGATCAAGGATCAGAAGAGCGGCAAGGTGCTGCTGATTCACGGCAGCTCCGGTGACGAATTCGGCGTGGTCGGCCAGCTGTATGCCCGCGACCCGGAAACCGGTGAAGAAGTGTGGATGCGTCCGTTCGTCGAAGGCCACATGGGCCGCCTGAACGGCAAGGACAGCACCCCTACCGGCGACGTCAAGGCCCCGTCCTGGCCGGACGATCCGACCACCGAGACCGGCAAGGTCGAATCCTGGAGCCACGGTGGCGGCGCCCCATGGCAAAGCGCAAGCTTCGACCCCGAAACCAACACCATCATCGTCGGCGCCGGCAACCCTGGCCCGTGGAACACCTGGGCACGTACCTCCAAGGACGGCAACCCGCACGACTTCGACAGCCTGTACACCTCGGGCCAGGTCGGCGTCGACCCGACCACCGGTGAGGTCAAGTGGTTCTACCAGCACACCCCGAACGATGCCTGGGACTTCTCGGGCAACAACGAACTGGTGCTGTTCGACTACAAGGACAAGGACGGCAAGCAGTACAAGGCCACCGCGCACGCTGACCGCAACGGCTTCTTCTATGTGGTGGACCGCACCAACGGCAAGCTGAAAAACGCCTTCCCGTTCGTGGACAACATCACCTGGGCCAGCCACATCGATCTCAAGACCGGTCGCCCGGTCGAAAACGAAGGCCAGCGCCCGGCCAAGCCATTGCCAGGCGAAACCAAGGGCAAGCCGGTGGAAGTCTCGCCACCGTTCCTGGGCGGCAAGAACTGGAACCCGATGGCCTACAGCCAGGACACCGGCCTGTTCTACGTACCGGCCAACCACTGGAAAGAGGAATACTGGACCGAAGAGGTCAACTACAAGAAAGGGTCGGCCTACCTGGGCATGGGCTTCCGCATCAAGCGCATGTACGAGGACCACGTAGGTTCGCTGCGTGCGATGGACCCGACCACCGGCAAGGTGGTGTGGGAGCACAACGAGCGCCTGCCGCTGTGGGCCGGCGTGCTGGCCACCAAGGGCAACCTGGTGTTCACCGGCACCGGCGACGGCTACTTCAAGGCCTTCAACGCCAAGACCGGCGAAGAGCTGTGGAAATTCCAGACCGGCAGCGGCATCGTTTCGCCACCGATCACCTGGGAACAGGATGGCGAGCAGTACATCGGCGTGACCGTCGGCTACGGCGGTGCAGTACCGCTGTGGGGTGGCGACATGGCCGAGCTGACCAAGCCGGTGGCACAGGGTGGATCGTTCTGGGTGTTCAAGATCCCGGCCTGGGATACCAAGACCGCCAAGCGTTGATCTGAGCGTTTTCGCGGGTCAAGTTCGCCACCACAAGGGATCACCAAACCTGTGGGAGCGGGCTTGACCCGCGTCTGCTTTCAAACTGCCAAGGAGATTCCCATGAAGTATCTGCCCCTAGTGCTCGCCGTCGCCCTGTCCCCGGCTTTTGCTGCCGACGACGAACTGGAACCACAGCCGCTGAAGATCAACGGCTGCATCATCCAGCCTGAAAGCCAGTGCCCCGGCGCCAACCTGCAGAACGCCGACCTGAACAACCAGGACATGCGCAAGATGAACCTGGCCGGTGCCGACCTGCGTGGCGCCAACCTGCGTCACGCCAAGCTCGACCTGGCCAACCTGGAGAAAGCCAACCTGCAAGGCGCCAACCTCACCCGTGCCAGCCTGCAGCAAACCAACCTGCGCGTGGCCAACTTCACCGATGCCACGCTGATCGCGGTCCAGGCCTGGGGCATGTACGCCCAGGGCGCCAACTTCAATGGTGCCAACCTCAGCGCCGCCTACCTGGAGTTTGCCCGCCTGTCCGGCGCCAAGCTGCACAATACCAACCTGCAAGCCGCCGACCTGGAAATGACCTGGCTGAGCAGGGCCGACCTTGTGGGTGCGAACCTGGCCGATGCCAACCTGCAGGAAGCCAAGTTCGGTGAAAGCAACCTGGAGAAAGCCGACCTGCGCGGCACTCGCCAGCACTACGCCAACTTCCAGGACAGCAACATGGAAGGCTGCCAGGGTTGCCCGAGCACCTGGGACTAGGTGCCTGCGTACACAGCCTACGCCGCTATACGCAGCAGGCCGGCTTCGATTGCCAGGTGCACCAGTTCGGCATGGGAGCTGACCTGCAGCTTGCTCTTGAGCAAGGTCAGGTAGTTGGAGACGGTCTTGGCGCTGATGCACAGCTGCTGGGCTATCAACCGGGTTGGGGTGCCCTTGGCCAGCATCAGGAAGATTTCGATCTCGCGCTGGGTCAGCCCCTGCAGCCGAGCATTGCCGCCACCCTGCCCCGGGTGCGGCTGGCAGGCCAGCTGGGTGGCCAGCGGTTGCTCGATGTAGGCATGCCCCGCCAGTACCCGGCGCACGGCTTCAAGCACCACCGCCGGCGCTGCCGCCTTGGACAGAAACCCGCAGGCCCCCGCGTCCAGTGCCTGGCGAACCAGGCCCAGCTCGGTGTGTTCGCTGAAAAACAGCACGCGCAGTTGCGGCAGGCGCTGACGCAGGCGCCGGGTGGTTTCCAGGCCGCTGATGCCGGGCAGGTCGAAGTCCATGATCACCAGGCCGGGCAGTTCCTCCTGCACCTGCTGCAGGGCCTCTTCGCCGCTGCCGGCCTCGCGAACTGGCAGGCCATTGAGCCCTTCGCCCAGAAAGTGGGCCAGGCCCAGGCGGATCATCGGGTGGTCGTCGACCAGCAAGATGCCCATCGCGCAGTACTCCTGTAGTGGCTATACCCCATGCTAGAGCCGCTGGCGAGCACGGCCGCTACTACTTTGGTACTGCCCGCGCTGTCGATGGTCGCATTCACAAAGCGCCAGTACTGGCCTGTAATACCAGGCATAACAAAAACGAGACTGCCGACCATGCTGCTGCGTGCCTTGTTCGCTTCTGCCTGCCTGACCCTGGCGCTGCCCGCCAGCGCCGACACGGCGCTGTTCACTGCCGACGGCTACCGCGCCACCCTGTACCGCAGCCCTACCCCCGATAAGGCGCCGCCGGCGCAGACCCTCGATACCGCGCAGCTGCAGGCTCTGCTGCAACAGCAGCCCCCGCCGTTGCTGATCGACGTGTACAAGCGCCCCTGGCTGCATGGCCGGTTCATCGACAGCGAGCCGCATGCCAACCTCCCCCACAGCCACTGGCTGGCCAACACCGGCGATGGCCAGCTGGACGACGCCTGGGCCCGCTATTTCAGCCGCCACCTGCAACGCCTGAGCCATGGCGACAAGCAGCGCGCCATCGTCTTCTACTGTCGCTCCGATTGCTGGCTGAGCTGGAATGCGGTCAAGCGCGCCGATGCACTGGGCTACACGCGGCTGTACTGGTACCGTGATGGCCTGGATGCCTGGGAGAATGCCGGGCTGCCGGTACACCCCGCGACACCCGAAGCGTTCCCCTGACTACTGTCTGCCTAGCGGTCAACCACAACAATAAGGTGCAAAGCCATGTACAAGATTCTGATCGCCGACGACCACCCGCTGTTTCGCGAAGCGATCCACAACGTCATCACTGACGGCTTCCCTGGCAGCGAGGTCATGGAAACCGCCGACCTGGACAGCGCCCTGAGCCTGACCGGCCAGCATGACGACCTGGACCTGATCCTGCTGGACCTGAACATGCCCGGCATGCATGGCCTTGGCGGGCTGATCAACCTGCGCAACGAGGCGCCGACGATCCCGGTGGTGATCGTCTCGGCCGAGCAGGACAAGCAGGTGGTGCTGCAGGCAATCACCTATGGCGCGGTGGGGTTCATCACCAAGTCGTCGCCGCGCTCGCAGATGACCGATGCCATCGAGCAGATCCTCAACGGCAACGTGTACCTGCCGCCCGACATCATCCGCACGCAAAAAAGCACCGGCCGGCGCAACCAGAGCGAGCATGCAGGCTTTGCCCCGGAGCTGCTGCAGGCGCTCACCCGCAAGCAGTTGCTGGTGCTCGAGCGCATGACCAAGGGGGAGTCGAACAAGCAGATCGCCTACAACCTGGATATCGCCGAGACCACGGTCAAGGCCCATGTCTCGGCGATTCTGCGCAAGCTCAACGTGCACAACCGGGTGCAGGCGATTCTCAGTGCCGGCGATATCGACTTTACCGCCTATCTGCGGCGCTGATCAGCCGGCGCCGGGCAGCGCGAGGGTCTTGCCGCTGCCCACAGGCCCCATCGACAACAGGGTTTCGGCCAGGGTCATGGGAACGATCATGTCCTTGGCGTTCTGCGCCTTGTAGTTGATGTCGGCATCGATGTGCTGTTGCACCTGCGCCGCATAGTCAGCCGGATACTGAGCCTTCTCGATTGCCGGCAGGCTGTTGTAGTGAGCCTGCACTTGCTTGAAGAAGTCCGTCATGCGGCCGGTGGTGTTGTATTCCTGTTGCGCCTTGTCGCTGACCTCGCGACGCCATGCCTGCTCCTGGCGGGTGGACTCCTCGAACGCGGCGCGCCGTTCGTTGACCGTGAAGGTGCCGCTGTCATCGTAGGTGATCAGCGCCAGCTGCTCGCGCGACAGGCCGGCGAACGGGTTTTCAACGGTCTTGCTGCCCACGGTCAGCGTCGCGTTCACGAACGCAGTGGCCTGTTCGGCCCGGGCCAGCAGCTCGGGGTCATCGGTGGCCGGTACTTCCTTGTCGTGGGCGGCCTTGTTGGCCGAATACGCAGCGCCGGTAATCTTGTCGAGCAGCGACCTGGCCAACGCACCGAGTGCCGAATGGCTCAGGCCGGTATCGCGCTCGCTGGCACGGGTGGCACTTGCGGCCAGTTGACGGGCCAGGTTGGAGACACTGCTGGTGTCCTGGCCGGCGTAGGCATTCAGGGCCCTGGCGCTGCTGTTGTTGCCATGGTTGATGCCAAGGCTGGTAGGGAGGGGGCTTGCACCGGTGGTGCGAGTGGTAATGGCCGATGTGTAGTCGTTCACATGCATCGGGAGACTCCATGTGGTGGTATGCACGTCTGTGCGGCGTGCGCTGACAACGCTCCGGTGCCAGCAATCGGGCGCAAGCCTAACGCCATTTGCCGGTTGCATCCAGTTGCGCGCCTGAAGTAAGCTCGGGCAATCAACTGGAGCACAGCATGTCGTCTATTTCCCTCACTCAAGCACTGCACACAGGTCGCGTATCGCACCTGGCGGCTGTGCCTGCGTGCGCGGCACTGTCTGCCAGCGGCTTTTATTTTGGGTATTGGTTTAGCCACAGGCGCCGCTGATACCCACACCGGCGCCCACTCCCAGGGCCGCCGAACACGAGAATACTCAACCCCCGGTCGGCCCTGCCCACCGGGGGTTTTGTTTTGGGCGCCGTACACCACCGACATCGATGAGGATTGCAGCATGAACCACAGCACCTATTACCGTTACCAAAGCCTTGCCTGGCGATTTAGCCACTGCCGTTCGGGCCAGCCAGCCGCCTCCGACCGGTCCAGTACAGGTGGCACGCAAACACCGACACGAAATCGAACATCTCGCTAGGGCCGAAGGCGCGGGACCGAACCCGCCTTCCGCCCAAGGAAACCCGACCATGCAAGCGTCCACCCAAGCCCTGAACCTGTCCCAACCCCAGGCTGTCGCAGCCAACAGTAGCCTCAACCTGCGCCTGCCCAGCCCGTTTCAGCTCAAGCAGCAACTGCCCTTGTCCAGCGCCCTTGGCGGCCAGGTCGAGCGCCACCGCCAGGCGGTGAAGGCGATTCTCGACGGCGAGGATGATCGCCTGCTGGTGATTGTCGGCCCCTGCTCGCTGCACGACCCCCACGCTTCCCTCGAATACGCCGAACGCCTGGCTGCCCTCTCCCGCCAGGTTGATGACCAGTTGTTGCTGGTGATGCGTGCCTATGTCGAAAAGCCTCGCACCACGGTGGGCTGGAAAGGCCTGGCATACGACCCGCACCTGGATGGCAGCGATGACATGCAGGGTGGCCTTGCGCTGTCTCGCCAGCTGATGCTGGGCATGCTCGAACGGGGCCTGCCGGTGGCCACCGAACTGCTGCAGCCGATGGCAGCAGGCTACTTCGATGACCTGCTGAGCTGGGCGGCCATCGGTGCACGCACCACCGAATCGCAGATTCACCGCGAGATGGTCAGCGGCCTGGGGCTGCCGGTCGGATTCAAGAATGGCACCGACGGCGGCGTGGGTATCGCCTGCGACGCCATCCGCAGTGCCGCGCATGCCCACCGCCACTTCGGGCTGGATGCCCAGGGGCATCCAGCGATCGTCGAGACCCTCGGCAATCCTGATACCCACCTGGTGCTGCGCGGCGGCCACCAGGGCCCCAACTACGATGCCGCCAGCCTGGAGCAGGCACGCCAGGGCCTGCACAAGGCCGGCATCCGCCCACGTCTGATGGTGGACTGCAGCCATGCCAACAGCGGCAAGGACCCACTGCGCCAACCTCAAGTGTTCAATCAGGTGCTGCAGCAACGCTTGCAGGGTGACCGCTCGATCATCGGCATGATGCTCGAAAGCCATTTGTTCGAGGGTTGCCAGGCACTGGGCAAGGCCCCCCTGCGCTACGGTGTATCGATCACCGATGGCTGCCTGGGCTGGGGGGCCACAGAAGCCTTGTTGAGCGAAGCGGCCATTAGCCAACGCGGGTAGACACCTGCCGCCCCGACGAGGGCGCTTCGGCCCCCCTCACATAGGCAGAATGTTAAGGGGCAGGCAGGTCAGACGTTCTGGTCCTGCCGGCCCAGCTTGCCCAGGGGCAGTGGGTTGGCCGCTGTCGCGTCGATTACCGAAGGGCCTGATCGTTCGGGTCGTAGATGAACAGGCGTCCATCTGTGGGCATCGGGCGCAACTGAAGCAACGGCAAGGTACGGCCCGTATCGGCGAAGTAGTCGGTCTGGAACCGCTTGCCACCTGCCAGGCCATTGCCCGTCACGTAAGAGACCGTGCTGTAGAGCAGCGCCTCAAGCGGCAATCCAAGCGGCGCACCGGCGGGCCAGGCCGCGACCATCAATTCATTCCAGCCATGAAATTCGGTGAGCTGTTGGCGGATCTCGTTGGCAACCCGAAATTCTTGCGCCGTCGGGGAGAACCAACAACTTGTGTACGGGCTGCCACGGTAGCGCGCCAACCATGCCGCTGCCGAATCGACCCCCACTGAGGCGCAGGAAGGCCGGAAGTTGCACATATCGGCCCGCCCGCTAGTGCCACCATCGAAGGGGAACACGCACCGTAGAGACAAGGGTATGGTCGCTGGCGCCGCTTCTTCGCGTATCACCAGCCCCTGCGGCTTGTAGGTACGCAGCACCTTGCTGTCGGCGCGAAAATAACTGAAGGACACGCCATTGCCGCGTACCGAACCGGGGCTCGGATCCCACGCACGGAAGCTGCCGACATCGGTCGTGCGCAGCAGTACACCACGGCAGTAGAAGGCGCCCCGATTGCCCCGGCAGGTGTCGTCGCCATTGCCGGTGTCGAGGTAGCGTGTGTTGAGCCGTGCCGCCACCCGGTAGCCATTGTCCAGTTGGTCTTGCTGACTGAAGCCGAAGACCTGCCCCTGCGGTTCGCCAAGCTGCAAGCGCAGTAGCGGCAGCCATGTACCGGTGGCCTGGAAGTAATCGCGTTGGCTGCTCTGGGCGCGCAACAGACTGCCGGCTTGCCCGGGGTCATAGAACACGCCCTGGATCGCGAGTTGCCCCGGCGCCTGCGCATTCCAGCCGTTCACCACCACCTCGCCCAGGTTGGCCACTGGCTGGGTGGCCTGGTACGGCTTGCCGTGGGCCAGCGCCGTAAAGCGATCAAACAGCAAGAACCCCGCGCCCGAGCCCAATGTCGTCGGCACATGGTCTTTGCGCACAAAGATGAAGCGCATGTCGGTGCCTTCGGCGGCGTCAGGCACCCAGAACTTCTCGGCCTGGTTGGGCATCAGCGTGCGCAGCACGATGCCGCTGCAGGCAAAGGCAGGTGCGCGCCCCACGCACTGGGACGCGGTACTGGCGTAGCGCGCATTCAGCAGCGCGGCGGTTTGTGCACCCCCAAGGGCATACGCTGCACTCTGTACAAGGCACAAGGTGCAGCCCAGGCACAGTGAACGCATCAGGTTCCTCATCGTCGACTCCTTGGCAGCGTGGCTGCGATCAGTGGATATCAGCTTGGATAGCCTGGTTCGTACTCGCCCGCCCGCCCCGAGAAGGCAGTGCCAGCAGAGGGTTTCAGGTACGATTGCTCACCTCACTCCGTAGCTCGCCGTGCTGCCACGCTTGTCGGTCGCAGTGAAGCCCCCTGGTTACCTCCATGCCCTATGCCTTGCGTTGTCACAGGTTCTGGTCCAGGGGGTCGAAGGCGAACACCTGGCCGTTGGCCGCCGTCAGATCGACCCGTAGCACAGGAATGACCTTGCCGGCCTGTTGGTAGTAATCGCGCTGGATGTACCGGGCACCGTTCAGCCCGCCACTGCCACGGATAAGGAATGCAGCCTCGAGTGTGAGCTGCGGGCCGATGTTCTGCGGCCAGGGCGCGATGATGATTTCGTTCCAGGCGCCGCCATGGGCACGCACTTCGATGTTCAACTCGAAGGCCGCAGCACTGGGGTCGAAGGCGCAACTGCTGACGGGGCTGGCGCCATAGCGGCTGCGCCAGGCGCTGACACTGTTGATGTTCTGCGAGGCGCAGCTGGCCTGGCAGCTGTTGGGGATGGCGCTGCTACTGGCATTGGCTGGGTAGGCACAGCGCATTACCAGTGTCTGGCGTGCGGGTGCTGCAAGCTCGCGGTAGATGAGCCCTTCGGTACCGGCCAGGCGCTGCGTGCCGACATCGGCACGTATGTAGGAGAACGACACGCCGTTGCGTGTCACGGAGTTGCTGCTGGGGTTCCATGCGTGAAAACCGGAGGCGCCATTCACTGCGCGGATCAGCACCCCGCGACAGTAGGCGGCTGCCTGCCCGTCGCGGCATCCACCCAATGCATCCCGATAGCGGCGCTCAAGGCGCTCGGCCACGCGCCTGCCATTGTAGAGCTGCTCTTGCTGCGCGAAGCCGAACACCTGTGCCTGCGGATCGCCAGGCGCAATCCGCAGGATCGGCAGCCAGAGGCCGGTGGCCTGGTAATAAGCCAACTGATTGCGCTGCGCGCTGTCATGGAACAGTGCCTGGATGGCAAGCTGCGCCGGCGCCTGTGCCTGCCAGCCAGACACCAGGACTGCCCCGGGCGATACCGGGTCTTGCACAGCCTGAAAAGCCTTGCCAAGCGCTGCTGCGCTCAGACCATCGAACAACAGGTAGCCGCACCCGAGCGCCAGGCCCGCCATGCTACGGTCGTTGCGCAGGAAGACAAAGCGCAGGTCGCTGCCGGCAACGTCCTTGAGCGTCCAGAAATCTGCGTTCGCACTCTGCGGTACGCTGCGCACCAGTACGCCGCTGCAGGCGAAGGCAGGACTTCTGCCCACGCACTGTTCCGGCGTGTTGGTGAAGCGTGCATTGAGCCACTGCGCCGTGCGGGTGCCTTCCTGCGCGTGCACCGGCGCAAGGCAGGCGCACAGCGCCAGCACACCGCACAGTCTCAAGATGCCCATGTGTGCGCGCCTCACTTGAGCTGCTGCATAGCGGGGTCATAGGTGAAGGGCTGCCGATTGGCGGCCTGCACGTCCAGTTTGACCAGCGGTAGCCAGCGGCTGGTCTCCTTGAAGTAGTCCTGCTGGAACGACTGCCCCCCGGCCAGGCCGTTGGTACCCCCCACCTGCCCCAGGTAATGCGCAGTGGCGCTGAAGAAGAACGCTTCGATCGGCAATTGCGCTGCAATGTCCTGCGGCCAGGTAGGGACCATGATTTCATTCCAACCGGTTAGCCCCGGGACTTTCTGGCGAATCTCGACCATCAGTTGCAAGGCCGTGGCGTCGGCGCGGAACGCACAGCTTCTGAACCGATTCCCAGCAGTGGAGGCGGTCCAGGTGGCGACGCTGTTCACGGGCGGTTGTTTTTCGTCGCACCAGCCACGAAAGGTGCAGGTGTTGGTTGACACCGCATCGTGCGTGGCGCCGTCGGCGACGTACAGGCATGCGGCAGGCAGGGTGTGTATTACAGGGGCGGCGGTTTCGCGAATCAGATAGCCTTGCGGCCACACCACCACCTTGATGGCCATGTCACTGCGCAGGTAGCTGAAGGACACGCCGCCGTTCTTCAGCGCACGGGGGGCCGGATTCCAGGCCTTGAAGTTGCCCGTGCCTGTCGAGCGCAACAGCACCCCGTTGCAATCGAACCCGGAGCGGCCGCTGATACAGGCAGGCCGGGTGTCGGCGTAACGCTGGTTGAGGCGCCGGGTGACCCTGTAGCCATTGTCCAGTTGGTCCTGCTGGCTGAAACCGAACACCAGACCATTGCCATCGCCCAGGTGCAGGCGCACCACCGGCAACCACTGGGCCGTGGCGTCGAAGTAGGCGCGCTGGCTGCGTTGGGCTGTCGCCAGGGCACCGGCCCGGGTGACGTCGTAGAAGATGGCCTGGATGGGCAATTGCGCGGGCACCTGGGCATTCCAGGTACTGACCACCACGCCACCGGCACTGCTGCCGGCCTGATACGGCTTGCCCAGGCCCACGGCCGTCAGCCGGTCGAACAGCACGAACCCCGAAGGTGCTGCCAGCCCGTCAAGGGCGCGGTCCTTGCGCAGAAAAACCAATTGCGCGGCATCGTCTTTCTTCCAGAACGTTTCGACGTCGCTGGCTGGCACTGCGCGCAGCAACACGCCGCTGCAGGCAAAGGCCGGTGCGCGTCCTACGCACTGTGCCGGTGTGCTGCTGTAGCGCGCATTCAACTGCATCGCTACCTGCGGGCTCCCGACGGCATGGGCGCTGCCCAGCAAAACGCACAATGCGATGCCACAAATCAGTTTGCTCGCAACGTTCATACAGGTCGCCTCCCATGGCGCGCCGCTGTTCAACGAATGCCGGCCGGGTAGCCCAGCTCATACTCTGTCGTGACTTCGGAACTGACCAGGTTGTCGTAGAGGTCCAGGTACACGGCCGTCTGTGCGCCCAACCCTTTGCCCCACACCCGGTACGGAGCCAGGTTCAGTGCCTCGGCGAGGCTGTTGGCCGGCGATGGGTAGAGCCGTGCCAGCGCCTCGAAATCCTCGTCGCTCGGCAAGGTGTAGCCCTCGTCGCGGGCCTTGGCCTGCGCCTGTGCCCAGGTGGATCGATACGCCGAGCTGAGCAGGCGCAGCTCACGCACGCCGCGCACACTGAGCACGTAGCTGGAACTGGCCCCTGCCGCGTTCTGCGCAGTGACGGTGATGTCGCCATTGCCCCATACCGAGACCTGTCCATCGGGATCGACCCTGGCAATGCCCGTGTTGTCCACGCGATAGGCGGTGGCCCCTGGCTGTGCACGGGTGTAGCGGGCATAGTCGGGGATGGTCGGTGGCGTCCTGGCCAGGTTGTGCTCATCGAAGAACACGACATAGCGTCGGCTGGCCAGGTTGAGTGCCTGTGCAGCAGTGAAGCCTTCCTTGATCAGCAGGGTGACCACGCCCGATCTGCGCGGCGCCGAGCGCGGCGCCTGCGCGGTGTAGTAGACCTGCAGGGTCTTGCCGACATTGGCCTCGACATAGCGCTTTTCGATCGGCAAGGTGACGGGTTTGCCGGCATTGCGCGCCGAGATCGGCCAACTGATCGTGGTGATCGCCTGGCCTTGCGCATCGGCAAGGTAGATCGTCAAGGTGGTCTGGAACGCCAGTACTACCGCGTTATCGTTATCAACCCCCTGGACGGTGATGTTCAGCCCCGTGGCCGGTACCTTTTCAGGGTCCAGCTCGGCGCCCTGCAAGGCTGCCACTTCGGGCAGGCGAAGGGTTGGGTCCGAAGGTTGGGTAGTGTCTGCATGCGCATTGAACATGCTCGCGCAAACGCATAACACCAGTGCCGCATAGGTACGTCTGATTGCGTCCATCAACGGTTGCTCCTGCCATGGAGTCAGTGGGGCTGGCTGATGCCTATTGCGTAGCCTTTCTGGCTTGGGCTGGCGCTGCTTACCTGCAGCGTTGCCAGGTCCAGGTAGGTGGGCGAGCCGCTCGTATCAGTAACAACACCCAGAAAGCCTTTTTCCGTCATGTCCGGCAGGCCCAGGTTCTGCGCGTTCAGATAGCCCGCGAGGTCGTCTTTTGCCGCCGCGTACACAGCGCTGAAGCGACTGAAGTCGTCGGCTGTCGGCACGTCCAGGCCATAGCTGGTGGCGGCTAGTGCGGCGCCTGGGGCCTGCAGCTCGTGGTCGTAGCTCAACAGGTACAACCCCCTGACCCCTCGGACCGTCAGTGTGTAGCTGCCGACCGAGGCACCGGCAGCGTCCAGTGCGGTAATGGTGACCGGCGGATCCTCTGCATTGCCCAGCAGGCTGACCTTGCCGCTGCTGTCGACACGGGCAACCTTGGTGTCGCTGCTTTCGTAGTTGACGGCCTGTGCGGTGGTGCGGGTGAACTGTGCGTAGTCAGGCACTTCTGGCGGCGGGCTGGGCTCCTCGGCGGCGGTGCGGAACACGATGTAGTTGCGGCCGCTGAGGTCGACTGTCAGGGGCGCAGCGAAGTTCGCCTTGATGGTGAGTGTCAGTACCTGCGACTTCACCCCGTCGACCTCGTAATACACGCGCAGTTGTTGGCCCTCACGGCCAAGCAATATGCTTTTCGCAATATTTTCCCACACCGCCAGTCGGTCGTTGTTCGGGGTGGGCCTTACCTCGTCGTAGAGCACCTTGTTCTGCTCGTCGAGCACAAACAGCTTCAGCACTTTGTTGTGCCAGCTGGCACTTCTTTGTACCTCTGCACGGGTGAATTCACCCACTGTACCGAGGTCGAGTGCCCCTTCGCTGACGTCGTTCATATTTGGCACGGTGTAGTCGGTCATGTCGTCAAACTCCCGCAGGTAGGCAACCGGCGCCAGGCAGCGCCGATTGCAGGGTCATATCGCTCAAAGGCCTCAGGCGCCTGGCGCGCCAGCCCATTCGCCGTCGGCCTCGGCATTGACATCTACCCGGTGGCCGGTGGTCACCTTGTTGCGCAGCGCCGCCTGCACCGCCGCACTGTCGCCACCGCCCTGCGGTTGGCCCCACGTCACCACGCGCCCGTCTGACGTCAATGCGGCGAAGCCGTTGGAGTTGGCGTACACCGCACGCACATGTTTCAGTTGGTCGGACACCCGGCTGATATCGCCGCCGGCTTCAGAACGCCCCCAGACCGCCACGGTGCCGTCGCTGCACAGGGCGGCGAACGCCCATGCGCTGCCGGTGACTTGAATGACATTGCGCAGGTTGGCCACAGGCTGTGGCACGTTGCCGCCGTTGTTCGCGTTGCCCCAGGCCACCACCGAACCGTTCCTGCGCCGGGCACAGAAGGCATGCCAGGTGCTGGTGACCTCCACGATGTCAGTCAGACCTGCAATTTCTTGCGGCACCGAGCCGCCATGGCTGCCAGCCCCCCAGGCCACTACCTGGCCGGTGGCACGCAAGGCGCTGAATGCCTGGGCCGTAGCCCCCTCAAGGGTGACGATATCGGTCAACTGGGCGATTGCATCCGGTACCGTGCCGCCATATCCGGCATTGCCCCAGGCAACGACACGATTGTTGGTGCGCCGTGCGGCAAAGGCGGCAAAGTTGCCCTTGACGTAGTAGATGTCCTTGAGGTCGGCGATATCGTTGGGCAAGCTGCCGCCGTTGGCGGCACTGCCCCAGGCTACCAGCGAACCGTCGGCACGCTGCGCTGCAAAAGCGCTGCCGGCACCGTAGACAGCGGTGAAATCCGTCAGGTTGAGGATCCCCGGCGGAATGGTCGCGCCCTCGGGCCCCACACCCCAGGCAATGAGGCGGCCGTCGGCTTTGCGTCCGACAAACGCCCTGGCATTGCTGCGCACTTCGACGAAATTTCCGGTTTCACCTTTAGGCATGGAACCGCCCTCGCCCGCCTGGCCCCAGCACTGCACAGTGCCATTGGTCATGCGTGCGGCATACGCGCTGCGCGTGCAACTGACTTCAGCGATGTCGTCGCGGGTCTGCAATGTCGGCGGAATAGCTGCCCCGTAGGCAATACTGCCCCAGCCGACGATATCGCGCTCCCCCCCTGAGCGTTCGTTGCGCAGGGCGACAAACGCTGCACTGCCATTGACCGCGGCGTCGATTCCGTTGCCGATGATGTTGGCCGGGTTGAGCTGCACCTCATCGGTTTGCGTGCGCACGCGCAGCGCCTTCCAGGGCTGCTTGTCCATCCAGGTAGTGCCTGCGGTCCAGGTGGGCTCGTCCAGGTAACGCCATTCGGCGAGGATCGGCTGCAGGCTTTGCGCATTGAATGCGCTCAGAATTCGCGAGGTACTGGAGGCGCGGTAGGTGCTCGCGCCGTAGCGGGCGCCGAAAATACGCAGGTTGCCGCTGCCTATCACACGGTTTACGAAATAGCTGTTGGACGGCGAGCGTTCCTCCGGGCCGCCGCTGCTACGCTGCAGCGTGTATTCGAGCTTGATCGTGGTGCGATTGCTGGCGTTGATCGTGGCATAGGGTACCGACACGTCGAGGGCCTTGCCCTCGTCGCCCGCCGTTACCACGATCGTGCGGTTGAAGTTGCCTGCCGGCAGCTCGCTGTACACCCGTACGGTCACCCTGTCACCGCGCAGCAATCTGGCCACGGTGTCGATCCGATACGTTGCACCATTGCGTACATCGTCCGGGTTCAGCTGGTTGTTGGCGGTCGCCTGCACGAATATCGGCAGCGGCAGCGCCGCACGCTGTACCCGCAGCGTGACGGTGCCGGACGTCTGCTCGCGGCCATCGAAGCGGTACACCACATACTTGACCCGTACATTGGCATCGATGTTGGCCAGTACGAACCGTGCATCGATAGACTGCTTAAGCTCACGTGTCTGATCTTCCAGTATGTACAGGGTGACGCTCGTCGAGCCTTGGGGGGCATCGCCATCCCAGAGCAGTTCCACTTCATCGCCAAGTTTGAGCTGGGCCTCGGCTGGGATCGTGACCACTGCATCGCCCACAGGGCGCAGCGTGCCATTGACCGCGCCCTCCACCACCGGGTCGGGTAGCAGTAACTGGCGCTCTTTGCGACGCAACGAAAGCATGGCAGACACGCGAGTCGGCTGGCGGTCTTCGATGACCTGGTAGTACACATCGGCTGCCACTGTCAGGTAGTTGCTCCACTCGGCGTGCTCGAAGGTGAACGTCACTTGCTTGTCGAGATTGTTCTTGGTCACCTTCATCAGATCGTCGAAGAAGGTACCGCCCGCGTCGGACCACACCACCCTGATGGTCTGGTCGAGTTTCATTCCGGTGTACGGCTCGATGATCACATCGACGCTGGCGAGGACATCAGGATCCAGTTCACCGTCTTGTGCCTGCGGGCAACGGGGTGCCGGCAGTTCCAACTGCGCCACGCCCACTTGCAGCGTGAGAGCCTGTGATTCCAGAGGGCGCCCCAGGCCCTGCCGGCTTACGGTGTAGCTGACTTCGAGCGAACCGCCGCTGAGCGGCTGAATGTTCTGCGGCCCGTTCACGGCAAACGAGATGTCTTTTCCTGCGCTGGCGCTGGTGACCGTTTTGGCGTCCTTGTAGAGCAACGTGCTGCCATCGGAACCGGTGCCTCGCCAGGTGATCTCGATGAAGTCGTCCTTCTCCAGCTGGGCCGCTGCCGGTACCACCACGGTCGCCGTTGCCAGTGTGGCCTCCAGCACGCCGTCGACCGCTTCGGTCACTTGCGGGCTTGGCAGCTTGACGGCAGCGCCGATAAAGTTTGCGCCCACACGCCGGGAGGTCTGTACTACGTTGCTTTTATCAGGCTTTCTGGTGAACCAGGTTCTGCCAAAACCCCGCGCCAGCATCTGCACGTGGGCATAGGGAATCTTGAATACCAATATCCGGGGGCTGCTCAACTTTTGCGAGTAATTCAGGGCAATGATCTGGCCTTGCGCCGTGGTGCCTACCCAGTACAGGGTAATCTCATCCCTTGCCTTGAAGCCGAACACCGACAGCGCCGCCACTTGTACTTCCAGGCCATCTTGCGCCACCAGCGCCACATCGATCGGGTCGCCCTCCACGGCTTGCGAGTCTGGGTTGACGATGATGGGCGGCAACAGTTTGTTGGGGTCGATCGATACCTCGATGTAACCGCGCAATGACCAGTCGCTTGCGGGATTGAACACTTCGTCCCAGATCCAGTACACAAGCACCAGCTTTTCGCTGTCGCCGGCCTCGTAGATGAGCTCGGCATCCACCTCGATGACGAGGTCGTTGCCCACCTCGTCAGGTTGCACGATGTACTCGACGATCGAGCCGCCCCAACTCAGGCGAATTGTGTCGTACTCGCGCATGTTCGGGTACGCCGGTACGGTGACTTCCACGCCATACAGCTCGCCATCAAGGAAGTCCTTGATGTCTTCTTCACCCACCACGCCACCGATTGGAGGGCTGGTCAGAAACGGTGGCAGCAACTTGTAGTGCCCGGCGCGATCGGGTTCAGGGTCGTTTCCGCCGGGGTACTTGAGGCGTGCCAGTACCTTGAGCACCAGCGAAGACTCCTTGTTGGTGGAGCCTGCACGCGTGATCACGTAGTAGAGGTCGTGCACGCCCTCCAGCACCTTTTTGGCCGGGATGTAGGTTTCGATGTTCTGGCCGAGCTGCTCCTCGCGGACACTGACCTTCACCGCCGCGATGTTGCTGGTGCCATAGAACACCTCGATCAGATCCCCCGCCAGCATGTTCGGATACGGCTGCACGAATACCTGCATTCCGCGCACCGAATTGACCATCCCCTTGTTCACGCCAACCTGGGCGCCTTCGGTGTATACCGGGGTGATGTAACCTGGAATGTAGATGCGTCGCAGGGCCAGGGTGCCGGCTGCAAATCCTCCGAATGCCGGCGGCCCTCCCACTATGGCATTGAACAGGTCGATCATCGTTTGCAAGCCCGATTGGGTCCCGGGGACAATCAAGTTGTTCGTCATGAAGTTTTCTCCAATCCAGGAAGCCCGAAAGGTATGAACGGGGGAATGGGCTGGAAATGATTCAAAGGCAAAATGTACGAGGCGCACAACTGACACAAATACCAGGTGCCCGGCCAAGGCACGTGCGCACAGGGGGAGGAAATCGCGCGCCGATTGCGCTAGGCTGCACCTTTACTCACCAGGAGCATTCTCCATGGCAAAAGCCACCGCCCGTCACATCCTTGTCGCCAGCGAAGACAAGTGCAACGAACTCAAGGCACAGATCGAAGCCGGCGCCGACTTCGCCGAAATCGCCAAGGCCAACTCCACCTGCCCCTCCAGCCGCCAGGGCGGTGACCTGGGCTCGTTCGGCCCCGGCCAGATGGTCAAGGAGTTCGACACCGTGGTGTTCAGCGCACCGGTGAACACTGTTCAAGGCCCGGTGAAGACCCAGTTCGGCTATCACCTGCTGGAAGTGACCAGCCGCCAGGACTGATCGGCCTTGGCCGCATCTGCCGGCCGTGTCGAGGGTCGGCCCGCTCCTGTGAGAGCGGGCTTGACCCGCATTGTGCTGTTCGCCCTTGCCCCGCTGCTGTTTCTGCTGCCTCCCTGGCAAACCCTGATCGCCGCCCCCAGCCACGCCCTCACCGTCTATGGTGAAGCCCCCCGCTACCGCGCCTCGTTCAGCCATTTCGACTACGTCAACCCGCAAGCCCCGAAAGGTGGAAGCCTGCGTCGCTCGGCGCTGGAAATCGGCGGCTTCGACCATGTGCTGCCCTACATCGACAAGGGCACCGGGGTCAGCGAGGTGGACGGCTGGCTGTATGCACCGCTGGCCATTCGGTCACTGGACGAGCCCTATACCGTGTACGGCCTGATCGCGCAAAAGCTCGAGCGCAGTGCCGATGGGCTGTGGCTGCGCTTCTACATCGATCCGCGTGCGCGTTTTGCCGATGGCCGGCCAGTGCGTGCCGAGGATGTGCGCTTCACCTACCAACTGCTGCTGCGTGAAGGCAATCTCAAGTACCGCACGCAGTTTGCCGACGTGGCTGCTGTGGTGGTCGAGACGCCCCTGCAGGTACGCTTCGACTTCAAGAACAATCAGAACCGTACCCTGGCCCTGGACCTGGCGTCGCTGCCGGTATTGCCCGAGCACGCGCTCGACCAGGATGCATTCACCAACGGCGGCGGCTTCCAGGCGCTGGTGGGTAGCGGCCCGTACCGCATCGCACGGGTCGACAACGGGCGCAGCATCACCTTCGAGCGCAACCGCGACTGGTGGGCACGGGACCTGCCGGTCAATCGTGGGCGCTACAACTTCGACCAGCTGAAGATCGAGTATTTCGGCGACACCGACGTGGCGCGCCAGGTGCTGCGCGGTGGCGGTTACGATTACAACCGCGAGTTCTCCGCCACCGGGTATTCGACCGGCTACAACGGCCCGGCCCTGGACGACGGGCGCCTGCAACGTGCGCACCTGGCCCGAGGGGCGCCGCAGAACGCCCAGGGCTATGTGTTCAACCTGCAGCGCCCGATGTTCCAGGACCGGCGCGTGCGCCAGGCGCTGGGCCTGCTGTGGGATTTCGAATGGAGCAACCGGCAGATGATGCGCAACCTGTACATCCGCCAGCAGAGCTTTTTCGCCAACAGTGCGCTGGCCGCCCGCGCCCTGCCCGACCGCGCAGAGCTCGCCCTGCTCGAACCCCTGCGTGCCCAGGTGCCGGCCGAGGTATTCGACCGGGTGTTCGAGGCGCCGCGCACCGACGGCTCGGGGCTGATCCGTGACAAGCAGCTGCAAGCCCTCGCTCTGCTGCAGCAGGCCGGCTGGCGCCCGCAGGGCGATCAGCTGGTCAATGCCCGGGGCGAGCCGCTGAGCTTTACCTTCCTCAATGGCCAGTCGGGCCTGGAGCGCCTGCTGCTGCCGTGGAAACGCAACCTGGCGCAGATCGGCATCACCCTGGACATACGCCGCATCGACGCGGCCCAGTACGTCAACCGGCTGATGGCCCGTGACTACGACATGATCGTCACTGGCTACCCGGTGTCGCCCTCGCCGGGGCTGGAGCTTTACAGCTACTTCGGCTCGGCGGCGGCTACCGACCCTGGCTCGAACAACTACATGGCCCTGCAGGACCCGGCGGTGGACAGCCTGATCGACGGCCTGGTCAAGGCCGCGAGCCCGGCCGACATGCTGCGCCATGCCCATGCGCTGGACCGGGTGCTGCAATGGAACTACTACTGGATCCCCAATTACTACCCACCCGGCGCCTCCACGGTGTGGTGGAACCGCTTCGGCATCCCCAAGGTGCAAGCCAGCAATGACCCGGCGCTGGACACCTGGTGGGAGGTCAGCCCCACCCCGCTGACCACGGCGCAGATGGCCGAGCGCCTGGAGGCTGCGCCATGACCGCGTACATCCTGCGCCGGCTGCTGCTGATACTGCCCACCCTGCTGATCATTCTGCTGGTGAACTTCGTGATCATCCAGGCGGCACCGGGCGGCCCGGTAGAACAGGCCGTGGCGCGCCTGCAGGGTATCGGCGGCGGTGCGCCGGGGGCCGGCAGCGACACGCTGCACAGCGACTCGCGGGCCAGCCGCGGGCTGGACCCCAAACTGCTGGAGACCATCAGACGCCAGTACGGCTTCGACAAGCCGGCCCACGAGCGGCTGTGGCTGATGCTCACTCGCTACGCCCAGCTGGATTTCGGCAGCAGCTTCTTTCGCGGTGCCAAGGTCACCGACCTGATCCTGGACAAGTTGCCGGTCACCCTCTCACTGGGCCTATGGGCCACCCTGATCACCTACCTGGTGTCGATCCCGCTGGGCATCCGCAAGGCCATCCGCCACGGCAGCGCTTTCGATGCCTGGAGCAGTGCGCTGATCGTGATCGGCTATGCGCTGCCAGCGTTTCTGTTCGCACTGTTGCTGATCGTGCTGTTTGCCGGTGGCACCTCGCTCAACTGGTTTCCGGTGCGCGGGCTGGTGTCGGAGAACTTTGCCGAGCTGAGCCTGGCCGGCAAGCTGGCCGACTATTTCTGGCACCTGGTGCTGCCGGTGGGCTCGCTGGTGATCGGCGGTTTCGCCACCCTCACCCTGCTGACCAAGAACGCCTTCCTCAACGAGATCACCCGCCAGTACGTGGTCACCGCGCGGGCCAAGGGCCTGAGCGAGCGTCGGGTGCTGTACGGGCATGTGTTTCGCAACGCGATGCTGCTGGTGGTGGCGGGCATTCCCCAGGCGCTGATCACGGTGTTCTTCGCAGGCTCGCTGCTGATCGAAGTGATCTTCTCGCTCGACGGCCTGGGCCGCATGAGCTACGAGGCGGCGGTGTCGCGGGATTACCCGGTGGTGTTCGGTTCGCTGTTCATCTTCACCCTGTTCGGCCTGTTGATCCGCCTGCTGGGCGACCTGTGCTACACCCTGGTCGACCCGCGTATCGACTTTGCCACGAGGCAGCACTGATGCGGCGCCTGTCGCCGTTGTCCAGGCGCCGGCTGGCGAATTTTCGGCGCAATCGCCGCGGCTGGTTCTCGCTGTGGGCGTTCGGGCTGCTGTTGCTGCTCAGCCTGGGGGCGGAGCTGGTGGCCAACGACAAGCCGCTGCTGCTGGGCTACCAGGGCAGCCTGTACTTCCCCGTCTTCAAGCGTTACACCGAACAGCAGTTCGGCGGCCAGTTGCCGTTCCAGCCCGACTACCGCAGCCAGTACGTGCGCCAGCTGATCGAGGGCCAGGGTGGCTGGATGCTGTTTGCCCCGATCCCCTTCAGCGCCGACACCCCCAACTACGACCTGCAGGTACCCACCCCCAGCCCACCCACCGCCACCAACTGGCTGGGCACCGACGACCAGGCGCGCGACGTGCTGGCGCGGGTGCTGTACGGCACCCGTGTGTCGATACTGTTCGCCCTGCTGCTGACCGCCATCAGCACCGTGATCGGCGTGGCCGCCGGCGCCCTGCAGGGCTACCACGGCGGCTGGGTGGACCTGATCGGCCAGCGCCTGCTGGAAGTGTGGTCGGGGCTGCCGGTGCTGTACCTGCTGATCATTCTCAGTGGTTTTGTGGAACCCGGCTTCTGGTGGCTGCTGGGAATCATGGCGCTGTTTTCATGGCTGGCACTGGTGGACGTGGTGCGCGCGGAGTTCCTGCGCGGGCGCAACCTGGAATACGTGCAGGCCGCCAGGGCGCTGGGCCTGCCCGACCGGCTGGTGATCGTGCGGCACATTCTGCCCAATGCGATGAACGCCACGCTCACCTACCTTCCGTTCATTCTCACCGGGGCCATCTCGACCCTCACTGCACTGGATTTTCTCGGTTTCGGCATGCCCGCCGGCAGCGCCTCCCTGGGCGAGCTGGTGAACCAGGGCAAACAGAACCTGCAGGCGCCATGGCTGGGGTTTACCGCATTCTTCGCCCTGGCGTTGATCCTTTCGCTGCTGGTGTTCATCGGCGACGCATTGCGCGAGGCGTTCGATCCACGGGCATAATCGCAGCCTCATTACGGCGGAGCGGCCCATGCAAGACAGTGACAGCCTCAAGGACTACCAGCGCGTGCGCCAACTGGCGATCCGCTCGCTGTTCGAGATCATCGAGCAATCCAGCGAGGGCACGATCATCGTCGATCGCGATGCACGAATCGTGTGGATGAACCAGCGCTACGCACGGCGCTTTGGCCTGGAGGACGCCAGTGCTGCGATTGGTCAGCCGTGTGAAAGCGTGATCCCCGGCAGCCAGATGCGCGACGTGATCACCCAGGGCCGGCCGATTCTGCTGGACATGCTCGACACGCCCAAGGAGCCGCTGGTGGTGATGCGCCTGCCGATCCACGATGCCGAGGGCGCGGTGATGGGCGCCATCGGCTTTGCGCTGTTCGATGAGTTGCACAGCCTTTCGCCGCTGCTCAAGCGCTATGCCAGCATGCAGCAGGAACTGGCCTCGACCCGCTCGCTGCTGCGTGCGCGCCAGGCCAAGTACAGCTTTGCGCAGTTCATCGGTACCAGCGCCGCAAGCCTTGAGGTCAAACGCCGCGCGCGGCGTGGGGCCAGCAGCGATTCGCCGGTGCTGCTACTGGGTGAGACCGGCACGGGCAAGGAGTTGCTCGCCCATGCCATCCACGCCGCCTCGCCCCGCGCCCACAAGCCGTTTGTCAGCATCAACAGCGCCGCTATCCCGCACGATCTGCTGGAGGCCGAATTCTTCGGCACCGCGCCGGGTGCGTTCACCGGCGCCGACCGCAAGGGCCGGCCGGGCAAGCTGCAGGTGGCCGAAGGCGGCACGCTGTTTCTCGATGAGATCGGCGACATGCCGCTGGCGCTGCAGAGCAAACTGCTGCGCGTGCTGCAGGAAAAGGAATACGAGCCGGTGGGTTCCAACCAGATGCTGCAGAGCGATGTGCGGGTGATTGCTGCCACTTCGCGCGACCTTTCGGCAGCGATGGCCCGCGGGGAGTTTCGCGCCGACCTGTATTACCGCCTGAACGTGCTGCCGATCGAGGTGCCGCCATTGCGTGCCCGGCTCGATGACCTGCCGGCGTTGAGCGAGGCGATTCTGGAGGAGCTGGGCAGCCGCCATGAGCTGCAGGCACCGGCACAGGCGCTGCTGGCCCGACATGCCTGGCCGGGCAACATTCGCGAGCTGCGCAACGTGTTGGAGCGGGCCACGCTGATGGCTGACCAGCAGCAACTGACTGCCGCCCAGGTGCAATCGGCATTGGGCCCGTTGACGCCCCTTACAGTCGACACCGACCCCATAACCGACTACAGGCAGGCGTGCGAAGCATTCGAGCGCCAGTTGCTGGAAAACGCCCTCGCCCGCTGCGCCGGGAATGTGCCGCAGGCCGCGCGTGAGTTGGGGTTGGGGCGTTCGACGCTGTACAAGAAGCTGGCGGCTCTGGGGATCAAGTCTCAATAGAGAGACTGGCATCTCAACCTGGAGACGGCCTTGCTGATGAATCGGCACAACGCGGTCATAGACCTGTTTGCGCGGTGTATCAGGCAGATCGCATGTGCAGGTTTACTGGCGCTGCGCACCAGATCGCGGGGCAAGGCCCGCTCCTACGGCCTAGCGACCAGAGACGTAGGAGCCGGCCTTGCCGGCGAAAGGGCGCGAAGCGGTCGTAGACCCTGACTGCGCGATGTATCAGGCAGACCGCATGTACAGGTTTTACTGGCGCTGCGCACCAGATCGCGGGCAAGGCCCGCTCCTACGGCCTGGCGGCCAGAGGCGTAGGAGCCGGCCTTGCCGGCGAACGAGCGCGAAGCGGTCGTAGAACCAGAGTGCACGGGGTGTCATGCAGACCCCGTGTGCAGATCCCCATGCGCTGCAAGCGCACGCACGCCACCGCCAGTCTCAAACCAGAGACAATCATTCGATAAATTCCACTGGAATTAATATTTATCCTTACAAATCAATAGTTTATTAACATGGCACGGTCTTCGCTAAGGGCTGCATCCCAACAAAAACAAGATGCACCCAAGGAGACACTCGATGAGTGTGATCATTGCCCTGGCAGCCCTGGCGCTGCTGATGCTGGCGGCCTACCGTGGCTACAGCGTGATTCTTTTTGCCCCCATCGCCGCCCTCGGCGCGATGCTGCTTACCGACCCTTCCGCCGTCGCGCCCGCCTTCACCGGGGTGTTCATGGAAAAGATGGTCGGGTTCATCAAGCTCTATTTCCCGGTATTCCTGCTCGGCGCCGTGTTCGGCAAGCTGATCGAGCTCTCGGGTTTCTCGCGCTCGATCGTGGCTGCCGCCATTCGCCTGCTAGGCACACGCCAGGCCATGCTGGTGATCGTACTGGTGTGCGCGCTGCTCACCTATGGCGGCGTGTCGCTGTTCGTGGTGGTGTTCGCGGTGTACCCGTTCGCCGCCGAGATGTTTCGCCAGAGCGATATCCCCAAACGTCTGATACCAGCCACCATTGCCCTGGGTGCGTTCTCGTTCACCATGGACGCCCTGCCGGGCACCCCGCAGATCCAGAACATCATCCCCAGCACCTTCTTCAACACCACCGCCTGGGCCGCGCCTTGGCTTGGCGTGATCGGTACGCTGTTCGTGTTCTGCACCGGGATGCTGTACCTGCAGCGCCAGCGCAACAAGGCGCAGCGCGCCGGTGAAGGCTACGGCAGCGACTTGCGCAACGAGCCCGAAACCGCCGCCGACCTGACCCTGCCGCACCCGCTGCTGGCGTTGTCGCCACTGCTGCTGGTGGGGGTGATGAACCTGCTGTTCACCCACTGGATCCCGGCGTGGTACGGCAAGACCCACAGCCTGAGCCTGCCCGGCATGAGCGCCCCGGTACAGACCGAAATCGCCAAGCTGACGGCCATCTGGGCAGTCGAGGCCGCCCTGCTGCTGGGCATCCTGCTGGTGCTGGTCAGCGCCTTCGGCGCCATCCGCACGCGCCTGGCAGAGGGCAGCAAGAGCGCGGTCAATGGTGCCCTGCTGGCGGCGATGAACACGGCGTCGGAATACGGTTTCGGCGCGGTGATCGCGTCGCTGCCAGGCTTTCTGGTATTGGCCGATGCGCTGCGCAACATTCCCAACCCGCTGGTCAACGAAGCCATCACCGTGACCCTGCTGGCCGGCATCACCGGCTCGGCATCCGGCGGCATGAGCATTGCGCTGGCGGCCATGGCCGACAGTTTCATCAGTGCGGCGCACGCGGCGAACATTCCGCTGGAGGTGCTGCACCGAGTGGCCGCGATGGCCAGCGGCGGCATGGACACCCTGCCGCACAACGGCGCGGTGATCACCCTGCTGGCGGTGACCGGTCTGACCCACCGCGAAGCCTACAAGGACATCTTCGGCATCACCCTGATCAAGACGCTGGCAGTCTTCGTGGTGATCGCTACCTTCTACGCTACAGGCATTGTCTAAGGAGACTTCCATGAGCCTTGCAGGAAAAGTCGCACTGGTTACCGGTTCCACCAGTGGCATCGGCCTGGGTATCGCCCAGGCATTGGCCGGCGCTGGCGCCGATGTGATTCTCAACGGCTTCGGCGACGCCAGTGCAGCGCTTGCCGAGGTGGGCCGGCATGGCACCCGGGTGGGGCACCACGCGGCAGACCTTGGCAGCGTGGAGCAACTGAACGACCTGTTTGCCTATGCCGAACGCGAGTTCGGCGGGGTCGATATCCTGGTCAACAATGCCGGCATCCAGCATGTCGCCCCGGTGGAGGCGTTCCCGGTGGAACGCTGGGACGCGATCATTGCGCTCAACCTTTCGGCGGTGTTTCACAGCACCCGCCTGGCACTGCCCGGCATGCGCCAGCGCAACTGGGGGCGGGTGATCAACATCGCCTCGGTGCACGGGCAGGTCGGCTCGGTAGGCAAGGCCGCCTATGTGGCGGCCAAGCACGGGGTGGTCGGGCTGACCAAGGTGGTGGGCCTGGAGACCGCCACCAGCAACGTGACCTGCAACGCCATCTGCCCCGGCTGGGTGCTCACCCCGCTGGTACAGAAGCAGATCGACGATCGCATCGCCAGCGGGGTCGACCCGCAGCAGGCCCAGCAGGACCTGCTGGCCGAAAAGCAGCCCTCGCACGCCTTCGTCACACCGCAACACCTGGGCGAGCTGGTATTGTTTCTGTGTAGCGAAGCCGGCAGCCAGGTACGCGGCGCCGCCTGGAACATCGATGGCGGCTGGCTGGCCCAGTAGCCATCGGCCTGGGGCGCAGGTACCGCTGGCCGGCTACGACTGTCATTTTCAAACCGCAAGGAGCTTTTATGCGACCGCTTTCCCTGACCGCCCTGTTCATGCTGCCCCTGGCTTTCAGCGCCCCTGTTCTCGCAGCCAGCCTCAAGGATGTGGCCCCTTATCCCGAAGCCGAAAACGGCTTTGTGCGCCAGGTGATCCACCTGCCCGAGCAGAAAGACGAGTCGGCATTCAAGGTCGAGGTACTGGCCGGCAAGACCCTCAAGGTGGACTGCAACCTGCAGCGCCTGGGTGGCAACCTCGAAGAAAAGACCCTCGAAGGCTGGGGCTATAGCTACTACCGGCTGGACAAGGTGATGGGCCCTGTCTCTACCCTGATGGGCTGCCCCGACAACAAGAAGACCGACGCCTTCGTGCCGGTGGTCGGCAATGGTTTCCTGCTGCGCTACAACAGCAAGTTGCCGGTGGTGGTCTACACCCCCAAGGACGTGGAAGTGCGCTATCGCATCTGGTCGGCTTCCAGCGACGTGAAACGCGCCACGGTGGAGTAACCCGCCAAGGCGTGGGTTCGGGGCACGGCGCGCCAAGCCGCCCTGCCCCGAATCAGGCATAATCGCCGGTTTTACCCGTAACAGAGGCAACATGAAAGCACAGGCCCGTCACATCCTGGTCAAGACCGCCGAAGAGGCCGAACAGCTCAAGCAGCGCATCGCCAAGGGCGAAGCCTTCGATGTGCTGGCGAAAAAGTACTCCACCTGCCCGTCGGGCAAACGCGGCGGCGACCTGGGCGAAGTACGCCCGGGACAGATGGTGGGCGCCATCGACCAGGTGATTTTCAAGAAGCCGTTGCGGGTGGTACACGGCCCGATCAAGAGCAAATTCGGCTACCACCTGGTGCAGGTGTTCTACCGCGATTGAGCCCTCTGCCCTGATCGACAGGCGTGCCATCGGTCAGGCGTTTTTGCGCCAATGTGCACATTTCCGATGACCACCTATCATTTCTGCCAGTTGCGACCGCCGTCGCAGCCCTGTATCGCTTGGGCCGATCGCTAGCCCAAGGAGGACGAAATGAGCCCGCCCAGCCGCGTTGCCCTGGCGTGCCTGCCGTTGCTGGGCCCGTGGGCCCTGACAAGTCAGGCGGACTGCACCTTCGCCCCTACCGGCGGCAACGATCGTTATGTCTGCGACAGCGGCATTGGCACCTCCCTTGTCGACCCTGGCGGTGACAACACGCTGATACTGCCGGCCAGGGGCAGCGGCACCCTCGCCGGCAGCGTGACCTTCGGCCCCGGCGCCGACCGCGTCGAAATGGCGTCGGGTATCATCACCGGCGTGCTCGATCAGGGCGCGGGCATCGACACCTTCATCATGACCGGCGGGCAGTTGCAGGCCTTGCAGCAGGGCAACGGCCGCGACCTGTTCCAGATGAGCGGCGGACGCATCATCGGCGCCTTCGAAGATGGCGATGTGGCCTACATGAGCGGCGGGCGCATCGGGCGCGTCGACATGAAGCTGGACCGCAACCTGTTCGACATGTCCGGCGGCATCATCGACGCCAACCTGGTCACAGGCTTTGACCGCGACACGGTCATCGTCAGTGGCGGACGCATCGGCGGCAACATCAGCGTCAGCGGCGGCGACGACAGTGTGACCATCAGCGGTGGCGAGGTGGTGGGCAATGTACTGCTCAGCTTCGGCGACGACAGCTTCACCTGGCGCGACGACGGCATCGTGCGCGGTGCGGTGCTGATGGGCGACGGCAGCGACCAGGCGCTGCTGGCCAACCTCGACGAAAGCCGCGTGGGGCTGGTGCGCCAGGTGGACGGCGGCCTGGGCAGCGACAGCCTGGTACTGGACCATACCCGCAGCAGCCTGGGCGCGCGCTATACCGGTTGGGAGCGCATGGCCCTGACCAACGCCTCGGTCTTCAACCTGGATGACCACCTGGTTCTTGGAGACCAGGGCACGGGTACCGGCACCTTGCTGATCGATGCCACCAGCCAGCTGGTGGCGCGCACCGGCCAGGTGACGGCGTTTGCCGGCGGCACATCGGTGAGCGTGAACAACGCCGGGCTCATCGACCTCAGCAGCGGCGCCAATGCACTGGGCCGCCTGACCCTCGACGGCAACTACGCAGGCAGCAACGGCGTGCTCAAGGTCGACAGCGTGCTCGAAGGCGACGGCGCCGCCTCCGACCGGCTGGTGGTCAACCAGGGCTCGCTGGCCGGCAGCACTGCCCTGCAGGTCAACAACCTGGGCGGCAGCGGCGCGCTGACAGCGGCCGACGGCATCCAGGTGGTCGAGGCCGGCCCTGGCACCACCAGCACCAGCACGGCGTTCAGCCTTGGCCAGCCCTTGTCGGCCGGGGCCTACCAGTACTACCTGTTCAAGGGCGGGGTCAGCGCTGGCAGCGAGAACAGCTGGTACCTGCGCTCGAGCGTGGTCGCGCCCCCGGTATCGGCGCCGCCCCTGCCCGGCCAGCCACCGCCACCGGTGGTGCCGGCGCCCGTGGCCGCACCGGGTACCCCGCCACTGCCCACCCCGGTCGCCGGGCAGGCCATCGTGCTGTACCGCGCCGAAGTGCCGGTGTACGCGGTGGCCAGCCGCGCCGCGGCCATCATCAGCCTGTCGACCCTGGGCACCTTCCACCAGCGCCAGGGCGAGCAACGCCTGCTCGACGAACAAGGCCCGGTGGCCGCCGGGTGGGCCCGCACCTTTGGCGAGCACCTGCGCCAGCAGTGGTCCGGCACGGTGTCGCCAAGCCTGGACGGCAACCTGAGCGGTTTCGAGGTGGGCCATGACCTGTATGCGACGCACACCGACGACGGTTATCGCCAGCACGCCGGGGTGTATGTCAGCCATAGCCGGCTCGATGGCGATGTCAAAGGCTTCGCGCTGGGTTTCGAGGACAATGCAGTGGGCGATGTTCGCCTCGATGGCGACAGTGTCGGCGCCTACTGGACGCTGATCGGCCCCGGGCAGTGGTACGTGGACACGGTGCTGCAGTACACCGATCTGGACGGCCGCGCCCGTTCCGATCGCGGCGTGAAGCTCGATCTGGATGGGCATGCCCTGGCGGCCTCCGTGGAGGCCGGCTATCCGCTGGCATTGAGCGCGCGCTGGGTGGTCGAGCCCCAGGGGCAGGTGATCGCCCGCAAGGTCGACTTCGATACACGCAGCGATGGCATTTCAACGGTCACCCAGGACAGCCAGACCAACTGGACCGGGCGCGTTGGCGCACGAATCAAGGGCACCTATCTGGCCGGCAGCGTGCCGCTGGAGCCCTACCTGCGCAGCAATGTATGGCGCAGCAGTGGCGGGCGCGACACCCTGCGGTTCGACGGGGGCGAGCCGATCAGGACTGATCAGGCCGCCACCTGGATGGACGTGGGCGCCGGCCTGAGCGCCCGGCTGAGCCCCGCCGTGGCGATGTACGGCGCAGTGACCTACAGCGCCAACCTTGACAGCCGCCAGCAGGAATCGATTGGCGGCACCCTGGGGCTGCGCATCCGCTGGTAGAGCTCAGGCCCGGCGTGCGGCGAGCAGGCCGAACCCCGCCAGGCCCAGCAACGATGCGCTGACCCGGTTGAACAGCCGACGCGGTGCAGGCTGGTTGAACCAGCGCTGCATGTACGCCCCCAGCCAGCCGTAGATGGCGATGGCCAGCCACTCCAGTACCAGGAACATCGCCCCCAGCACGGCGAACTGCTCGGCCACCGGCGTGGCGCTTGTCACACTGACGAACTGGGGCAGGAACGCGGTGAAGATCAGGATGGCCTTGGGGTTGCCCGCCGCCACCAGGAACTCCTGGCGCGCCAGGCGCAGGGTGCCCACGCCGCGTGCACCGACCTGCGCGGCCTCGCCGACCGGTGCGCGCCACAACTGCCAGGCGATGTAGAACAGGTAGCCGGCGCCCAGCACCTTGACCAGCAGGAACAGGTATTCACTGGTATGCAGCACCACCGCCAGGCCCATGGCGGCCAGTACGATCATGCCGGCAAACGCCAGCAGGCGGCCGGCGCCAGCCAGGCAGGCCGTGCGCAGGCCGTAGCGGCTGGCGTTGTTCAGCGACAGCAGGTTGTTGGGGCCAGGGGCCATGTTCAGGGCGAAACAGGCCGGGATGAATAACGCGAGGGTGGTCAGGTCCATGAGGGGCTCCGGTGGCTGGGGCAACGAGTTTCAAATGCCCTGCCGGCCAGCGTCAAGTCATGTATGATCGCGCGCTTCTCGAAATCTGCCAGGAGGCGACCATGCGCCAGAACAGCGTGGGCAGCGGCCATATGATGGTCTTGCTGATGGCTGGCTTCCTGTTGATTGTGGGTGCCCTGGCGATGGCCCTGCTGAACCTGCAAGACCTGCAGGCGGGCAGCGTGACCAATATGGTCAGCAACCGTATCCGGCCAGTCCACCACGTGACCCATACGCTGCGTGACAACCCCGACGCGTTTCATGCCGCGATCCTGTTCAAGATGGTGTTCAGTGGCCTGATGCTGCTGGTTGGCGTCGCGTTGGCATGGGTATCGATACGCCAGCTCAGGCGAACCCCCACCAAGCCCAACGGTGACCCGTGGTGGTTCATCTAGGCGTCTGCAGTAACTCAAGGCTGGCAAGATCAAGCAGGCTGAAGTGTCCGCTTGCCCAGCCGCCGGTATCGAGGTGCCAGACATTGCCCAGCACCTTTACCTCGCGCAGCGTGGTGTGCCCGACGATCAGCGCACGCAAGCCCTGAACCTCGCCAGTGTCGCCCTGCTGCAAGCGTCGTCGCGACCATTGGCACACCTCCTGAACATCGGCTGAAGGTTCGCCTGCCAGGTGCTCGCACAGTGTCTGCCAATGCGCGAACGGGCAGTCGGCGTGCAGCAGGCCGACCAGGCCTTCAGGGGTTTGCAGCTCCAGCGCCAGGGGCATCTGTTCGAAGGCGGCCACAAAGCGGGCCTGGGCCTGCGCATCCAGGTCAAGAAACCAGCCGCCACCACTGGCGCGGTACATCGCCTGGTCCAGCCAGTGGCCCCGCACGTGGGCAATGGCCAACGCTTCATGATTGCCTTGCACCGCGTGAAACCAGGGTTGATCGAGCCATGCCAGCGCCTGTTCGCTGTCGGGCCCACGGTCGACCAGGTCGCCCACGCTGAAAAGCCGATCGATGGCCGGATCGAACCCGACGGCATCCAGTGCCTGCTGCAGGCGCTGGAAGTGCCCATGGATATCGCCCACCGCGATATCGCGACCACGACGGTTGGCCCGTACCTGCACCCTGGCGCTCATGCTGTGCCTCCCCTCTTCTGTTGCCGATGGTGTCGCCTGCTAGAATGCACCCATTTGAACGCAATCAGCCCATCCGAGGTATCCATGGGTATCAAGAAGTCCTCCGCAGAACTCAAACGTGACCTGAAGCTGGTCGCCACCGACCTGGAGCGTACCGCCGGTGAAATCAGCAAGCTGGCCGAGCGCATCAAGGACGTCGACGTGGTGGCGGTGCTGCACCTGATGAACCGCCTGTACCGGGACTCGGACAAGCTCAAGGCCTATGCCGACGAGGTCAAGGACGGGCGCATCGTGCGCGGCAAACCCGATTGAGGCTGGGGGGGCCAACTGCCGGCGCACTGCTACATTTAATTCGCCGAAGGGAGGAATGCGCCATGTCCGACAAAGAGATCACCACCCTGCTGACCCTGATCAACCACCGTCAGGACCGCCTGGCCGTGGCCTGCAAGGAGATCGCCGACTGGATCGACCGCCAGGGCGATGTACCGGTGGCGGGCAAGATCCGCGACACCCTCAAGGCCGTCGAAGCCGACGAGGTGCTGGTGAAGAAGACCCTGACCTCCCTCACCCTGGACCGACCGCTGCCGCGTTTTCGCTAGCCGCTGACAGGCAGGCGCATCGCCCGTTCCGATGGAATTGTTGTCGCAATATCAATATGATAGCGGCCTGTCGCACGCCGTTCGTGCGACAGTGGACAATGACTCGGGAAGGATTACTCGTGAAAGATTTTGTTATCAGCGTCAACAACGTGGTGCTGTACGTGGCACTGGCCGTCATCTGGATTTCCGGCCTGTTCATGTTCAGCCAGAGCTTCCTGGCTGGCCTGGGCACATTGATTGTCGGTACGCTGACCTGGTGTATCGTTTCCGGCTTCTGGTTCGTCCAGTCGGCCACCTACGAAGAACTGCGCAAGCTCAACAACAAGCCCTGACGCCCCGGCGTAGCGCTTGACCCACTGCCCCGCGGCGTTGCCCGGGGCAGTTCTGTTTCAGGGCCCTGCTGCCCGCCCCCACCCCGCAACCTGCTGTAACGCAACCGGTCGCCCCCTCGCGACATCCGGTGGAATCCCTGCCGCCCTGGCCTGTCGGAAGCTGTGCAACGCCCTTCATACCCATGAACACTGCGAGGCAGGCAATGACCAATCAAACACTGCAAAACGAAGTACTCACCCGGCTGTACCACGCCCACCCGAACGGGTTGGGCAAGGAAGTGCTGGACAACTTCGAAGGCGAAAAGGCGGTGGCCGAGACGCTCAAGCAACTGCAGGACAAGGGGTTGATCCAGGACGGTGCGGTCACCGTTGGGGCCGACGATGAACCGTCAGTGCGTTACCCGATCAAGCTCAGTGCGGCGGGTGTGACCGCGGCCAAGGCAGCCGGCGGCTGATTGCACGGCTGATTGCAAAAAAGGCCCGGCATTGCGCCGGGCCCTTGTTTGCGGCTACTCGCCAAGAAGCGGTGGCTTGCGTGGTTCTGGCCCGCCCTTGGGCGCCTTGGCCGGGCCTACCGGATCCACCTGCGGGTCATCCAGGTCTGGCGAATCGGGATCAAAGTCCAGCGTGTCCCGTTCAGAGGCGTGCTCGGATGAATGCGGTCCTTCTGGTTTGTGCTGATTACCGGTCATCAATACCTCCACGTCGTCGAATGGGGCCAGGCATCCGGGTGTCTGCCAGCGATCCCCCCAGCCCCCTGGCAGACGCCCCTGCGCTCAATCATTGGGCAGCGGCATGTCTTCGTCATCGGGCACGCCATCACCGCTGGCCGGGTCTTTCCAGTCCTCGGGACGATCTGGCGTGAACACCGGTGGGCGTGCCAGCGGATCGACGTCTTCGGGAGCCGTCGTCGGTTGGGTGGGGTCTTGGGCTTGGGCAGTCACTTGGTCAGTCATGGAACACCTCGCCAGCAAAGGCCCGGAACATCCGGGCCCTGTCAGTTGGAGGTCAGGCCGGGGCCAGGGTGCAGCACACGCGACGAATGGTGAAGCCGGCAGGGCTATGGGTCTTCGGGCTGGTCATCGTCATCGTCGAGCAGACCCCAGGCATCATCGTCCTCGTCATCCTCATCCATACCGCCCGCCTCTGGCTCGGGGGCAATGTATTGATCGTGAAATTCGTAGTCGAGCAGGTGGTCGTGCTCGGGTTCGTGGATATCGTCGTCATCGTGCATGGAACGGGCTCGCCGGCGGTTCTGGTAAGCGCGTATTTAACCAGACTTTGAAGGGGCGCCGCGCGCCCCTTCACAGCTGAGCCCGCTCCTGCAGAACGGTGCAGGAGACGGGCTGCAACGGCTACTTGGTAGCCCAGGCGTTGAACCGCTCCTCCAGTTCGTCACCATGATCGACCCAGAACTCGACGTTCATCGACAGCGCCCCTTGAAGGTTCTGCGGCGAGGTCGGCACCCAGCTGGCCAGCGACGGGTCCAGCTTTGCCGCGGCCTGGGTGTTGGTCGGGCCGTAGGGAATCTGCTGTACATAGCGCACCTGCGCTGCCGGGTCGTTGGTGTAGGCGATCAGCCGCTTGGCCTGGTCGACATGTTTGGAGCCCTTGATGATGGCCCAGTAGTCCATGCCGTACAGGCTGCCGGGCCATACCACCGCCAACGGCGCACCGGCCTGCGCGGCACTGGCGATGCGCCCGCTGTAGGTGGAGGTCATCACCACGTCACCCGCCGTCAGCCACTGCGCCGGCTGGGCGCCTGCCTCCCACCACTGGATGTTGGGCTTGAGCTCGCTCAGCTTGGCAAAGGCGCGGTCCACGCCCTCGGGGGTGGCCAGTACCTTGTAGACGTCCTCGACCTTGACGCCGTCGGCCAGCAGTGCGAACTCCAGGTTGTACACCGCACGCTTCCTCAGGCCGCGCTTGCCCGGGTATTTGTTCACGTCCCAGAAGTCGGCCCAGGAGGTGGGCGCCTGGGCCAGTTTGTCGCGGTCATAGGCGATCGCCACGCTCCACACCAGCGCCGCCGAGCCGCACGCCAGGGCAGCGTCCGGGATCAGCTCGTCGGCATGCCCCAGCTGCTTCCAGTCGAGGGGTTCGTACATGCCTTCGTCGCACCCGCGCATCAAGTCAGGCCCTTCGATCTGCACCACATCCCAGTCCACATTGCCAGTGTCGACCATCACCTTGATGCGGGCCGTTTCACCGTTGTACTCGCTCTGGATCAGCTTGCTCTTGTCCTGGGCACTGAACGGCTGGAAGAACGCCACGTCCTGGGCCTTCTGCCCGGCACCGCCATAACCCACCACGACCATCTGCGGAGCTGCCTGGGCACTGCCCAGGCCCAGGGCAAGCAGCACTGCATACAGGCCTGGTTTACGCGGGAACGCTTTCATCGATGGATCCTCCTGCGGGTACCACTCGGCCTGGCGCCGGCGTGGTCCACTTTCTTGTTTTTGTGAGGTAAGCCCCTGCACTGGGGTGACTCGACGCTAATCAAACCCAAGTAAAAAAACAAGTTGATTTTTTACTGTCGGTACACTTTCATAGAAAAATAATAACAACACCCCCGCTGGAGCCTGACCACCATGTCGACCGCCTTCGCGCACCTGTTCACCCCGTTGCAGATCCGTGGCAAGCGCCTCAAGAACCGCATCATGTCCAGCGGCCACGACACCTCGATGCCCACCGACAACCTGGTCAACGAACAGCTGATTGCCTATCACCAGGCCCGGGCCGAAGGTGGTGTGGGGCTGATCGTGCTGCAGGTGGCCGGGGTACACGACAGCGCCCGCTACACCTCCCACGTGCTGATGGCCACCGATGACGCCTGCATCGAGGGGTATCGCCGGCTGGCCGAGACCTGCCATGCCCACGGCACCGTGGTGCTGTCGCAGATCTTTCACCCGGGGCGCGAGATCATGGAGTCCAGCGACGGCTTGCTGGCGGTGGCCTACTCGGCCTCGGCGGTGCCCAACGAACGGTTCCGGGTGATGCCGCGCGAGCTTGACCAAGGCATGATCGACGAGATCGTGGCCGGCTATGCCGCGGCGGCGCGGCGCCTGCATCAGGCGGGCGTGGACGGCGTGGAGGTGGTGGCCAGCCACGGGTACCTGCCCGCCCAGTTCATCAACCCACGGGTCAACCGGCGTAGCGACGGCTACAACGGCGACCTTGAACATCGTTTGCGCTTTGTGCGCGAGGTCATCGCCGCGGTGCGTGCCAGCACCGACGAACACTTCATTATCGGCCTGCGCATCAGCGCCGATGAACGCGACGCCGAGGGCCTGAGCGAAGATGAATCGCTCGGCGCGGTGAAGGCCCTGCAAGGGCAACTGGACTATGTGCATATTGTGGCCGGCACCTCGGCGTCCCTGGGCGGCGCGGTGCATATCGTGCCGCCGATGGCCATCGAGGCCGCCTATCTGGCCCGCGAGGCGGGCACCTTCAAGGCCAGCCTGGACATTCCGCTGTTCGTTACCGGGCGCATCAACCAGCCCCAGGAGGCCGAGCTGATACTTGCCCGCGGCCAGGCCGACGTGTGTGGCATGACCCGCGCGCTGATCTGCGACCCGCAGATGCCGAACAAGACCGACAGCGGCCGGGCCGAAGACGTGCGTGCCTGCATCGCCTGCAACCAGGCCTGTATCGGGCACTTCCACAAGGGCCTGCCGATTTCGTGCATCCAGCATCCGGAGACCGGGCGCGAGCGGCAGTTCGGCCAACTGCAGCCTGCCACACTGCGCAAGAAGGTGATGGTGGTGGGCGGCGGCCCGGCCGGCATGAAGGCTGCCGCGGTAGCGGCGGCCCGTGGTCATCAGGTCACCCTGTATGAGGCGGCCGCCCAACTGGGTGGCCAGGTGCTGCTGGCGCAACTGCTGCCACGGCGCAGCGAATTCGGCGGTGCCAGCACCAACTTGCAACGCGAGATGCAGTTGGCCGGCGTGGAGGTGGTGCGCAATACCCGGGTCGACCGCGCGCTGGTCGAGCGCGAGCAGCCGGATGCCGTGATCGTTGCCACCGGTGCCGCGCCCTACTGGCCGGCTTTCGAGCGCGGCGGCGAGTTGCAGGTGGTCGACGCCTGGCAGGTGCTGCGCGAGCAGGTACAGGTCGGTCGCTCGGTGATGGTGATGGACTGGCGCTGCGACTGGATCGGGCCGGGCATCGCCGAACGCCTGACCCGCGCCGGGCATCAGGTGCAACTGGCGGTCAACGGTACCCACTGTGGCGAGAGCCTGCCGCTGTATGTGCGTGACCAGATGGCCGGCGAGCTGCACAAGCTGGGCATCCCGATCACGCCCTATGCGCGGCTGTATGGCTGCGACGACAGCAGCGTCTACCTGCAGCACACCGCCAGCGGCGAGGCGATGATCTTCGAAGGCATCGACACCCTGGTGCTGTGCCACGGCCATCACCCGGTCGACACCCTGGCCGGCGAGATCCAGGACCTGGCCCCAGTACACCGCATTGGCGATTGCCTGGCGGCGCGTACCGCCGAGGAAGCCATCTATGAGGGTCTTAAAGTCGCCGCGAGCCTGTGAGGCTGTTTATACTCCGGGCCTTTGCAGGGCTGATCGGATAACGCCATGAGCAACAACAGCAAGCTGCCGCCCACCGCCGAGGACGGCAGCGCCGCGCCGCACTTTCTGGGCACGCGCATTCGCGGGCTTCGCAAGCGTCGCGGCATGACCCTGACCGAGCTTGCGCAACAGAGCGAGCTGACCGCCGGCTATATCAGCCAGCTGGAACGCAACCTGTCGTACCCCTCGATACCGGCACTGTTCAATATCGCCCGCAGCCTGGGCGTGACCATCCAGTGGTTCTTCGCCAGCGAGGCGGTCACCGCCCCCGAGGACAGCGGCTACGTGGTGCGCCGGCAGAGCCGACTGAGCGTGCATTACGAAGACGGCATCGTCGACCAGTTGCTCACCCCGCAACCCAACCGCGAACTGGAGATGCTCCACTCGCGTTTTCCGCCAGGCACCTACAGCCAGCAGAGCTACAGCCATGAGGGCGAAGAAGCCGGGTACGTGCTGTCCGGCCGCTTCGAGCTGTGGGTGGGGGATCGCCATTTCGAACTCGGCGAAGGCGACAGCTTCAGCTTCTCCAGCCAGGAGCCGCACAAGTACGGCAACCCGGGTGAAGTGGATGCGGTGGTGATCTGGGTGATCACCCCGCCCACCTTCTGAGCCCTGCGCCCCAAGCCTCGGCTGACTGGGGCGCACGTTCGCTCAAGCTAGTTGTTGGGGGGTTGCCGAGGCGCCGGCTCCGCAGGGGGCGTGTCGGGCTTTTGCATCTGCAGGGAAGACTTGCTGCGATCGGTATCCTTGTCGACATGCTCGGGCTCGTTGAAGCACCCTTGCAGCATCGACAGGCTGGCGACCAGCAACGCCAACGCGGTCAGTTTCATGACGCTAACCTCCAGGCACTGCCGGCATTGGCAACGCCGCTCAGTGGAAGATAAAGGCATTGGCTTCCTTCACCAGCTCGCGCCACTCGCGACTGCTGATGATGCCCGCCACCTCGAGTGCATCGGCGGCCATCAACGCCTTGTCGTAACGCTGCTCGGCGTCCAGTGACGCATGCTCGTGGACCAACGCCTGTCGCCAGTTCTGCAACGCCTGCCTTTTGTCCGTGTCGTTCATCGTCACCTCTCCTCTACGACTGGAACGGTGCGTACTGCATTGCCAATGGCCAGCGCCTGCGCACTGGCCAGCGGGCATTGGCTCAGGGTTGGGCTGCATCACCGCCGTGTGCGCTGGCAAGTGCCCTGGCCTTGGTCAGATGCTCTTTCAGCGTGGGCAGGGTTTTCTCGGCGAACGCCTTGAGCTCGGCATCGGTGCCGTCCTTCACATAGTTCTCGAACAGCTCGATGGTGGCCTCGTGCGCCTTGACCTGGTTGTTGGCATAGGCCTGGTCGAACGACTTGGCGCTACGCAGCTCCAGAATCATCGCCTTGGCCTTGTCCATCAGCATGGCATCATCCGAGACTTCCAGCTTTTTGCTGGCAGCGATGGCCTTGAGCTTCTCGTTGGCTGCGGTGTGGTCCTTGACCATCATGTCGGCAAAGGCCTTCACGTCGCTGGCGCTGCCCTTCTCCTGGGCCAGCTTGCCGGCTTCCACTTCGGCAATGCCTTTGGCCGAGGCGTCTTCCACGAAATCGTCGGCGTCCTGGGCCGCGTGTACCGCGCCTGCCAGGGTAAACGCCAGCGCAAAAGCGCTGCTTCGCAACAGGGTATTCATCATGAAATCCTCGTTCTGTTTTTCGGGAACTGCGTTTGAGGTACCGCTGTTCATGTGAGCGCGTGGCGGCGTGGGTGGTTCATCTTTTTTGCCTGGCCTGTTTGCGGTCGTCGATACACGGGCAAAAAAATTGAATTAGCCCGACACCCGCCCGGTCCAGACCTATGAACGCAGTAAATCTGACGAGGTAACAGCAATGACTATCGAAGCAGAGACACTCGTACAACTGACCGACGCCCTGCGCAAACGCGGCCTGACCCGCGTCTCGGACATCACCTTCATGCGCGCGCCCTACCGGCACAATCACCGCTGGACCTGCACGGTGAAATAGCAATCATTCAGACCAATCCCGTAAGTTTCACAAGCCTTTCACATTCGAAGGCTTATGGTTGACCCAGCTCCTAGTAGAAACCTTTAAGCCCGCTCCCCCCCATCGCGGGCTTTTCTTTGTCTGGGATTTGGGTTGTCACAGATAGGCTGATGACCGAGCCGCCTTTTGTTCAACGCACACAAAAGCGCTCGACCTCATGATTGCCGAGGCGAGCGCTGTTGCGTCCTGAGTGTAAATGTCAGGGATCAAGTCGCTGGTGCAATTCAAATCCCCTCGAATTTGAACGGTGTTGACTCTTCGAAGCGGGCGGACACTTCGCCGGCATACACGTTTGCCTGGTTCGGGCCCAGGTCCAGCTTTTTCACCTTGCCGGTTTTCTGGCTGAGGTCCAGCTTTTTCAGGTCAACCCAGAACGTATTGGGCGTGACTGCGGACTCGAAAAAATACTGCTTGTGTTTATGGTCCGCCACAGTCCGCCAGCGCGTGGATGAGATATTGGGCTGATCTGGCGTTGTAATGCCGTACGGCACCGAGACGTTGCGAATCACACTGAATACACTGGCCAGTGACAGCCGCGCATCCTCATGCTTGGGCACGGCATTTACGTAGAAGGACGCACGCGCAAAGCGATCAGGCGAGCGGTTGGTGCCAGGCAACATCTGTGTTCCGTCAATGCCTTGCCAATAAGCATACATTTCCAACTGCTCGTCGAACTTCGGCGAGTTCGTCATCACTTGATATTTTCTGTCGTGGTGAATGACTTGCTTGCCATCGATATACTCAACAATTGCGCTATCGCCCGACGCATCGGACATTGAAAGGTGCAGCGTTGCCAGGCGGGTTTCGTTCGGAACCTTGGATGTCACCACATGAAACGGTTCGGCCTTGAGCGCCTCGACCGCTTCAGCCACGGTCTTGAAGTTATCCAATACGTACTGAGCCCATGCCGAGATACTGAGCCCTGGCTTGCCCTGTTCGAGTGCTGGATATTCTGATTCCACCAGCCACAGCAGGTTTGCAGACAACCCGGCTTCGTTGATGCCGTCGGTGGTGGAAATATCGTAGCCGGACGCAATGACACTGCCGTACTTCGACGTCCAGGTAACCGAATTGGGGCCTGCCTCACCGTGGCGCTTCATGCCCTGGGGGAACACCCACAGGTTGGTTTCCACATCCTTCGCCCAGTCCATTGAGCGTGCCGTTATGATCTGTTGGTTATCTCCAAGAAAAACCAGCCGCGTGCAGGCGTGCACCACGGGTATCGATGAACAGAAACCGACCAGGGCCAGTGCAATTCCTTTTGCTGCGGGTGAAAGTTTCATTCCTTTGATTTCCTTGACCAAACTGATTATCAACACGCGCGAGCCCAGGCCTTCAAGCGAACGTGCAAGCACCTGGCTCGGTAATGACAAATAGTGTTTGATCGTCAATGACGACAAACATCAGCCAATAAAGCACGGACATATCAGAAATCAAGATTTGAGGGGACAAACAGCGTTCGCTTACAAGTACCGCAGCCTTGGCTTACCCCACTTGGGTCGATTCGGTGTTTTTCCATTTTGTGGTTGCACGGGCTAGCGCAGCGATTGCACATGTTTTCGCCAGCGTCGACACTGCTGCCCGGGGCCGCACGCCAAAGATGGACGCCGACGCTTGGCTCGCAACCGGATTGAAAGGAATCAAGAGCATGAATGATCGAAAGCCAGTCACCCTGGCTCAGCTTGAAGCTGAAACCGAAAAGTTCTTTGGCATGCACTGGAACACCGACGTGCTCGGCATTCAACCGCCTGCCTGGCATGCCTGGCGGGAGTTCAAGGGGTCTGTACCGAACTATCAGCTGGGAGGCTGTTATGCGCTGTTTGCCGGGGACGATCTTGAGTACATCGGCCTGGGCGCCAGCCGAGGGGGTGGATTGTATTGTGATCATGGGATATCACGCCGACTGAGCTCACATGTGTACCGCCTGGACAAGGAGCGCGGCCCGGGCTGGTTGAGGCTGCGCCCACGTTGGGAGTCCATAACCTCGATACACACCATAGGCTTCGAGGCGCGGCACAGCCACTTGGCTTCAGCGCTTGAGGCCTATCTGATTCGTGCATTTGAAGGTCGATCGCGCAATGCTCGTCGCTAATGGTTCATGCGAACGCCAGAGCAAGTGGTTCGAGACATGGCCTCCACCTGCACGGATGGATCGGCTCCTCCTTGGATTTGGGGCGCTGCACAAGCTGTCGACTGTCATTGGCTGGCACCTACACTCACCTCTTCATACTCCGCAGGATAAGCGTTTGATCTCCACCGCTAACATCACCATGCGCTAAGGCATGGGGGTTGGCGGGGGTTGTAGCGTAGTGTTTGCTGGGCCAAATCCCCCGCGGTCTCCTTCAGAAACGCACCTCTTGGACCGAAAACTGGTCCGTGAGGCTTGCGCATCCCTAATGCCGGTTCGGCATACCAGCAATGCTACCCCTATGACCACATCGCTTATGCAGGATCCCGTGCATGGCTCGTCACTGACATGACCGATGATGGATTGGGGCTACTTTACCGGCAGCCTTTAATCCACGGCGCCTTCAACTCAGACCCATTCCATATGTACCAATTTTGTACCATCCAATTCCCCGACTGAGCCAACGTTGGCCCAAATCCCCCCATCCGCCCGTTCCCCATAAAATATCATTTTGCCACTATCCCTCGCTATACTAGTGCCTGCGCAATGGATTGCTTTACGTAGTTGCTCAGAGGCTCTGACGCACCATGCAGCTACCGTACTCAGCGCAAGCTCGGGAAATAACGCCCCTAGTGCCTTCTCAAAACTGACAAAATTTAAAGCCTAAGTTAACGCTTGGAAATATGGAAAAGGACGGACACCGAATTGACTAGATGGGTTCAACAGTTTAAATCCAGCACTTTCATGCGTGTATGGCCAGACCTCCTGACGCTCATAAACAATCTCGATGTTGATGACAAAACGGTCACCACCACAGTAGAAGAGCTCGCACGCTTAAATAAAGTCGCAATCTTTATTGACGAGATCATAAAAACCATTGACGCCGAACTAACCCCTAAATCAGTGTTAGACAACTGCGCCAACCAAAGCCATGCGTGCTTCAACCAAGTAAGCGCTTACTTAACCTCAAGGGCCGCCAGCAATTTAGTACAAGCCAACGAGCACGCAGACAACTTACTCACCTATATTCGACCGTACATGGTACTTCCCCGAGAAGCACTTCCGGCGTATGGCGCCGCCACAGCGGCTTACTCAAACAAACTCAAACAACACACCGACAACTACAACCTGCACATAACAAATATTACAAACGAGCTAAATGAAACTATTGAGAAATCCAGGCAACAGCAGGAGTATCTCAAAAATATTGAATTAAAAGTCAAAGAATTTGACAAATATCTGTATGAAGGTGACTCAGAATTCTCAGCCGCCGAAGAATATATTCGATCCGCGATCAAAGAGATAACTGAACATCACAAAGCAATAAGCGACTTAAAAACATCCCTACTCGACGGCCCAGAATCAACCCTAGCGAACATCAAAAAAAACCAACAAGAAGTTCAAAAAATCAACAGCGAACTAAGCGAACTTTTAGATTCAAACACCCAACAAAATAATGACTTAACCAAGTTCCACAACAAAATATTCGGAATAAAAAAAGGGGATGACGACGAGATAGCTGAAGGTGGCCTTGAGCAGGAGCTTGAACAAAGATTCCATCAACTGAACAACTTTGAATTCGAGCAAAAAAATCGCCATCAAACACTATACTCTTCGATTGAGGCCCTATTACCAGGCGCCACTAGCGCAGGACTGGCCTCTGCCTATAAATCTTTGAAAGATTATTTCAGCACACCAATCCGGCGGTATACCGTCGCTTTTTATTCGTCCATGACAGCACTGCTTATTGGCGGTATTTTCCTTGTAACCGACTCACTATCTCTGTCGCCGCCAAGCATTACCTTCATAAAAGTCGGTGACTGGCAAGAAATACTCCGAACTCTCCTCATGCGGTCGCCTATCGTACTGCCTGTAGTCTGGCTTGCGATATTTTCAGCTACCCGGAGAAGTCAGTATGAGCGCCTCCAGCAAGAATATGCGCATAAAGAAGCATTTGCAGCCTCATATGAGAGTTACAAAAAGCAGCTAAGCGATCTCCAGGTCAGTGGCGACGAGCTACAAAAAGAACTTATCGCCAAAGCCATTGATGCAATAGCCTTTAACGCATCATCTACCCTAGATGGCAAGCACGTAGAGAAGCCACCAATTTTCCTAGCTTTAGAAAAGTTGAGCATAGGCGATGTCAAGAAACTAATCGACCTAATAAAAAAGAAAGAGTAATCGCTTGCCTCCGGGCAAGATTTTTAGTTATAAAAATCTCAACACATAAGTAACGAAAAAAAGCGCCCAAGTCCCATAAACAGGGATTGGGCGCTTTTTTGTGCCTGCTGGCTAGGCGTCTAAGGGGCATAAAATGGCGCCCGACTTGCCCCATACAATTTTTAATGATGGCGCTCTGAAGGATGTCTGAGGGCCAGCAGGTTGAAGTCATCTATCGCCTGAAAAACCCTCAGCAATGACGCGATAACGCTCCACTTTCTCGGGCGAACTGCTACCTGAGCTGATGGTGTCGCCTCGACAGCCTCCAGCATTAGCCGATCGTCGGGCATGATCATGTTCGTCACATCCTTTTTCATCATCTAGCCTCTATTATCACCTATAGTCAGTGTGTTTCGACTATCAAAGATATGGATTGGAAATCCGCCCGACATGCTCGGCAGGCCACTATAGTCCATTAAAAACGGTTATCTGAATCGCCCCTGGTTTCGTAGACACCTCCAAGCCTCATAATGAGGCCCAAATAGGAGGTGCCATGAGTCGTCAGCGTTACCCCG